>JBFFNX010000298.1:0-3392 GCA_041562995.1 Desulfurivibrionaceae bacterium
GAGAAGAAGGATCTGGTAGTCTTCACCGTTTACAATGCCCAGGATTCTGTTCCTTGTGGTCTGGGCCTTGGGGGAGACGATGGATATTTTCTGGCCCAGCAGGGTGTTGAGCAGGGTGGACTTGCCGACATTAGGTGGGCCAACCAAGGCAACGACGCCGGTTTTGACATTTTCTTCAAGGGTATTCATGGGGAGGTTTCACAGTGACAAAGGGGGAGATAGTTGGTACATCCTGATTTCTCAAGTCAAACTACCATTTGTCACCATTTCCCGCAAGCGTGCAGGGAACCCTGATGTACTGTGACTGAAATAAGAGAAACGAGTTAACGGGAAGAACGTGCTGGGAAAAATCGTTGAATATGTTGATCAGGGTAAATTTATCTGTGCCTTGGTCCAGGAGGAAGAGGGCAAGCGTTTACGGGTCATGAATCAAAATGGCCGGGAAATGAAGCTGCCCATCGCCCGCATTGTCCATCTTTCCGACAAGAGGTTCAGTGCCGCCAGCCGCGAGGACGCCATGGCCCTGCTCCAGGAAACAGCGGCCCGCCGCCAGGCCTTGATGGAGCCCATTAATCTTCAGGAGATATGGGAGCTTGCGGTGGACGAGGAGCAAGCCGCCTTTCCCGCCCTTTTTTTTGCCGAGCTTGCCTTTGCCGAAAACGCCACCGATGATCATGTCGCTGCCTTTGTGCGCTGCGTTTTTGCCGACAAGTTCTACTTCAAATATAAAGAGGGCAAGGTGCACGTTCACTCCCCGGAGATGGTGGAGCAGCTCCAGGTCATGGTCTACAAAGAACAGGAGAAAGAGGCGCTCCTGGAAAAAGGTGCCTTGGGTCTGCAGGAAATCTATGCTGGGAACGGCGGCTATGTCTGGCCAGAGCGTGAGCTCTGTCTGGAGATGGTGGAGGCCTTCTATCTCCAGGGCAATGATGCCAAGGACGCGGCAACCAGCCGTGAGCTCTTGAAAAGGGCCAACCTCGTACGGCCCAATGATCCCTTCCATATCCTGGTCAGGGCCGGTGTCTGGCATAAGGATGAGAACATTCCCCTGTTGAAATCAGATCTGCCCACTGATTTTTCCGAAGCTGAAGAAGAGCAAGCCCTTGCTGTTCAAGAGCAGCGCCACGATTTCTTTGATGCGGGCCGCCTGGATTTACGCGATAAGCCCCTGCTCACCATCGATGCGGTATCCACCCGTGACCTTGATGATGCCCTCCACCTTGAAAGAAAGGGGGACAATTTTTTGGTGGGCATCCATATCGCCGATGTCAGTCATTATGTCCGGCCCGGGGAACTGCTTTTTGATACGGCCCGCGAGCGGGCGACCTCCACCTATATGGCCGATCGTCAGATCCCCATGTTGCCCCATAGCCTGTCGGAAAATGGCTGCAGCCTTATTGCCGGGGTGGATCGGCCAGCCGTCTCCACCTTGGTGGAGTTGACACCGGAGGGTGAGGTGGTCAATTCCCGCATTGTGCGCAGTGTGGTCAATGTTAAACGTCGGCTGAGCTATGTTGAGGCCTTGGAGATGGCAGAGCAGAAGAGCGATGAGGAGATTGTTGTCCTCACCGATCTTGGCCAGAAACTCCTGCAACGGCGGGTGGCAGCTGGCGCGGTGGTGATGCCCGTTCCTGATGTGAATATCAGGGTTGGCGACAAGGTGGAGGTGACTTTGGCCGATTCAGACAGCCTGTCACGCACCCTGGTGGCCGAATTCATGGTGTTGGCCAATGTTCTGGGGGCCCAGTATGTCTCAAGCCGGATGGAGCCCGGAATCTACCGCAGTCAGGATCCGCCCCGCCAGCGTCTTTTTGAAGGCCTGCAGCGGGATCTCTTTCTCAATTTCCGGCAGCGCCGCTGCCTGTCCCGGGGCAATCTTTTGACCACGGCCAAGTCGCATAGCGGTGTGGGGGCGGATTGTTATACCACCGTGACCTCGCCCATCCGCCGCTTTCTTGATCTGGTCATGCAGCATCAGCTCGTCGGCATCATCAGCCGCAAGGGCACGCCCTTTACGGAAAAGGACTGCAAGGGCTTTGTTGGCAATATCCTGCATGGGGTAGGCCGGGCCAACCGGGTACGGAGCCAGCGCCAGCGCTACTGGTTACTGCGCTATCTTGAGGAGAGTGTCGGGGTGGGAAATTCCATGGACGCCCTGGTCCTTGATATCCAGGTCCGGCGGGTGCAGGTGGTGCTCACCGATATCCTCCTGGAGGGCGATCTGCCAGTCGGCCAAGGTCCCCATGTCGAGGCCGGGGATATGGTCAAGGTGAAGCTTGCCAAGGTCAGTGCCCTGGATAATAGTTTTCGGCTGGACTGGTAATGCGTGTAGGGAAACACCGGCGTTGCCGGGCCCTAATCGTAGATAATGGCCGTGTACCGCTCCAGGATGGCCACCGTCTTGTCGTCAAGATCGGCCGCCACCTCGTGGATTTGGTATTCTTTGCCACAGGAGGTGCAGCGCATCCGCACCCGCCGGCAGGAGCGGGCCACCTCTAATGTTCCGCCACATTCTCGGCACTTCATTCCATCACGACCTTACAGCATTTGGAGGGCAATTTTTCATTGCCATTGCTTTCTCGCATACTCTTGCTCTGCTATCCAATTAGTCGGCCAAAAGCTGGCTGCGGGTGAAAATGGCCTCCAGGGCAAAACCCCGTTCGGCAAGGGTCTCAGCGCCTCCCTCCTCCCGATCCACCACGGTGATAATCTGGACCACCTTGAAGCCCTGGGCCTCTACCCGGTCAATGACCTGGATGAGGGTGCCACCGGTGGTGACCACGTCTTCAAGCAAGGTTACCTTGCAGCCGGCCGGCATATTTTTCTGGCCCTCAAGAAACTGGCCGGTGCCGTGGCCCTTGGCCTCCTTTCTGACGATAAAAGCCGGAATAGGATTCTTGCCGTCAAGGAAGCTTGCTATGGACGCCGCCGTCACCAGGGGATCTGCCCCTAAGGTCATACCGCCCACCGCACCTATCTCTTCGGGATGCTTGCTGATCAACTCAAAGATCAGCTTGCCGCAGAGCAGGGCTCCCTCGGCATCGAGGCTGGTCTGTTTGACATCGATATAAAAATCAGATTCCCGGCCGGAAGAAAGGGTGAAGGTGCCCTTGCGGTATGATTTTTCAAGGAGGATTGCCTTTAAGCGCTGTCTGTCGTCCATAATGATATTTCTCAGGAAAGTATTAAAGTTTTTTGAAGTATTTGCTCAGGTTGGCCTTGGCGTCAATTTTCGGGACAATCAGGCCATCCTTGGAGGCCATGGCAACCATGGCGCCCGGTCCGTGTCCGGCCAGCACGCAGTCGGAATGAACAATGATACCGATGACCACGCTGCCTGTCTTGTAGATTCTGCCATAGGTAGCGTCGGCATCCATAATGGCAACAAAATC
>JBFFNX010000299.1:0-3392 GCA_041562995.1 Desulfurivibrionaceae bacterium
ACTGGCCACCCGCACGATCACCAAATCCCCGAGCTGGTAGCGTTTACCGGTTCGCTTGCCCACCAGGCGATGCATCTTCTCTTCCAGGACGTAATAATCACCCGTCATATCGGTTAAGGCGATAGCGCCACTGACCATCAGCTCATCAAGCTCAATAAAAAGACCCCACTCCGTGACCCCGGAGATGATGCCCGGGAAGATGCTCCCTATATGCTTGGCCATATATTGGGCCTTGAGGCGATTGGCCATCTGCCGTTCAGCATCCACGGCAACCCGCTCCCTCTTTGACAGAAAATCACCGGCATCAACGAGACTCTCCTTGGCCTTGGCAGACTGCTTGGTTCCAGTCAGCCAGCTGGCCAGGGCCCGATGGACCTGAAGATCCGGGTAGCGGCGGATGGGTGAGGTAAAATGACAATAATCAGAGGCCGCCAGACCGAAATGGCCGACATTCTCGGGGCTGTAGCAGGCCTGTTTCATGACCCTGAGCAACAGGTTGTTAACCATATATTCCTTAGGGGTGCCCTCAGCCTTGGCAAGCACCGTATTGAACCATTGCGGCGAACTGGCCGCCTTGGGAAGCGGGCCCAGGAACGAGTGGGCAAAATCGGCAAACTCCTCTACCTTCAGCGGATCAGGGGCCTCATGGATCCTGTACAGGATACCCATCTCAGCGCGGCCCATGGCGTAAGCCACGGCCTCATTGGCGGCCAGCATAAATTCTTCAATCAGCCTATGGGCCTGATTGCGCTCCCTTTTATAGAGGGCCTCAACCCGGTCATCATCGCCGACAACAATCTCGACCTCAGGCAACTCGAAACCAATGGCTCCTCGACCCATGCGCCTCTTGCCCAGCAAGATGCCGAGTTGAGCCATGATGTCCACCGGCCCCTTGAGTTCCTCATCACCTTCCTCGCCAAGATTACCCTGGATAATCTCCCAGACCCGGTTGTAGGTGAGGCGAAATCGACTCTTGATCACGGAACGGCAGAAACGGCTCTTCACCCTTTTACCGCTGTCATCAAAATCGAGAATGGCGGTAAAGGCGTAGCGATCCTCATTAGGGTTAAGGCTGCACAAACCGTTAGACAGACGCTCCGGCAGCATGGGCAGAACACCGGCCGGGAAATAGACACTGGTGCCGCGCAGATACGCCTCTTTATCCAGAGGGCTACCCGGCACCACATAATGGCTGACATCGGCGATGGAAACATAGAGACGAAAGCCCTTTTTTTGTTTCTCAACACTGACCGCATCATCAAAATCGCGGGCGGTCTCGCCATCAATGGTAACGTGGAAGATGTCGCGCAGATCTTCACGCCCCTCCCCCACCTCAACCTTGGCACTGATCTTGGCAACCTGGTCTTTCACCTCGTCGGAAAACTCATGGGGCAGTTCAAAATTGCGGATGACCATCTCCATCTGCACCTTGGCAGATCCGGGGTCACCAAGGACTTCAACCACCCGCCCGGTGGCGGAACGGCTTTCGGCCCGAAATTCATCCAGGGCAACCATGACAGCATCGCCATTCTTGGCAGCCAAACTTCCTTCGGCCTCGATGTTCACGGTGAGCATCAGACGACTGTCATCAGGGGTAACCACACCATCCACGATAATGCCCACCAGGTGGTCGAGGCCCCGTTTAACCACGGCAACCACCCGGCCCTCTCGCCGGCCACGGCTGCCACCGACCATCTGTAGCAGAACCGTATCGCCATGCATGGCGCTGCCCAGGAAACGACCGGGGACAAAAACATCCTTCTCATCCTTGGGCCGATCAGCCGCAGTCAGGGTGACAAAACCAAAGCCCTTGGGGTTCACCACCAGGGTGCCTTCGACAAATTCCTTGGCATTGAGACCATAGGACTTGTCGCCGGCATCAACAAGCACCCGCTGTTTCACCAGGGCGTCCAAGAGAAGATAGAGATCACGGCGGCCAGAACGGGGCCAATCAAGGTCAGCGAAGATCTCTTTTGAATCGGCCACCCCGCCGCGGCGGTGGATGGCCGCGACAATGCGATCCGGTTCCGTATCAACAAGAGGCTGCTTGTCGCGCCGCCCGGACTGGGGACGGGCGTGGTGCTCCGCCTTTCTTTTTTTAAATTTCTCTCTTTTGCTACGACGGGCCATGGGCTTCCTCTTTATGGTGAATCATCGCCATCTCTTCAGAGATTCCGGCTGATGGTTGAAGGCAACACTACTAGATATTTGTAAACTCTTTCCCTTATACTACTTAAAAACGCTCTCGAGTCAAAATAAACCAGGGCTGACACGACTACTCGCCTTTTCCAAGAAAACCAAAATATTATCGGCCCATTGACGCCTCCTTGGAGTCAGGCTTCAACAAGCTGTTGTCAAAAGCAAACAGTTGTGTAAGATAAAAGATTCCACCTAAATTCTTGAGGAGTGCATGGGGCAACAATCATTTGACATAGCAGCATACAGCCAGGAGATGGAGGCTATTCTGGGAGGGCAGGATAATAAGCAGGCCCATCTCTTCTGGAAGGCCTTCTCCTTTGCGGTCGATGCCCATCAGGACCAACGGCGCAAGTCCGGCGAAGCCTATGTCAGCCATCCCTGCATGGTGGCCATGATCCTCGCCAAAGAGCTGGGTGTCACCGACCAGGAAACCCTGGCTGCTGCCATGCTCCACGATACGGTTGAGGATGTTGAAGAGGTGACGGTGGAGCTCGTGGGTGAGCTTTTCGGGCGTAAGGTGGAGGCCATTGTCGAGGGCTGCACCAAGATCAGCCACTTCAAGGGCAATAGGCAAACCTTCCTCAACCTGGTGCACCGCAAACTTTTTTCAGGCTCCGCCGCCCATCTTGAGGTGATGCTGGTCAAACTGGCGGACCGCCTCCATAATCTGCGGACCATGGAGTCCATGCCCAAGCATAAGCGTCAGAAGATTTCTGACGAAACCCTTGGGGTTTACGCCCCGATGGCCGGTCTTCTCGGGGCCTTTGGCCTCAAGCGAGAATTATACAATTTGGCCCTGCTCTATAAATATCCGCGCCAGGGCCCGCGCATCATGGTCACCACCCGCCGCTTATTACGCCAGGCCGAACAGGCCGGCATTGTTGACACCCTGCGCAAGGAGATGGACGCGGCCTGGATCAACAGCTCCATCCGCCTCAAATCCAAAGGGCTCTGGGCCTATTATCGACCCCAAGAGGGCGGTCTTGTTGCCGCCATTGAAAACCCCCTGGAAATCCATATCGTCGTCGATGACCTGCAGACCTGCTATCGAACCCTGGGTATCCTCAACCAGACCTTTCCGCCCATCCCGCGCACCATGCGCGATTTTATTGCCAACCCCAAACCCACCGGCTATCAATCCCTCCATGTCCGGGCCAATATCAAGGGCCAGAACTATCTCTTCAAGATACGGA
>JBFFNX010000300.1:0-3387 GCA_041562995.1 Desulfurivibrionaceae bacterium
AGAAGTTCTGGGTCGCCGGGGCCGGCGCCGACAAAATATATGGGGTTAGAGTGATTCATTATTTCCTGATGATGATGGTGGAAAAATAATGGAGGTCATGGCCGGCGATCTGGCGCAGGACGCTATGGATTTGCTGACCGGCCATGCCGCATTGTTCGTAGCACACGGCCTTGTCAATAAGGCCCAGCTCGTCAAGAAGGGTGATCAGGCGTGGCATGACATTATGGACCTTCATCAGTACCACCGAGTCGCAGCTGGTAATGATCTGGCGCAGACGTTGGTCATCAAAGGTGGCTGGCACCACGGTGAGGATCTCGCCGCCCAGGCAAAGGGGCTGGTTGCCGGTGGCCGAACAACAGCTCATGGCTGTGATGCCGGGGATGATCTTAATCTCCATCTCCGGCGCCATCTCTTTTAAGGTGGCATAGACATAAAAACCGGTGGAGTAAACGGCCGGGTCGCCCAGGGTGGGGAAGGCCACATCGCCATCCTTAAGATTGGCGAGGATGAGCTGAGCCGCCTCCTTCCAGGCATTTTCCACCTCCTGGGTGCTCTTGCCGTTTTGCACCTTGTGCATGGGGAAACAGACCTCGACAACCTTCTTGTTGTCCAGGTTCATCAGGCCTCTAACAATGCCCAGGGCGGTGGAGTCGCCATTGACCTTGGCCTTGGGGGCCACCAGGGTGGCACAGTTCTCCATGGTCCGCAGGGCCTTGACGGTCATGAGTTCGGGATCGCCCGGGCCGGTGCCGATAATATAAAATGTATTCAATGTCTGTTTCCGTTAAATCGTTATTAAAGATCTTTTTTTCACCACAAAGGCACAAAGTTTTTTTCTTTGTGCCTCTGTACCCCTCAGGGGGGTATTGAAAAGAATGCCTTTGTGGTGAGTTTGTTATTTATACTGACAAATTTGCCTGTTTCCTGCCCCTGATAATGGTGATGGGGCTCAATTTTTCATCCTTTCCGTCAATTTTTCTGGTCACCCTGATCGCAGAGACATCCACCTGCAGGCCCTGTTCTTTCATGAGGGCTGGGGCAGTTGTTGCCGTGGTGCTGAGCACGGCATTGGCCACCAAGATTCCGCCGGGTTTCAGTCTCTCCGTGCCATGGCTAATGATCGCTGCCAGATTGCCGCCGCTGCCGCCGATAAAGATGCGGTCAGGGGCGGGCAGGCCGGTCAGGGCCTCTGGGGCCATGCCTTCGACGATCTCGATGGTGTGGCCTTGGTATTTCCTGATATTGGCCTTGATATTGGCAATCTCATCAGGGTGACGCTCAACCGCATAGATCATCAGGCTAGGGCAGAGGCGCGCCGCCTCCACCGAAATAGAGCCGCTGCCGGCCCCGATGTCCCAGAGCACCCCCTGTTCTGGAAGCTGGAGCTTGTGGAGGGTGACGGCCCGCACTTCGTCCTTGGTGATCAGGCCACGGCTATGCTGGATATCACCTGTCTCAAGGCCGAGCCGAAAGGGCCGGGGCCTGGGTTGGCGTTTAAAAATGACGACATTGAGGGGGCTGAACTGCTGCCTGCTGATCTCTTCCAGGCTGCCTCTGGTCAGACGTTCGTCCTCTTGCCCTAGATTTTCAGCCACCATGACCTGGTAACGGTCGGGCGTTTCCGCGTCGTCCACAGAGGCAAAACTTGTCAGCAACTGGCGGCACAGGGCGTCCGGACAGTTATCGCCATCGGTAAAGACCAGCACCTTGTCGTGGGGCAAAAGGAGCGGCAGGATGTGGCTTGCCTCCCGGCCATGCAGGGAAACAAAGGCCGCATCATCCCACGGTTCCTTAAAACGGCTGAAGGCCAGCTGGACAGAGGAAAGGGCGGGGTGGATCTCTAATCTGTCACGGCCCACGGTCCTCAGGAGGGTGCGGCCGATCCCGAAAAAAAGCGGGTCGCCGCTGGCCAGCACGGCGACATTGCCCGCTTGCAGACGGTCATTCACCAGCTCCAGGGTCTGCTGGACCGGGGCAATGGCAATGATCTCATGGCCGGCAGGCACCAGATGGCGATGGCGGCTGGAAGCCACCACGGCAGGACAGTGTTCAAGGAGCTCACTGGTCTTTGTGGTCAACCCCTCCGGGCCGATACCTATGAGAATAGTTTTATATGCCATTAAATAATTTTGCTTTCACCACAAAGGCACAAAGACACAAAACCCTCTGTATCCCTCAAGGGGGTATTGAAAAGAATGCCTCTGTGTTTTTCAATCAATTCCATTTTATACAGTCAGCACCAGGCGGCCCTGAGCGTCCACCAGATATACCGTTACTGGTAGACCAGATACCTTTTGGCCGTAAGCTTGGGTGGCCAGACATACCTTTTTGATAATGTCATCGTGGCCCTGCTCTGTGAGGCGAACATAGATCTCCCGGGCCGTGTTGGAACCACGCAGGGTCGCCACTATCTGTTCTTCTAAACCAAGGGTGCCGAGAAAGGTGATGGCCTCATCGACCTCAAGGGCCCCGTGGCGCACGTGGGTCTGGGGGACCTGCATGGCACCCTTCAAGACCTTGGCCCACATGGCGGCCAGATGAATCTTTTCAAAGCCTTGTCTGGTCGCCTCCTTGAGGGAGTACTCAAGATAATCGCCCATCATGGCATAGGCCTCTTCCGGCAGGGCCAGCTCCTTTTGGACGGCAGCCTCAGAGGTGCGGCCGGTGGAAATGACCACCTCGGTCAATCCCGCCTTTCTCGCCACCGACATGGAGGCGGCAATGGTCGCGGTCCAGGCATCGGCCGATACCGGCCGGACAATGCCGGTGGTGCCCAAGATGGAGAGGCCGCCGATAATCCCCAACCGTTGGTTCAGGGTCTTCTTGGCCAGCTCCTCGCCGTTGGGCACCGAGATAAAGACAATGACATCTCTGCGGCTGTCCAGGCGGTCAAGGACTTCAGCTATGGCCTGTTTAATCATCTTCCGGGGCACAGGGTTAATGGCATCCTGGCCCACCTCCAGGGCCAGGCCAGGCTTGGTTACCTTGCCCACTCCTGTCCCGGCCCTGATTTCGACGGGTTCAGAGCCGCAGCCACACATGCTCCCCACCACGGCGATGATTTCAGCGCCATTGGTAACGTCCGGGTCGTCGCCGGCATCCTTGATGATTACGGCCTCGGCCTCCTGGTGGCGAATCTGGCAACGATTCACCGCAAAGGTAACACGGCTGCCATCGGGGAAGGGAATCTCGATGTGGTCGGGGCAAATACCCGTAAACAAAGCCTCGGCCGCCGCCTTGGCAGCTGCTGCGGCGCAGGCACCGGTGGTGTAGCCGGAGCGGAGCTTTCTACTGGTGGCCGTCATTTATGCCAGCCGTAACAGGGCATTGACCATGGCCACGGCCACCGGGGTCCCGCCTTTGCGGCCAATGGCGGTGACGAAGGGA
>JBFFNX010000301.1:0-3363 GCA_041562995.1 Desulfurivibrionaceae bacterium
CATGTCAACGAACCATGGCATCTTGTTTCCCTGGATGAGGAATTCAGAAAATCAAAACTTGATGCGGTGGCTGATTTTGATGCCTACTTGCGGTTGGAGGAGCGCCTCTTTCAGGAGCTGCGCGCCAAAGTTTACGCACCGTCAACCAGTTCCCGTTTCGACTTCAATCGCTACAGAACAGGAAGCCGTTCCGACCCTCTCGGCTTCCCCGTTAACTGGAACAAGACTTTCGAGTTACCGGTGGCTAACCCTCAGGGCGGCGTTCTCATGCTGCATGGGCTGACTGATTCACCCTACAGCGTTCGCTCTCTCGCTGAAAAAATGCACGGCCAAGGCTTCTGGGTTGTTGGCCTCCGCCTGCCTGGCCATGGCACCATTCCGGCGGAGTTACTTGATGTTCATTGGCAAGACTGGGCTGCAGCGGTGCGCATAGGGGCCCGGAGAGTGAGGGAGCAGGTTGGGGCTGATGTGCCAGTCTATATTTTTGGCTATTCAAACGGGGCGGCTCTGGCCGTGGAATATGCGATAAGTGCCCTTGAGGGTGAACCAGTCCCCCGCATAAAGGGGCTGGTTCTCATCTCCCCTGCCCTTCGCTTGCAGCCGACGGCCATACTGGCCAAATTCCAACTGGGCCTTGCCTTTCTGCCCGGACTCGGAAAGCTTGCCTGGGAGTCGATCGCCCCGGAATATGATCCCTATAAATATAATTCATTCCCGGTCAATGCCGGTGAGCAGACCTACCGCTTGGCGCTCAACGTCAAGGAACGGCTGGAGAAAATGGCGAGAAACAACAGGTTGTCGTCATTCCCGAAAACCATTGCCTTTCAATCCGTGGTGGACACAACAGTTGAGGCAGAAGGGGTGATGGATGATTTTTTAATCCATCTGCCAGTTCAAACAAATACCCTTGTTCTCTATGATGTGAATCAACTGATCAATGACAAAGGTTTGCTTGCCAACGATGGCGGACATGTCAAGGCGCGTCTTGCGGGCAAAGTGCTGCCCTTTGCTGTTGAGCTTGTCACCAATATGACGCCCAATCAAAATGATTTACGGGTCGTCCTGAGAAAGGCGCAGCAAACGTCAACGAGCTGGGAACAGATCCCCTATGCCTGGCCTTTGGGGATTTGCTCCCTGTCACACGTGGCCTTGCCCTTCCCCCCTGATGATCCGATATATGGCACCTCTCCCCTTGGTGGTTCTGGGCGGGTCAGACTTGGCAATATCAATATCAAAGGCGAAAAAAATGTTTTCGCAATTCCTGAAAAAAACGTGCTGCGTCTCCGATATAATCCTTTCTACACCCAGATGGAGAATCGCGTATTACGCTTTATGGGTCTGGCCAATGACGAATAACGACAGACCTATTTTGTCTCGCCTACCTCAAAGGCAGGACGAACCATGCCGTAAGCTATGCCCCACCGATAAAAAATGCTCTTCCAGAGCGCGCTAAGAGGCCTTCTTCTGCCAACTATTACCATTTTTCCTCGGCACCAGTTCCGCCTGTTTTTTCAAATAACTGAGGGCGGCAGGGCCGAGGATTTCCTCGACGCCCTTGCTGAAACTGCGGCTGGGCATAATGGTAAGATCCTTCTGAATCTCAATATCCGCCTCACCGCGCCCTTCAAAATGGAGGATCAGCGACACCGGGCAGGGACCATGATGTTTATGGATAACGGTTTTCAGCTCTTCAATCTTCATACGGCTGACCTTCTCAGAGTGTAAGAGAATACGGGCACCGGTGGTGTAGCGTTCCAGGGCCTCAGCCAGACTAAACACCTCGTCCGCCAGGATCTTGGCCCCACCCTCCTCCTCTTTTTGCACCTGGCCCTGAATAACGATGGGCTCATCAGCAACCAGAAGATGGGAGCACTGGCCATAGGCCGAGGGAAAGACAACCACCTCCACCTCGCCGGTCACATCTTCGAGGGTGAGAAAGGCCATGGCATCGCCCTTTTTACTCTTATGATTCTTCATGGCCTTGATGAGCCCCCCTACCCGGCCGGCTGAGCCATCACTCTTGTTGGCAAGATCGATAATGGCGCACTCCGTGGCATTGGCCAGCTCATCCTTGACGTTGTCCAGGGGATGGCCGGTGATGTAAAAGCCCACCGTCTCCTTTTCAAAGGACAGACGCTGGCGATCATCCCACTCTGGGATATCAGGGAGGGGAATATCCGTGGCCTTTTGGCTGGTACCGCTGGCCATGGCGCTAAAGAGGGAGATCTGGCCGCTCTCGCGATCGCGCTGGGCAGCCTGGGCCTGTTCCATGGCCTGATCAATGATGGCATATATCTGCGAGCGCCTGCCGCCCAGGGTGTCAAAAGCACCGGCCTTAACCAGGCTCTCAATAACCCTCTTGTTAACCTTGCGCGAATCGACCCGGGTACAAAAATCCCCCAAGGATTTATAAGGGCCCGTGGCATTACGGACCTCAATGATGGAATCGAGGGCAGCACCGCCGACATTCTTCACCGCGGCCAGGCCAAAGCGGATGGCGCTCTTAATAACGGTAAAATCCTGATCACTCTCATTGATATCAGAGGGCAAGACATCAAGGCCATGATCCTTGCTCTCCTGGATGTAGCGCACCACCTTATCGGTATTGTTGACATCACAGGAAAGCAGGGCCGCCATGAACTCAGCCGGATAATGGGCCTTCAGATAGGCGGTCTGGTAGGAAATATAGGCATAGGCGGCTGAATGGGATTTATTAAAGCCATATCCGGCAAATTTAGCCATCAAATCAAAGACATACTCTGCCTTCTTGAGATCGACGTTCAATTTTTTGGCGCCGGCCATGAACTTGGCGCGCTCCGCCTCCATGACCTCAGCAATCTTCTTGCCCATGGCCCGCCGCAGATTATCGGCATCGCCCAGGGAGTAGTCAGCCAGGACATTGGCTATCTTCATTACCTGTTCCTGGTAAACGATAACACCATAAGTCTCCTTGAGGATGGGTTCCAACTGCGGCAGGGGGTAGGAGGCCACCATCCGGCCATGCTTGGTATTGACAAAGTCATCCACCATGCCGCTTTCCAGGGGGCCGGGGCGGTAGAGGGCCACCAGGGCGATGAGGTCGGAGAACTGCTCGGGCTTCATCTTCATTAACAGCTGGCGCATACCCGAGCTTTCCAGCTGAAAGACGCCCAGGGCATCACCGCGGACCAGGAGGTCATAGGTCTTTTGATCATCCATGGGGATCTGGGAGATATCCAGATCAATATCCAGGCCCTTTTTGATAATCTTCAAGGCCCGATCAATAACAGTCAGGGTCTTAAGGCCGAGGAAGTCGAACTTAATAAGCCCGGTCTTCTCGGTGTACTTCATGTCATATTGGGTGAGCACCTCACCCTTGGGGCC
>JBFFNX010000302.1:0-3347 GCA_041562995.1 Desulfurivibrionaceae bacterium
ATTGCCTTTGATCCCCATATGCCCAAAGAAGTTGCCGAGAAAATTGGTGTTGAGCTGGTCAGCATGGATGAGCTCTGTGCGCGCTCCGACTATTTCTCTGTCCATGTTCCCCTGACCAAGGAAACAGCAAAGCTGATCTCCACCAAGGAGTTCAAGGCCATGAAAAAGGAGGCCATGTTCATCGACTGTGCCCGTGGCGGTGTTGTTGATGAGGAGGCCCTTTACGAGGCCCTGAAGAATGGCGAGATCAGAGGCGCCGCCCTGGATGTTTTTGAGAAGGAGCCGACTTCACTTGAGACCACACCGCTGCTCAGCCTGCCTAATTTCATCTGTACCCCCCATCTTGGCGCTTCCACCTCTGAGGCCCAGATCAATGTCGCCATTGCCATCTGTGAGCAGATGGCTGATTATCTCAATAACGGTACCGTGACCAATGCCGTCAACGTACCTTCGGTGAGCTCCGAGGTCCTTGCCAAGATTGGCCCCTATGCCAAGCTGGCCGAGATGATGGGTTCCCTGCACATGCAGATTGCCAAGGGCGGGGTTGAAGAGGTCACCCTGGAGTTTGCCGGTGACCTGGCTGAGATGAACACCAACCCGATTGCCGTCTCCTTCCTGAAAGGGCTCTTTACCCCCATTCTTAAGGATGCCGTAAATTTCGTCAATGCCCCGATGATCGCCAAGGATCGCGGCATTAGGGTGGTTGAGGCCAAAACCGATGATTCCGACGCCTTTACCAGTCAGCTCACCGTTACCGTTAAGACCAGCGAGGGTGAAAATAAGCTGGCCGGCACGGTATTTGGTAAGAGTGAGCCGCGTCTGGTTCGCCTTAACGCCTTCAGGCTCGAGGCGCTTCTCGATGGCCCCATGCTCTTTGTTTCCAATAACGATGTTCCCGGTGTTATTGGCGCTTTAGGTACAACCCTTGGCAATTTAGGGGTTAATATCTCCAGGATGACCGTGGGCCAGGAGGTTGATGCCGATTCCACTCAGAATGTAATCCTCCTTAATACCACAGTGCTGCTGAGCAAGGAGCAACTTGCCGCTGTTCAGGAGCTTGAGCATATAACTGATGCCATGGTCCTTGATATGTAGGCAGGGGATGTGGTTTTGTCCCAACAAGAGCTGCCCGGTTTTCGGACAGCTCTTGTTGGTTTATGTCAAAAAAAGCTGAGGTGGCTAGATGGACGAGGAGAAATGTCGATGCGCTGGTGGGGTTGTCAAGGATGGTAAATGTGTGATGCCAGAGGTGACCTTTACCGCCTTTATCATGTCCTTAAATACTTCGGCACTTTTTTATCTTGGTGAAATACCTGATCCTGTCACCGGTCAAACCGCCCAGGATCTCGTGATGGTCAAGCATACCATTGACACCCTTGATCTCCTTGCTGAAAAGACCGAGGGCAATCTTACCGAGGATGAAGAAAATATCTTGGGCAAATTTATTTATGACCTGAAGATGCGCTACGTTGCAGCCACTAAATAAAGATTTTCTCTCCTATGCCCACCTTCCTTGACCTCAAGGCCCCGGCGAAGGTCAACCTCGTCCTTGAGGTGCTTGCCAGGCTGCCAAACGGCTACCATGAGCTTGACTCATGGATGCACAAGGTCTCTCTCTTTGACCAGCTTTCCTTGGATATTCTGCAGCAGCCGGGAATTCATCTCAGCTGCTCTGATCTCTCCCTGCCCTGTGATGCCAATAATATTGTCTATCGGGCGGCAGATCTTTTTTATAAGGAAATCGGCAGAAATCCCCGAGTAGTTATTACTCTGCAGAAAAATATCCCCATTGCCGCAGGTCTTGGGGGAGGGTCAAGCGATTGTGCCGCAACATTACAAGGCTTGAATCAACTGCATGGCAATCCTGTCAGCCAAGAGCGTCTTCTTGAGCTTGGCAAAAGTCTGGGCGCCGATGTGCCTTTTTTCCTGTCTCCCTTCTCCTCGGCTCGTGCCCGTGGCATTGGTGAAAAGCTTTCGCGCCTCCCTCCGCTCGGTGGTTGTTTTTTGGTTCTTGTTAATCCCGGTATCGCGGTTTCCACCAAATGGGTTTTTGAAAATTTACAGAAAAATTTTAACGGCACGTCATTACTCGCGACCTGGAAAAATTCGCCTAAAACAGCCAATTATGCGTTGACAACAGGCGGTAAAAAATATATTTTAGGCCGCGCGTCTGAAAGGTGTATTGATTTCAAGCTCGTTAATGACCTTGAAGAGGTCACCATCGCTAAATATCCTGAAATATTGGTCATTAAAAAAGTTCTTCTGGCCCATACGTCTTGTGGAGCTCTCATGAGTGGCAGTGGGCCAACGGTTTTTGGCCTCTTTCTTGATGAGAAAAGCGCTTATTCTTGTGTTGAGGCCATAAAAACAGAGCATCCCCATTGGCTCAGTTTTGTAACGGTACCTTTACATGACCAGACCTGATCACCATAAACAATAGAACGATTTACCTTCATTTGATTTTTTTACTGGGGCGTCGTCAAGCGGTAAGACACAGGCCTTTGACGCCTGCATTCGTAGGTTCGAATCCTACCGCCCCAGCCATTTTTCTTTTGAATTTCAGATCATCACAGGCCCCCTAAAGAGGCGATAATGAAGAATAAGAAAGACATAATGCTTATTTCTGGCAACGCAAATATTGTCCTTGCCGAAGAAATCTCTGCAATCCTGAACATTCCCCTTGTCGAAAGGGAGGTGAAAACCTTCAGCGATGGAGAGACCTACGTTGAGATAAAGGATAATGTCCGTGGCCGTGATGTCTTTGTTATTCAGCCCACCTGCACCCCGGTAAATGATCATCTGATGGAATTGATGCTTATTGCCGATGCCCTGCGTCGGGCTTCAGCCCGGCGGATTACGGCGGTTATGCCTTATTATGGCTACGCCAGACAGGATCGCAAGGTTGCCCCACGGGTACCTATTTCCGCCAAGGTAGTTGCGGAGATGCTGATGGTTGTTGGTTTCCGTCGGGTATTGACCATGGATCTCCATGCTGGACAGATTCAGGGTTTTTTCAGTATCCCTGTTGATAATATGTATTGCGCACCAGTCATTCTTGATGATATACGTACCTGTTTTGGTAATGGTGACGTGGTAATGGTTTCACCTGATGCCGGTGGTGTTGAACGGACCAGGGCCTTTGCCAAAAGGCTTGACGCCGATCTTGCTATCATTGATAAGCGTCGTGAGCGGGCCAATGTCGCTGAAGCCATGAATGTTATCGGTGACGTCAAAGGGAAGAGGGCAATTCTTCTCGATGATATGGTTGATACGGCAGGCACCTTATGCGGCGCTGCCACAATGCTTTTAAAGGCTGGGGCAAAAGAGGTCCATGCCTATTGTTCCCA
>JBFFNX010000303.1:0-3344 GCA_041562995.1 Desulfurivibrionaceae bacterium
AAACAGGTTTTTCTCTGTTTTTGCAGGAGTCGATCTGCTGGCCGAGGGTGACGATGTTGATAAGACACGGGGGGTGGCGGGGGTTCACTACCTTTTGCCGCTCAATCTGGAGTCTCGCGTCTGGGGCGATACGGACGGGGGGGCACGATTCAGCCTGGGAAAATCCTTTGAATTAATGCCCCGCCTCACCTTGTTCGGCGTTGCAGAATACGACACCCATACGAAATGGGAAGGCAAGGCCGGGTTGTCCTACATGATTTCAAACAATTTCTCCCTCACAGGGCAGTGGCACTCGGATTTCGGAGTTGGCGCCGGTTTGCAAATTCGGTTTTGAGGGGAAGATGAAGGGCAAACAAGGATACTTAAGCCGACGTAAAAGCGGCGCATCTGATTAACGTCGTTAACATTGCCACATCCAACCTCAACACTTTCTCAACTCACCCCACGTTGAGGTTACTACTGTGAGTATCAGGTTCAGGCTAACTTCGGTCAAATCCCGAGATACTCAGGAAGCATCTCAACTCCCCAGTCATTTGTCCCGGTTTACCAGCGCCAGAAGGTAACATGCCAGCTTGACTTGAGCGCCTCTCAAACTCTACGGATATCACATTGACTCCAAAAAATGAAAAGGCAGAACCAAATGAATGGCCGGGGCCGTGGTGTTCCTGCTATGCTGAAAGAGGATTACACGTTGCATAAGCAAGGAAAGTTGCCAGTGAGGGAACCTGCCTCCTGCGCGTGCTGCCCCCGGTGGATTCGGTCCATGATAACTACTTGAAATAAGATAACTTGACCCCCCTTTAATCACATGAATATGAGCATATCTCATGATCAAATTCCGACACAAAACGATACGGTTTCGAAATCTCCCCTGTCATCTGATAGCGAAATTTTTTGGCCTCTTGATCATGGTTCTAGCCGTTTTCGCCAATCCGAGCCACTCCAGGACAGGAACTGTCAAGATTGGCGTCTACGAAAACGCTCCCATCGTCTATCAGGATGAAAGTGTTGGCTACAGTGGGCTCGCCATTGACATTTTGCAACATATTGCCGCCAAGGAAGGCTGGAACCTTGAATATGTTTCCGGAAGTTTGGCAGAGTGTCTTGAAAGGCTGGAACGGGGTGAAATTGATCTGCAGGTCTATATTGCCTATTCAGATGAAAGGGCCCGAAAATTTGACTTCAACCAAGAGACATTGCTGAGCAACTGGGGCGTTGTCTATACCTGGCCTGGCAGTGGCATTGAGAACATTCTTGATCTGGAAGGCAAGCGCGTCGCCTTAATGAAAGAATCGATTCACCCGCCAGCCTTCATGGAATTGATCAACTCCTTTGGTATCCAGCCAGAAATAATTCCCATAGATGATCATCGTCAGGGCTTCCAACAGGTGAGTGAAAAAAAAATCGATGCCGTGGTCGTCAACAGGATTTTCGGCCTTGCCCACGGCAAACAGTTTCCTGTTGAAAAAACCAATATAATTTTCAACCCCATAGAGATCCGTTATGCAGCGCCCAAGGGAATGAATAGTGATCTTCTTGGTGCAATCGATACGCACCTTAAAGAGTTAAAGACAAACCATGATTCGATATATTATCAGTCCTTCAATAAGGCCTTTGGGCTAAGCGAACCCCTTGCGGCAATGTCAAAATGGGTATATTGGGGCTTCTTTCTCTTATTTGTCCTGATTGGCGTCCTTGTGTTAATCAACAGCATTTTGAATCAGCGGGTCCACGCAAGAACCGCTGAATTGCGAAGCGAAATTGGTGAGCGCAAGCAGGCTGACAAGGCGTTGCAGGAGAGTGAGGCCAATTTGCGTACACTGATCAAATCAATTCCTGACGTCGTCTGGTTGAAAGACACCCAGGGGGTGTACCTTTTTTGTAACTCCAGGTTTGAATGTCTGTATGGCGCCCAAAGAAAAGATATCATCGGCAAGACCGATTACGACTTTGTGGATAAGGAGTTAGCGGATTTTTTCCAACGGCATGATCAAGCGGCAATGGTCGCAGGTATCGCCTGTGTCAACGAAGAGGAGCTCACTTTTGCTGCTGATGGCCATCGCGAACTTCTGGAAACTATAAAGACCCCCATGTTTGGGGGGGAGGGGCAGCTTGTTGGGGTCTTGGGGATTGCCCGCGACATCACCGAACGCAAACGGTTGGAGGTAGAAAGAATAGAAATGGAAGAGCGTCTTCGGCAGGCGCAGAAAATGGAGGCCATCGGCACGCTTGCCGGTGGCATCGCCCATGACTTTAACAATATTTTGTCAGTAATTTTTGGTTATACCGACATGGCCCGAGCGGCGGCTCCTTCTGGAACACAATTAGAAAAAGACCTTGAGCAAGTTTCCATTGCCGCACACAGGGCGAAGGAGCTGGTCAAACAGATCCTTGCCTTTAGTCGCCAGTCAGTGACGGAACGTATTCCTTTAAAGTTACAACCACTTATTAAAGAGGGGTTAAGGATGCTCAGGTCTTCGATTCCCTCCACCATAAGCATAACTGAAGATATAGTCCCAAACAGTGGGGTTATTATGGCTGACCCCTCGCAGGTGCATCAGATCTTGATGAATTTATGTACGAATGCCTATCATGCCATGGAGGCGACCGGCGGGGTGCTGTCAGTGACATTGAAGCCCGTTTTGATCGGGCCAGACGAGCGGAAAAGGGCTTCGCACCCCACCCCCGGTGAATACCTTGAATTTACAGTGTCTGATACCGGTTGCGGCATCGGCCCCGATATCATTGATAAGATATTTGATCCCTATTTCACGACAAAGGGGGCAGGGAAGGGAACAGGTATGGGGCTGGCCATTATCCACGCGATACTATCAGATTACGGTGGCATGATTACCGTTGAAAGCCAGTTGGGCCAAGGGACGACTTTCCATGTGTTCTTTCCCGTCGGTGATGAGGACGCCGCGCCTGAAATAATTGAACCGGAAGATATTCCCAGGGGAAACGAACGGCTATTATTTGTTGACGACGAAGAACTTCTGGCTGAAATGGGCAAGGAGATGCTGGAGCGATTGGGCTACCGTGTGACCGTGCGCTACGGTGGTGTAGAGGCATTGGAAACATTCAAAAATATGCCGGGTGAATTTGATCTGGTTATTACCGATCAGACCATGCCTGGCATCACCGGCTCGGAGCTTTCCATGATGATGATGGAGATACGACCCGATATCCCTATTATTCTCTGCACAGGCTACAGCAATCTTATCGACGAAGATTCGGCAAAGGCGCTGGGGATAAAAGAATTTGTATTAAAACCCTTGAGCAAAGGGACAATTGCCAATCTGATTCGCAAGGTTCTGGAGGGAGAGCCACAGATCAGTTAAAAA
>JBFFNX010000304.1:0-3339 GCA_041562995.1 Desulfurivibrionaceae bacterium
GATGAACCGTCATCAATGACGAGTATCTCAAAATCTGGGTAGAGTTTTTTTAGTTCTTTAATAGTATTTCCAACACTTTTCTCTTCATTATAAGCTGGGAGTAAGATGGTGACTTGGGGAGAGTTTTTCACAATTATTCCTTGTGGAAGATTCAAAAAGTAGAGCCCTTGATTACATTTATTAGCAGCTTAGCATGGAAAAGATATGGGAAAAACAATATTTGAACTAGAAAGACAAAAAAAGAGGATTTCAGCGGGGGATAAGTCGGCTTGTATAGGATAAATGAGAATTATATCTAGGTGAGGAGAAAATTATGAAGTGGCTGGGAGACAGGGATTCGAACCCCGATAGGCAGAGTCAGAGTCTGCAGTCCTACCGTTAGACGATCTCCCAGCGCAAGAGGAAAGGGCGATATTTAGCAAGCTGGGCCTGCTTTGTCAAGGGAATTGAGCCCTTGTTGGCTATGTTTTGTTCTAGAGCTTAACCTGCCAGGTTGTGCCATTGGCAGAGTCTTTAATTTCAATTTTTCTGGCCAGAAGTTCATCGCGGATCTCGTCGGCCCGGGCCCAGTTTTTGTCGTCCCGGGCCTTGTTGCGTTTACTGATCAGTTTCTCAATTTCCTCGGTGCTAATATCAAGGGTATCCAGCACCTTTCGCTGTTTGGCGGCAAGATAGGTAACTGGATCTTGCTTTAAGATGCCGAGGATGTCACCTAATCGTTGTAAGGTTTCAGCGCTCTCCCTGAGGATATCTAGGCTCTCCCGGCTGGGATTGGCTGGTAGGTGCTGGGCGATTTTATTGATGGTTTTGATGGTGTCAAAGATGTGGCCTAGGGCCTGGGCCGTATTAAAGTCATTATCCATGGCCTGGCAGAAGCGTTCTTCGAGTTTTTCGAGCTTCTGGCGGTCCTTGTTGCCAATGGTGGAATCGCCGCTGCCGGTTGTCGGCAGCCCCGCCACGGTTGCCAGGCACGAGTAAAGCCGGTCGAGACCGGATTCAGCGTCCTGCATGGCCTGGTCGGAAAAATCGAGCGGCGTGCGGTATTGGGCGGAAAAGATAAAGAGGCGCAGGACCTCGGCCGGGTATTTCGCCAGCATCTCGCGGATGGTGAGGAAATTGCCCAGGGACTTGGACATCTTCTCGTCCTTAATGGTCACAAAGCCATGGTGGATCCAGGTGTTGACAAAGGGCTTGTCGTTTGCCCCTTCACTCTGGGCAATCTCGTTTTCATGGTGGGGAAAGATGAGGTCCTTGCCGCCGCCATGGATGTCAAAGGTGTCGCCCAGGTATTTCTTGGACATGGCCGAGCATTCAATATGCCAGCCGGGCCTGCCTTGTCCCCAGGGGCTGTCCCAGGTAGGCTCTCCGGGCTTGCTGTCTTTCCAGAGCACAAAATCCATGGGGTTTTCTTTCTTGTCGCTTACGGCGATCCGGGCCCCGGCCATCATGTCTTCGAGGTTGCGACCGGAAAGGGCGCCATAATTGGCGAATTTCTCCACCCTATAATAAACATCGCCGTCCTGCTCGTAGGCCAGACCTTTGGCAATCAAGGTCTCGATTAAGGCGATAATCTCCGGGATATGATCGGTGGCCTTCGGCTCCATGTCGGGAGTGAGATTGCCCAGACTTTCCATATCCTCGTGAAAGGCCTTGATAAAACGGTTGGAAAGTTCCTCGGTTGTGGTATTTTGCTCTGCGGCCCTCTTGATGATCTTGTCGTCAATATCGGTAAAATTCCTGATAAAGGTCACTGTTTTGCCACGATATCGCAGGTAGCGGACAATCATATCAAAGACAAGGGTGGAGCGGGCATGACCAAGATGGCAGTAGTCGTAAACCGTAACGCCACACACGTAGAGATTGACGTGGTTTTCCTTGATTGTTGAAAGCGGCTCTTTCCTGCCTGTCTTGGTGTTGTAAGTCGTGATGGTCATGATATGCGAAATTGAAATAAGTTTACAATAAACAGATTTTTTACTGGAAAGGAGTTGTCTACGGTTAACTTCTCAGAAGTCCGTCAATATACTCTTTTCACGAAATTGAGGCAACCATAGCACAGAACTATGAAAGACTATACTGAAAAACTAATTGAAACCAAGACTCTGGAAAACGGGGTTACGCTGTCGCTCTTTGATTTTTGTAGGCAGGTTGCCGGAGACCGCTGGTATGTCAAAATTCTCTGCCGGATGGAACTGGCCGTACCTGCAGAAAAACTTGCCGAATCTGGTCTCGATGCTGCGGGGCAGGCGGCCTTTAGCGACCATTATAAAGATATTCTTGTCCATGAATTTGCCAAGGAACGCAATTTTATTGATGAAAATGTTAAAGATGAGGTGGTGCGTGCCATTATCTCGCAGATTAATGAAAACTCATTGAGTTATGTGGCAAATCCTGTTTTTGCCGACAATCTTTTCCGGCAGAAGGTTGATGAGTTTATGCAAGAGCAGGCTATCCGTGCCCAGATGGGGTTAGTTCATGACGAGGGCGAGGATGACGAACCTGCAGATTTTTCTGCCTGTTTCCAGGATTGATCCGCACCCTGTCAACCAGCTGTTTTCGCAGTAGGATCTGCCGAAATATCCTTGACAAACCACTGTACGCGCAGCATATTGCGCGTTTCTTGTCATCATATATAGCTAAAAATGTGATTCACTCAGACTTTTAGACCGCAGGGTCTATATAATATATCGCTAAGGAGATATCATGAAGGTTTTGATCAGTGACAATCTTGATCCCATTGGGGAAAAGATTCTTAAGGATGCCGGACTCGAAGTAGATGTAAACACCGGTCTTGCCCCTGAAGAGCTCAAAAAAATCATCGGCCAATATGACGGTCTCGTTATTCGTAGCGCCACCAAGGTCACCGATGAAATAATCGCGGCTGCTGACAACCTTAAAGTTGTAGGCCGGGCTGGTATCGGCCTGGACAACGTTAATATCCCCGAGGCCTCCAAGCACGGCATTGTTGTGATGAATGCCCCGGACGGTAACGCCACCACCGCCGCTGAACACGCCATTGCCATGATGATGGCTTTGACCAGGAATATTCCCCAGGCCACAGCACGGTTGAAAGAGGGTGGTTGGGACAAGAAGAAGTTCCAGGGCCGCGAGGTGACCAACAAGACCGTGGGTATTATCGGCATCGGCCGCATCGGCGCCATTTTTGCTGACCGGGCCAAGGGCCTGAAGATGAAGGTTATTGCCTTTGATCCCCATATGCCCAAAGAAGTTGCCGAGAAAATTGGTGTTGAGCTGGTCAGCATGGATGAGCTCTGTGCGCGCTCCGACTATTTCTCTGTCCATGTTCCCCTGACCAAGGAAACAGCAAAGCTGATCTCC
>JBFFNX010000305.1:0-3333 GCA_041562995.1 Desulfurivibrionaceae bacterium
ATGTGCCGATGATAGGTTGGGCAACCGAAGATGTAGCCATCAAATCCGGCCAGGTCCTTCTCGGATTTGACCTGGGAAATCTTCATCAATTCCGCCTCGGAACCGCCGATGCGCACCCCCTCGGCGATAAAGTTCGCCATCTTCTCGGTATTGCCAGTGCGGGAATCGTAACAGATAATCACCTTTTTCATGGGCTTGCCTCCAGGCAAATGTGTTCAGTGTATAGGATTAAGAGGGCCAGGCCCCGAAATCAGGCCAAGCATAGGCCTGAGCCGTTTTTCTAGGCAATGTCGACGTTGATGGCATGTTCGCGGACGCCATTATTGCCGTACCCCAGAACATTCCACTCGGCATCCATGGGCTGCTGCTCGCCGCTGGTGTCCGTGGCCCGGGACATGATCTGGTATGGTCCGCTTTCGGTCACCTCCCAGAGATACTGCCATTGGTGCCAGGCACAGCGCTCCCTGGGCCCGATAAACTCGGCCGGCGCCCACGTCTTGCCGCCATCAACCGACACCTCGATGAGCTCCACCCCTTTTTCCCCACCATAGGCGGCTCCGAGGACCACCACTTGGCCCTTGGGCAGCTTGTCGCCCGGGAGCGGCTGGGTGATTATGGATTTCAGTTGCATGCTGGTCACAACGGTCCCTGAACTCGGCTCCGCACCCTTCTGGAACACGCGGTAAACATTATCCATGAAAAAGCCTTTATTGGGGTGCTCCAGCACCATGATTTTCGAAAGCCATTTCGCGCAATTCGCCCCGGTCCAGCCCAGGGCCAGGGCCCGTAATGGATAGCCGTGCTTTAGCGGCAGGGGCTCGCCGTTCATCTCGTAGGCCAGCAGGGTGGAATCCAGGGCCTTGGCAAGGGGAATGCTGCGGACAAATTTGGTTTTGGATGGCTCGAAGCCCTCAAAGGCCACATATCTGGCCGAGCCCTTCAGGCCGGCCTGCTCCAGCAGACTCCGCAACCAGATACCGCCCCAGACCGCATTGCCGACGCCACCAATGGTCCAGGGGTTTCCGGACGCCTTTTCCGCGAGCAGGGAACGGCTGTTGCCGGAACATTCCATGGTGTTTGCGACGATCGCCTTTGGCATCCTGAGGATTTCGGCGAAGGTGACGCTCAGCGGTTTTTCAACTTCACCGCCTATGGTCAGTTGCCAGTCGGCGAGGGCCATAGGCTCCGCCGGGATTTCGCCCTGGTTGCGGTCGAAAAAGAGCTCGTTGGCGGTTATCCAGGAGCGCAGGTGCTCAGCCGGGGTTTCGGCATTACGCGGGTTCTCAGTCATGACGCGCAGTTTTTCTTTCATGTCCGGCTCCTTGATGCAAATGATAAGGCGTGACCTTTTCCGGGCTGGAAAACAGGTCGACACTCCTGTTAACTTTTATCATCTCTGATTTTCAATTGTCAAACAGGCGCGGGGGAAAGGGTAGAATTCCGGTGACGCAATAATTAATTACCTGGTGGACATGGGGTCGGGCCAGGCTAGCCACCTGAAAACATACGCTTTTAGGTCTTACATCCTTTTTCACCATCAAAAAGAGGGCTCTAAGGTAAATCTCCCGCAATAAAATGTATTGTTCCCTTTGTTATCGCGATCGTTTGCTGTTTATTATTTTCTATCCGATCATAATGTGTTGACAAGCTAACATGATCGGATAAGAATATATTGATGAAATCAGATCGTATCAGAAAGGTTCTCCTCCGAATTGACGAAGGTAAAAGGCTTATTGATCAGCATCGGCCTTTGCCTGCTTCTGTCCTTGGTCGTCTCAAAGAGCAACTTGTCATCGACTGGACCTATAATTCCAATGCCATAGAGGGTAATACCCTTAGCTGGCGCGAGACAAGGCTTGTTCTGGAAGATGGCCTTACTGTTGGCGGCAAGTCTTTTCTGGAACATCTCGAGGCCATTAACCATAGGGATGCAATTGCTTATGTTGAAGGCTTGGTCCAGAATAATGAGCCGCTTGCGGAACGACACATCAAAGAAATCCATGCCCTGGTTCTGCGAGAAATTGACCAGCATTATGCCGGGAGATACCGGGATATCCAGGTGAGAATCAGCGGCTCGAATCATCTGCCGCCTGATCCACTTCTGGTCGGAGAAATGATGGAAGCTTTTTCCCGGAAATGGCTAGTGGAGAGCCATGATAGCCATCCGGTAGTGCGGGCCGCCATGGCCCATTTTGAGCTGGTCGCTATTCATCCCTTTGTCGACGGTAATGGTAGAACGGCGCGCCTCATTATGAATCTGCTGATGATGAAAAATGGTTATCTGCCGGCCATTATCCTCAAGAATGACCGAAAGAAATATTACGATGCCCTGGAAAAGGCCCAAATTGGTAAGACCGAGGACTTCATTTTCCTGGTGGCCCGGGCAGTTGAAAGGTCCCTTTCGCTCTATTTTGAAGCAATTCCAGGGCTGGCCTCTGAATTCTTGACCATGGCCCAGGCCGCTGCGCTCACCCCATACTCCCAGGATTATCTGAATATTCTGGCCCGGCGCGGTGCTATTCCCGCCTTTAAGCTAAAGCGCAACTGGCTGGTGACGGAAGACGCTTTGCTGCGGTATGTAGCCGATCACCCGAAGGAATAATGCGATACCCATTCTGATTGTTTGAAAAATAAAACATGGGGTCAAGTCTTTGCTTGGTTCATTGACGACCATCAAGGCCCGAGCAAAGACTTGACCACCTCCTCTATGAAAGAAATGTCCGTAATTTACGAAGAACCCGAATTTGTCGTGGTCGTGAAGTCCAGTGGGCTGCTGTCGGTTCCCGGCCGTGGTCCGGAAAACCTCGATTGTGTCAGCGAGCGCGTCAAAGCGTTGTATCCGGGCTGCATCGAACAGCCCGCAGTGCACCGCCTTGATATGGATACCTCGGGGCTGTTGGTGGTCGCGCGCACCAAAGAGGTGCATCGCCACCTCTCTATGCAGTTTCAGGAGCGCCAGGTACATAAACGCTATATCGCCATTCTCGATGGTGAATTGGATGGCGAGGAAGGTATCGTCGAACTGCCTTTCCGCCTCGATATCGACAATAGACCGCAGCAAATTTATGATCCGGTGCACGGCAAGGTGGGCATCACCCGCTGGAGAAAACTCCTGGTCCAAGAGGGCAAAACACGCATCGAGTTTACCCCTGTCACCGGCAGAACCCATCAGCTCAGGGTGCACGCCGCTTCCGAACACGGTCTCGGCATTCCTATTGTCGGCGATCCGCTCTACGGAACGGGGAGCGGCCCGGGCTTGCTGAAGCTCCACGCCTGTTTTCTTGCCTTTGCCCACCCCAGGAGTGGCGTGGGTCTCGAGTTTAACTCGGAACC
>JBFFNX010000306.1:0-3327 GCA_041562995.1 Desulfurivibrionaceae bacterium
CCAGACCGAGGCCTCACCACGCTTGTCCTATCTGCCCCCCGGTGACCTGCAACGGAAACCGGGCTCCATCGGTAAAGCGATTCCCGGGGTCACACTGCAACTTCTTGATCCGGCTGGCCGATCGGTCGGGCTCGGCGAGGTCGGCGAGATTGTCGCACAGGGTGAAAATATTATGGCTGGCTACTGGGGGCGCCCCGAAGAGTCTGCAACAGTCCTGACCCGGGATGGGCTGCGGACCGGAGATCTTGCCTGGATGGATGAGGACGGGTATCTGTATATCTTCAGCCGTAAAAGTGACATGATCAAGAGCGGCTCACACCGCATCGCGCCAAAAGAAATCGAGGAAATAATTCACGAACATGAGGCGGTTCAGGAAGTGGCGGTGATAGGCGTCAAGGACGAGATCTTAGGCGAAGCTCTCAAGGCCTGCGTTATACTGAAGGCAGCAAGTGGTTGCACTGCACGGGAAATCATTATTCACTGTCGAAAAAACCTGCCAGCCTTCAAGGTGCCGCACTTCGTTGATTTTCATTCTGAACTACCTAAAACCGTCACGGGAAAGATCTGCAAAGGAAAGCTCAGGCGACAGACACCCCTAATCCTGCCACCTGCTTAAGAAGGAAGCCATGGATCATCCATCTATTCGGCAGAAAATTTGCACCCGGTGCATTATGCCGGCAGCGTTCCCCGGCATAACATTCAACGAAGCAGGACTTTGCAACCACTGCCAAAGCTATCGGGGCCTGCAGGCCACGGAATCCCTTAAAAAAAAATATGAACAGAAGTTCACAAAGCTACTGGCAAGCGAGCGCAACCGAGCAACCTATGATGTCATCCTGGCATACAGCGGCGGCAAGGACAGTACATATACTCTGGATATCCTTGTAAACAGGTATGGTTTGCGCGTATTGGCGCTAACCTTCGACAACACTTTTATTTCCAAGCAGTCCTTCCTCAATATGACCCAGGTTTGCGACACGCTGGGAACCGATCATCTTATCCTTCGACCGGGACGGGGCATGCTGCGGCATATTTTCCGGGTGGCGGCCAAGGAAGAGTTATACTCTCCGAAAACCCTGCAACGGGCCAGCACTATTTGCACGAGTTGTATCGGCCTGGTGAAAGCGATCATGCTGCGGACCGCCATTGAAAAAGACATCCCCTTTGTGGGTTTTGGTTGGTCTCCGGGCCAGGCTCCGGTTCAGGCCTCGGTTATGAAAACCAATGCGTCCCTCATGAAAGAAACCCAGAAAGCAATCCATGGCCCTTTGCATAAAATCGTTGGCGATCCAATCAATACTTATTTCGTCACCGCCGAACAATTTTCCGCGCCTGATAAATTCCCATGGAATATCCACCCACTAGCTTTTCTCGACTACAACGAGGAGAAGATAATAGAGAGGAATAATCAGCTAGGCTGGGAAAAACCGGACGACACCGACCCCAATTCCACCAATTGCCTGCTCAACGCTTTTGCTAACCAAGTGCACCGGAAGAAATATGATTTTCACCCCTATGTCTGGGAAATAGCCAACATGGTTCGGGACGGGGTCATGGGCCGTGATGAAGGGCTAGAGAAAATCTATCCGCCGGAGGATAGGAAAATGGCTGATTATGCCCAACGGGAATTAGGTGAATGAAAAAGGATGGTCTTTGCTTTGTTGTTCGAAACTCTGATCACGACGTTAGCCAAGACCCTGCCGGCAAATACCATATAGTCGCCCTCTGTTAAGGGGCCTGATATGCGGCTAATGAGCCAACACCAGGATTGTGAACATCAAAAATCTTGAGATCTGAACAAGTATCTTCCCCCCAATACTCCAAAAAATATATTCTTAAACGATCACGGGCTACATCTTTTCTTCAAAGCGCCCCTACCACTAAGAAAAAAATAATCCCTTCGGCTGATTGACCAAGCGAATATATTTTTGTGAGCATATACATGTGAGTTACTTGTTAGTACCGCTGGCAGACCAGAATATCCGTTTATCCTGAAATCAGAACCAGAAGGGGGACAAATGATTACTCCAATAATCCTTGCAGGGGGCTCCGGTACGCGCCTTTGGCCACTTTCCCGGGAACTCTATCCAAAGCAGATATTGCCACTCCTCGGAGATCAATCACTCTTTCAACAAACTATTCTCCGGCTGACAAATTTTGAAGGCATTGATGCGCCACTTGTTACCTGCAATGATGAGCACAGATTCCTGGTGGCGGAACAACTGCGTAATGTGTCGATAACACCTTCAGCAATTCTGCTTGAACCAATCGGTCGCAACACCGCACCAGCTACTGCTGTGGCTGCAATCCATGCACTCTCCTCCAAGGACAACCCGCTCCTTCTAGTTCTGCCGGCTGACCACCTTATTAGAGACTCCGAGGCCTTTTACGATGGGGTTCTTGCCGGAGTGCCAGCCGCCCAAGAGGGTAAACTGGTGACCTTTGGCATCGTACCGGATAAGGCTGAAACAGGATATGGCTATATAAAACAGGGCGAGATTGCCGGAAACCTTTCTAACGGGGAGCCGGAGTGTTTTATTGTTGAGAACTTTATTGAAAAACCGAATCTGAAACTGGCCAAAGAATATGTCCGAAATGGCAATTATCTCTGGAATTCCGGCATGTTTCTCTTTCGCGCCGAATCTTTCCTGGCAGAGTTGCAGCAGTTCGCTCCAGAGATGGTGCAATTGTGCCAAAAATCCCATGCGGCCTTAACCAGCGATCTTGATTTTCACAGATTGGACAAAGAGGCATTTACCGCCTGTCCATCAAATTCCATCGACTATGCAGTAATGGAAAAGACCGCTAAGGCAATAGTTGTGCCAGTAGACCCTGGCTGGAGCGATATCGGTTCCTGGTCAGCATTGTGGGAAGTTGGCGACAAGGATCCTGAAAATAACGTTACCCAAGGCGACGTCATTACCCATGACACCCATGATTCATATCTCTATGCTCAACACCGGCTGCTGACTACCGTAGGAGTAAAAGACCATGTGGTAATTGAAACTGCTGACGCCGTGCTGGTCGCTCACAAAAATCAAGTTCAAGATGTAAAGGAAATTGTCAGCCGGCTTAACGCCGAAAAAAGAACTGAGGCCAACATCCACAGCCAGGTGTTTCGACCTTGGGGATCGTATGAAAGCATTACAACGGGTGATCGCTTCCAGGTCAAGAGGATTATCGTCAACCCCAATGCCATTCTTTCCTTGCAGAAGCATCACCATCGTGCAGAACATTGGATCGTGGTAAAGGGGACTGCAAAAATAACCCGCAACGAGGAAACATTTATACTAAGTGAAAACGAATCTACCTATATCCCACTGGGCA
>JBFFNX010000307.1:0-3313 GCA_041562995.1 Desulfurivibrionaceae bacterium
AAAGAGATGGCCCCGGACATGGAGATCAAGATCATCCCCGGCATCACGGCCATGAGCTGCTGTTCGGCCACCGGCAACCAGCCCCTCTGCCTGGGCGGCGAGATCCTCACAGTGGTACCGGCCACCTTTGACGACCAGCGCCTGCGCCAGATCATCACCAGCTGCGACTCGGTGGTGATGATGAAGGTTCATAATGTCCTGCCGCGCTTGATCACCCTGCTTGACGAGCTGGGCCTTATTGACAAGGCCGTGTGCTACGAACAATGCGGCATGGCCGGTCAGCAAATCCATAGCGACCTGCGCCAGATCGCCGGCCATGACCTCCATTATTTTTCCACCATCATCATCAGGAAATAATGAATCACTCTAACCCCATATATTTTGTCGGCGCCGGCCCCGGCGACCCAGAACTTCTGACCCTCAAGGGCAGGCGCCTGCTGGATGAGGCGGATGTTATTGTCTATGCCGGCAGCCTGGTGAACCCGGCCCTGCTGACCGGTCTCGCTGCCACTCTCCATAACTCCGCCGGCCTCAACCTGGACGAGACCACCGCCCTGCTTGCCGAGGGGTATCAGGCCGATAAAAAGGTGGTGCGCCTCCACACCGGCGACCCGGCCATCTATGGGGCGATCAAGGAACAGATGGTGCGCCTGGACGAGGTGAACATCCCCTACGAAGTTGTACCCGGGGTGACCTCGGCCACGGCCGCTGCCGCCGCCCTTAAGGCCGAACTCACCCTGCCGGAGATCTCCCAGACCGTGATCATCACCCGCCAGGCCGGCCGCACTCCGGTGCCGGAGAAGGAGAGCCTGCAGCTGCTGGCCTCCCACCAGGCCACCATGATGATCTTCTTAAGTGTCGGCATGATCGACACCGTGGTCAACGAACTGAGGGCCGGCGGCTACCCGGTTGACACCCCCATTGCCGTGGTGGAAAAGGCCAGCTGGCCCGACGAACGCACCGTCAGCGGCACCCTGGCTACCATTGCTGAAAAAATTAAAGAGGCCGGCATCACCAAGACGGCGATGATTATTGTTGGTGAGGTCCTGGCCGGCCAGCTCAAGAGTGAAAGCAAGCTCTACGATAAGGGCTTCAGCCACGAGTACCGCCAAGGGTCATGAAGATTGCCATCCTGGCCATAACCGCCGGCGGCAAAGAGCTGGGCCACAGCCTTGCTGCCAAGCTGGCAGACGCCACCTTTCTTGACAGCCAGGAAAAATTCAGCCCCACCCTGGCTGCGGCCTGGCCCCGTTACGACGCCTTTATCTGCATCATGGCAAGCGGCATCGTGGTCCGGGCCCTGGCACCGCTGATCATCGACAAAAAGACAGACCCCTGTGTGGTGGTTATGGATGAGCAGGGCCATTTTGTCATCAGCCTGCTCTCCGGACATCTGGGCGGCGGCAATGACCTGGCCCGCCAGGTGGCAGGCATCTGCGGCGGCCAGGCAGTGATCACCACCGCCTCTGATGTCCTGGGGCGTACCGCCCTTGATATCTGGGCCAGGGACCATGACCTCAGGGTGGCGGACAAGAAGCTTTTCACGGCAGCAATGGCCACGCTGGTTAATAAGAGAAGCCTACAGGTCTTCACAGACAGTGAGCTTCCCAGCTGGCCGGCCGATTTCATTATGGTGACTGACCCTGACCAAGCTGATCTTATTATTTCGTTCCGGGCTCAGGTAAACGGTAGGCAACCGCATCTCTATCCGCGCAACCTAGTTGCCGGGGTTGGCTGTAACCGCGGCACCCACGCTTCGGCCTTTGCTGAGGCCCTGAAAGAACTCTGTGAACGTGAAAACCTGGCGCCCGTATCCATCCGCAATCTGGCCTCCATTGATCTCAAAAATGACGAAAAAGGATTGCTGGAATTTGCCAAGCAGAATAGATACCCCATAGATTTTTATAACAAAGAGCAACTTAACCACGTCCCAGACCTGGTCGCTTCGGCAGCTGTTTTTAAAGCCACCGGCGCCCAAGGCGTTGCCGAACCCGCCGCCATCTTGAGCAGCGGCAACGGCCAACTTATTATAGGAAAACAGAAATGGCAGGATGTAACGATTGCCGTGGCCCAGGCTCCGTGGCCGTGGTCGGCACCGGACCAGGCAGCATAGACCATATTACCCCCCAGGCTACCAAGGCCATTGCCGCAGCCGATATTGTGGTGGGCTACAAGACCTATCTTGATCTGATCCCCCAACTTCTGGTGGGTAAAGAGGTGTTATCATCCCAGATGATGCAGGAGGTTGATCGCTGCCGTAAGGCTGTAGAGCTGGCTGACACCGGCAAGAAGGTGGCCCTTATCTGCGGTGGTGACCCGGGCATCTATGCCATGGCCGGCCTTATCTACGAGGTGGTCATTGAAAATGCCCCTAAGGTTCAGGTGGAGATCATCCCTGGTCTGGCAGCGCTCAACTCCTGTGCCGCCCGCCTGGGCGCGCCGCTAATGCATGATTTTGCCGCCATCTCCCTCTCTGTTCTCCTCACCCCCATGGAGCTCATTTAAAAAAGGCTGGAGGCCGCGGCCGCGGCCGACTTTGTCCTGGTGATTTACAACCCCAAGTCAAAAAAGCGCACCAGTCAGCTGTTAAAGGCCCAGGAGATTGCCCTCAAATACCGCAAACCGCAAACGCCGGTGGGCATCGTCACCGCTGCCACCCGGGACAACGAGACCATTGCCCTTACCACCCTCGGCGAGCTGGACAAGGCCGAGGTCGGCATGCAATCCACCGTCATCATCGGCAACTCCACCACCTACACCTGGCAGGGAGTGATGATCACCCCGCGAGGCTATCATAACAAGTACAAGATCGGCGAGTGACAGAAGCTGCCATGGATTGCGCCAACCTGCAGCAGGCCCTGGCGGCCGCCCGCAACTTCAGCCGCGCAACAGCTGATCTGAAAGTTTGTGAGATCGGTGCCGGTAATATTAACGACACCTTCCTGGTTACCGGCCAAGGACAACCCTCCTTTATCCTCCAACGTTTGAGCTGCCAGGCCTTCAGCTCCCCGGAACAGATCTGCGAAAATCTTTCCATCCTTAACCGCAGCCTACCTGCCGATCGTGTTGCCGCCCTCGTCCCTGACAGGCGATGGGTCATCCCCCAGCTCCTGGCAAGCCGCCAAGACACGCGGTGGTGGGGTGACAGCAACAACGGTTTCTGGCGGGCCCTGAGCTATATTGGCGACACCAGTACCTTGTCCTGCCTGACCTCCAGCACCGAGGCCATGGAGGTTGGCCGGGCCCTGGCCATCTTCCACACTCTGGTCGAGGATATTGCCCCTGACGCCCTCCATGTCACCATTCCCCATTT
>JBFFNX010000308.1:0-3312 GCA_041562995.1 Desulfurivibrionaceae bacterium
GGCCGGGCAAGCCCCGCTGCGCAGATCTTCGTAGATCGTCCGCACCTCATCACCATACTGGTTAGCCAAGGGCTTTTCAGGCACGGCCCCCTGGCCGGGATAGAGAAAGGCAATTTTCGGTTGGCTCATAGTTTTTTTTACGCACCACAAAGATACAAAGGCATTCTTTTCAATACCCCTTGAGGGGGAAAAAGTTTGATTTGAAAAAACTCTGTGTCTCTGTGGTGGAGGTTATGATTTTTGCAGACTACAGTCTAATCTCCGGCGGCACTTCCTGGAAGTTGCTCTGTTTCCACTCCATCTGGCGTGCCTCATAATAGGCGTAGCGCATGATGAGCCTATAGGCCATGCGAATGAATTTATTGGACGAAAAGAACATCTGCCAGAAGATCGTCGGCCGGGTGTAATATTTTTTTAGGTATTTTTTCTGCAGGGCCAGGATCTCGGCGCCGCTATAGGCATTATTGCGGATCACCGGATGCATGAAGTCGTATTTGGAAAAATCGCGCTCCTCAATGCGGCCGTCTGCCTCGGCCTGGGCGTAATAACGGGTGCCGGGCAGGGGGGTGGTCAGGGTCATGACCAGGAAATCGCCGATCTGGGCCGCGAACTTATAGATGGTGTTCAAGGTCTCTTCGGTGTCATCCACATCGCCGAACATGACATTGGTCATCACCATGATGCCGTGCGAACGCAGGAGTTCGGCCGCCTCTTTGATCTGTTCGACGCTCTGGTTCTTCGTGTAGTTTTTCAGGGTCTCCGGGGTGATGGATTCCACCCCCAGCATGACTTGGTAGAGGCCAAGTTTCTTATAGTCGGCGAGCAGGTCACGGTCGCGGAGGATGTCTTTGATCCGCGACTGAAACCAGAAATTGCCCTTGAGATTCGATGTGCCCAACGACTCCAGGAAGGATTCGTTGCGCGCCCTGGTTTGGTTAAAGGAGTTCTCGTTAAAGATAAAGAGAGATTTGCCATAGCGCTGATTGAGCATCTCCATCTCTTTGACCACCATGGGGCCGCTGCGGCCGCGCCAGTTGGCCTGCCAGAGCTGAGATTCCGAGCAGTAGGAGCAATGATCGCCGCAGCCACGGCTGGTGGAGAGACCCACCATATGTCTGCCCATACCATGGAGATAATAGGTGGGATTATTCAAGTCCATCAGGTGATAGCCAGGCATGGGCAGGCTGTCGAGATCCTCAATCAAGGGCCGGCTGGCGTTGCAGACAATGGCGCCATCCTTGTTATAGGCCACCCCGGCGATGCTGCACACCTCCTTGCAAGCGGGCAGGTTTTTAAGAAGTTCGACAAAGGTTCTTTCGCCCTCGCCCATGACGATGAAATCGACCTCTGGAGCCTGACTGAACATCACCTCGTGGTTCAGGGTGAAATGACCGCCGCCGCCAATGATGGTGGCCGCGGGCAGGGTGCGGCGGACCAGACGCACGGCATGGATGGCATCTTTATGGAAGGTGGCAGCCTGACAGGTGATACCGACAACATCGTAGTTGCCTTGGCGCAGGCGGTTTTCAAGCTCTGTCCAGGGTTGCTTGAGGGTGGTGGAGTCAAGGACCTCAATATCATAGCCCTCACGCTCCAAATAGGCTCCTAAGGCCATAAGGCCGGGGGAGGGCATCCACATACGCAGGGCGGCGAAAATCTGATGGGGTGGGTCAAGCAGTAGTATCTTCACAGCTAAATCGACTCCAATAATCAAAGAAATGATAAAATTGATCAGGGTGGCAGCGGATATTTTTTTCAAACACCGCGGCCAGTTCCTGGGTTTTCTCAGCGATTAACTCGTTGTTGTCTTTGCCCGGCAGGCGGCTGATTGTCAGTGGTTTTTCCATCCAGGCCCGGTAGCGTCCATCTGGCCGGCGGATGATAAAGACCGGAATCACCGGCGCGCCTGTGGCCTGGGCCAGGGCCATGACCCCGGAAGGGAAAGATACCTTTTTACCAAAAAAGGTAACCGCCGCCTTTTTGCCACCCTCATAACGGTCGCCGAGCATGGCGATCACCTTATTGTCCTTGAGAAGACGGGCCATCTTGATGATGGTGCCGTTATCCTCCGGATCAATATGGATGGTCTTGATGCCAAGGCTGCCGCGGACCGTATCGCGATACTCCTGGACCTCTTGTTCCTGGTCCTTGAGGGTCAGGGCGTGGATGGGGCAACCGCGCAGCGCAAAGGTAACGCCGCCGAGCTCCCAGTTGCCGAGATGGGGCGTGATCAAAATAGCGCCATTGCCTTGCGACAGGGCCTCTTCAATGTACTGGGTGCCGATTTCTTCGGCCACAGTTTCCTGATAATTTTCTGTGGTGAGGCGGTGGATAAGGACGTAATCGCGCAGATACCAGCCATAATTGGCAAAGAGGCGCCGTACCGTTTTTTTCACATCAGGGTGATTGTCCGGCAGACCCATGATGACCGCAGTGTTTTTTAACAGCGGTCTGCGCATCCGGCCCCAGAAGCGGTAGTAGCAAAAACTCACCACCTGGTTCTGAATGCGTTGCCACCAGCAAGGCACCAGGCGGGCGTAAAAATAGGTGAGGAAGAGATAGAGTTTGCGGGGGATGAGCATTTTTATTTATCTTAGGGCTATCTTTTGTAAACACAGAGGCACAGAGTTTTTGTCATTACCGCCTAGGCGGGAGATAGGCGCAGACATTGATTCAGTGCAACGTGTTAGCTAATTTGGTTTCCGCCTAGGCGGCAATGACTAGGGGGTAGGTATTAGTTCTTGCTGATTATATTTGCGGCAAAACAGCCGGATAGAGCGCTGCCGACTATGCCGTGGGCAGGGCGATTATAATGGCCAATCCACAGGAGGTTGTCAAGTTTGGTGGTGAGCGGCGGCCGGCCAGGGCCGACCTGGCCCAGGGCGGAATCAAAGCCGTACATGGCTCCCTCTTCATTACCTGTTTTATTGACAAGCACTTGGGGCGTGGCCTGAATGGTAAAGATGTTGTTTCCGGCCAGATCCAACTCTGTTTTTTCTTTAATAATTTCAAAGATATCCTGCTGTAACTTATCAATACTTTCCTGGCTCGGGAATTCTTCGGCAAATATCGAGGCCCTGGGGGCATGAACCAGCACCTTCAAGGCATGATTTCCAGTTGGGGCAAGATCCGGGTCGAGCAGAGAGGGGGTGGTAATGACCAGATGCAGGCCGTTTTTATAAATTCCTTTGGCGATGGCCTGGGCCTCAAGTTCGGGGTCATCGCTGGTATGCAGGGAGACGAAGTAGGGCCAGTTGGCGGGCAGGGCATCTTCAGGCAGGGCCACGTAAAAGAGCAAGGCGGAAGGGGAGA
>JBFFNX010000309.1:0-3284 GCA_041562995.1 Desulfurivibrionaceae bacterium
GCCTCGGAATCTTCTTTTAATTGCTGATATTGTTCAGCATTGGCCTGCTTCCAGATGGCATAATTTGCCGCATTAGTAATACGGACCTGGAAGAAATCAGTCGCAGGAAGATCCTGGAAATTCTCAGGGAAACATATGACACCCCAGTCCGGATTAATCGCCGTTTGCGGACGATTATAGGAAAGGAGCTGCTGACTATTATAAAAGATGATGGTGTGCTTGGTATCAAGGCCACTCTTTTGGGCGACCGGCAACACCGAAATGGACTCGACAAAACTCATCTGCCCCTCATATTTCTTGGCGTCCTTGGGCCAGCCGACGAGCGCAGCCGTACCAGGCACCCCCACCGTGGAAAGCAAGGTGTCACAACTGACATACTCCCCTCCGGCAATCTGGACGCCCTTTATCGTATCACCCTGGCGCTTAACAGATTCAACCTTTGCCTTGTAGCGCAACTCGCCGCCAAAGCCCTTGTAATGCTCGACAAGCATGTGCAAGAAATCCTTCATGGTGCCATCAGGGCGGAAGAATCCCTCCAGGAACAGGGCATGGAACATGATGACAAACTGGCCAAGATCCATATCATGCTCCTCGCTATTGCCATAGACCATGAGCGGCAGCAGAAGCATATCAATAAGCAAGGGATCAGGCAGTAATCCACCTAGAAACTGACGGGCAGAGCGCCATGGCGCAGGAGCAAAAGGATCATACTCTTTAACCGTAGCGATCAACTGCTGAAATCCTGCCCGACAATGGGGAAATTGATGTTCAACCTCCGCTTCAAGAAGAGCAAGATCATTTGAAAACTGGAGAGAGACCTCAGGGAAATGGATCAGCGAGGAGAGTTGTTGGTGGGTGGCAAAATTCCGGCGCGACAACTTCAACTGCCTGAAGAGACGGTTTAAGGGGGCGTGTTTATCACTAGCCGCTGCATAGTTGGTCATGGCATGGAGGCCAGTCTCAAGCAGAAAGCCTTGACGATAGTAATAGGAGTTTAGGCCACCGGGGAGAGAGTGCTGCTCAAGAATGAGTGTTTTCAGACCAAAACGGGCAGCACGAATGCCAGAGGCGAGGCCGGAAAGGCCGGCGCCGATTATGACGAGCTGGTAATCAGCCAAACCCTTATTGGTCTTTCAGCTTAGGTTCAAGATAATTGACGCAGCTGTTAAGGGTAGCAAGCTCAGGATATTCTTCTTCAGGAATCTGCAACTTATGACGTTTGCGAAGCTCCATGACGATGTCAAGAAAATCCATGGAATCCAAGTCAAGCTGATCGCGAAGAGGTTTGTCGGCATCGAGTCCATCGAATTCCGCGTCTTCGTCGATATCAGCAATGATATCCAGGATTAAATCTTTAATTTCATCGCGAGTCATGCAGTGCCTCTATATTTTTAAAATCAGGAGTCAGAATACAGAAACCAGGAGAACATCCCTATTCTGAATCCCCATTTGTGTATTCTTATTTCTAGTTTCTATATTTTTTAACTATGACGACAGAGTTGATACCAACCATGCCGAATGAGTTATTCAAAATTGCTTCAATATTGTCAAGTTGTTTTGCCTTATTGGCAACAATATTAGGTAGCTCACAGTCAGGATCAAGGTTATCGAGATTGATTGTCGGATGCACCATATTATCATCAAAGGCGGGCAGATTACCGGCAAGTTCAAGAACACCGGCCGCTCCCATGGCATGCCCTATATGACTTTTGGTATTGTTGACATAGGTATTGGGGCAATCCCGAAAAACCGTACGGATGGCCTTGCATTCTTCGACATCGCCCTGTTTAGTACCGGTGGCATGGGTATTGATAATGGTGATGTCTTCAGGCTTCAGACCTGCCCTTTTCAGGGCAAGCTCCATGCACTCCGATTGTCTCTCACCAAAGGGCAAAACAAAATCACGGGCATCAGAATTCATGGCATAGCCGGCAATTTCACCGTAAATCTTGGCGCCGCGCTCTTTTGCCTTGTCAAGACGCTCCAGGGTGTACATACAACCGCCCTCAGAGATAACAATACCATTTCTGTCCATATCAAAGGGACGACTGGCCTTAGTCGGATCATCATGTTCAGCCAAAGCGCCCTGGGCCTTGAAACTTGCAAAAATGCCAAAGGAACCGACACATTCTGATATGCCGCCGCACAGGGCAAGATCTACCTCATCCAGGCGCAGCATCTGCACACCCTGGATGAGTGCTGCATTACCGGCGGCACAGGCAGCACCGACAGCATAATGGGGTCCGGTGATGCCGAGGCTCATGGTGACCTCGCCAGCCGGGTTGTTTAAGACCGTTCGCGGGTTGTGGTGATGGGTCCAATAGTCGATATTATAATCAAACTGGCTGATATTATAGACCTCGTTCTCAGTCTCCACCGTGCCATGCTCGGTGAGGCCGACATAGACACCGGTCCTATCCTTGCCATACTCGCTAAAGTCAATACCGGCATCCAGGATGGCCTCATGGGCGCAATACACGCTGATGCAGCCGGCCCGGGTCCCACGTTTATTATCCTTCTTCTTTCTATATCGGGTCTCGTCAAAGGTACAAACCCCTGCAGGGGCCTGACCCATATAGCGAAGATCAATGGTTGTGATTTCACTTTTGCCTTCCAGAAGTTTCTGACGATACTCGCTCAGACTTGAGGCATTAGGAGCCGCAAGACCCACACCGGTAATGACGATACGCTGATTTTCTGGTAGGTTGGCCATGTATATTTAAAAAGGTCGGAGGCTGTATCGGACGTTTACCGACCGAGAAGTTCTGGTAAACGAAGCGTTATTTGGTTAAGGCGTGTTACTATAGCCCAAATAAGACGGGCCTGCAAGACAAGCAGCGGCCATTTCACTGAAAAGTGAAGAATCCAGCTCATCTTTTAAATAATCTGTAAATACAAGAGGATACTATGGCCGACCCCATAGAAAGAAAGATAGAACAACGACTGCTGGCCGGAGAAAGTAAAGAAACGATCTGGCAGGATATGCAGAAAGAAGAAGAGCCGGGAAAGGCCCTTTTTCACCTCAACAATAAAGCCCGCCTCAAAGAGAGAGTAAGCTACCAGCTTGTCAACCTGATGCTGGCCCTGGTTCTCGCCTTTATGACCGCCAAGGAACTCATCACCATTTTTTCCTTCGGCACGCTCGATATCGCCTTTCTCACCGGCCTGGTGGTGCCCATTATCAATATCTACATCCTCAAAGAGATCCTCCGCTTTCACCGCCTGGGCTATCAGTATCTCTTTGTTCTCGCCACCCTGTCACTTGTCCTGCCCAAAAACCACGC
>JBFFNX010000310.1:0-3271 GCA_041562995.1 Desulfurivibrionaceae bacterium
AATCTCTTTTTCGAGGCTAACGATCTGCTTGAGATTATTGAGATACCAGGGGTCAATGGCAGTCAGTTCATAGATTCTCTCAATGGACATGCCGCGGGTCAAGGCCTGGTGGATGCAGAAGATCCGCTCGGAATGAGGTGTCTTTAAATTGAGGTCGAGATCACGCTGGTCACGATCTTCCAGTTCATATTTCTTGTGGGCGCCAAAGCCGCTGACCCCAATTTCCAGGGAGCGTACGGCCTTTTGGAAGGCCTCTTTAAAGGTGCGGCCGATGGCCATGGTTTCGCCCACTGATTTCATTGCCGTGGTGAGGAAATCAGTGGTCTCTGGAAACTTTTCAAAGGTCCAGCGCGGGATTTTTACCACGCAGTAATCAATGGAGGGCTCAAAGGCGGCGTAAGTTTCCTTGGTGATATCATTGGTGATCTCATCAAGGGTATAGCCGACAGCAAGCTTGGCAGCGATCTTGGCAATGGGGAATCCAGTGGCCTTGGAGGCCAGGGCTGAACTTCTGGAAACCCTGGGGTTCATCTCAATGATCATGAGTTCACCATCCACAGGGTTGACAGCAAACTGGACATTGGAGCCACCGGTTTCCACCCCCATCTCCCGCATAATGGCGATGGCTGCATCACGCATTGACTGGTATTCGCGATCAGTCAGGGTCTGGGCCGGGGCCACGGTAATGGAGTCACCGGTATGGACCCCCATGGCGTCCATGTTCTCAATGGAACAAATAATAACGACGTTGTCCGCCTTGTCACGCATGACCTCAAGCTCATATTCCTTCCAGCCAAGGAGGCTGCGCTCTATCATGACCTCGGTATTTAAGGAGAGATCCAGGCCGACCGTGCAGAGATCAACGAGTTCCTGGCGGTTATAGGCCACACCTCCGCCGGTGCCACCCAAGGTGAAGCTTGGTCGGACGATAATGGGAAAGCCGATCTCCTCACTGGCCGCCTTGGCCTCGTCAATGGTGTGGACAATGGCGCTCTCCGGAACATTGAGGCCAATTTTCTTCATGGCATCCTTAAAGGATTCACGACCCTCGGCCTTTTTGATGACATTGACATCGGCGGCCAGCATCTCAACCCCGTACTTTTCAAGAATACCCATTTCCGCAAGCTTAATGGCGGTATTCAAGCCTGTCTGGCCTCCCAGGGTGGGAAGCAGGGCATCAGGGCGCTCTTTTCTGATGATTTTGGCGACAAATTCCGGGGTGATTGGCTCGATATAGGTGCGATCGGCAATCTCCGGATCCGTCATGATGGTGGCAGGGTTGGAGTTGATGAGAACAACCTCGTATCCCTCCTCCTTTAAGGCCTTGACGGCCTGGGTGCCGGAGTAGTCGAACTCACAGCCCTGGGAGATAATGATGGGCCCGGAGCCAATGATCAGTATTTTGTGTATGTCGGTACGTTTAGGCATTTTATATATCTGAGTAAGGTTTGATGTTCAATATAGGGGGACAGTCGCTTGTTTACGCCTTTATGGAGTCAATAAAACGGTCAAAGAGATAAATTGAGTCGTGGGGGCCAGGCGCATTTTCAGGGTGGTACTGAACGCTGAAGGAATTGAATTTTTTATGGGCCATACCTTCAAGGCTGCCGTCGTTTAAATTGATGTGGGTAAGTTCAACCTCGTCCTTGCTCAGGCTGTCAAGATCAACACAGAAACCGTGGTTCTGGGCGGTTATCTCAACCTTGCCGGTAATGAGATCCTTGACGGGCTGGTTAGAGCCGCGATGGCCGAATTTAAGTTTGTAGGTCTTACCGCCATAGGCCAAACCAAGGATCTGGTGGCCAAGGCATATGCCAAAAACAGGTTTCTTGGTGAGCAGCTCCTGCACCGTTTCAATAACCCCCTCTACACCGGCAGGGTCGCCCGGGCCGTTGGAGAGAAAGATGCCGTCCGGGTTCATGGCCAGGACGGTCTGGGCCGAGGTGGTGGCGGGCACAACCTGCACAGAGCAATTACGTTCGGCAAGAAGGCGCAGTTGGTTGTATTTCAGGCCGAAGTCAAAGGCGACAATCTTGTATTTACCTGGGCTGGCAGAGGCGAAATTACTACCGGTCACCGGGCCGTTATCGGTCCAGCCATAAGGTTCATTGCAGGTGACCTCTTTGACCAGATCACGGCCAATGAGGCCTAAGGAATTCTTGGCCTTGGCAACCAGGGATTTGGGGTCAAGGTCCTCGGTGGAGATAACGCCACGCAGGGCCCCGGCTGTTCTGATGTGACGGGTCAGGGCCCGGGTATCGACATTTTGAATGCCGAGAATGTTTTGTTCTTTCAGGAAATCAGCGAGGTTGCCGGTGGATCGATAGTTGCTGGGGATGGCGTTATACTCTTTGACAATGAAGGCTTCAGGTTGGATGGCCGCTGATTCGTTGTCCTCGGGATTAACGCCGTAGTTGCCGATCAGGGGGTAGGTCATGGTGACAATCTGACCTTTATAGGAAGGGTCGGTTAAAACCTCCTGGTAGCCGCTCATGCTGGTATTGAAAACGATCTCTCCGCTTGTCTCTCCAGGGCCGGTAAAGGATTCACCTTCGAAAATTGTCCCGTCTTCAAGGGCGATTAATGCTTTCATATATATTGTCCGTGGTCTCAGTTTGTGAGTGATAGCTGTTGTTATTAAAGATGAGAGATGATGGCAAAGATCCGCGCAAGGGAATTGCCATCGAGCCCTTGACTTGAGAGCATCAAGCAACTCATCGAAAAGCTATGGTAAAAGAGGCTTAAGGGCTTTTCTTGTCAATACATATAAGATAAGCAGAATTAGCCGAGCAAAACCACGTTATTTAAACTGTTAAATCGTCATGAGTCAACATGAATATAAGGGGGGCCAGGTGCTGTGATATGCAGATATGTATTAAGAAACAGGGTGTTACCCTGAAAAGGAGGTCTTAAAAAAAATACGGGTGGGGCTGAGGTGAAAGATTTGAAAACCTTTGAGCAAAATGCCAGGAAGAGGGGAGGACCAAGGTGATGGTATGGCCTTGGGTTTTCTCATCTTAAGGTTAAGAGGGGGAGTTCCTTCTATCATTAATAAAAGATAGGCTGCTAGAGGTCGTTTGAAAGCCGCCTTGGTGGTAAATGGACTCTGGAAAAGAAAAAAAAATGGCGAAAAACATGTATCTCAAGCAAGTTAAGAGCATAGGCGCCATTCACCGTCAATAAAACCTTTGACAAGGAGAGGGTGGTCTATTAGGTTGTCGCTCTCTGCAGCGGGAGGGAGCCAGTTCGGCTGGATCATCCTGAGCAGGGA
>JBFFNX010000311.1:0-3268 GCA_041562995.1 Desulfurivibrionaceae bacterium
CAATCTTCTCAAGTCCTGGGGACCTTGCACGTTTCTGGCTGCTTAGTCGCTCTTGGGGTGAAATACCGAGTATTGCAGTCTGCCCGGCACCACCGGCACCAGCCAGTATGCTCCAGGCTCTTTGGTGATGGTTTCTCGTAAGGGAGCGCTGAGCCAGTGCGAATCCTCCAGGAGATTATAAAAGGCCGAATCAGCGCCGATAAAGCCGTCCAGGATATGGACCAGGGTATGAAGAACCTTGCTGGGATAGCCCTGGGGCAGGTTTTTGAGTTCTGCCAGGGTGCTGATTCCGGTTTCCTCCAGCTCAACGATGAGGGACGTGGCAAACTTGCGGTTGCTGGCGATGCCCTGCTCAACTGCTGGCCAGAAGGTAGGATTGGCGGCGTTGATGATATCGCCTGCGGGGATAGTTATGGCCTCGTAGCGGATGAGTTCGGTGTGCTCCAGAAAATGGAGGATCTTATGGTTGGCCTGTTGCTGGTTCGTGGCCTGGCATAGAAAAATATGGCTTAGGGTGTCGTTGCTCATGGGAAAAAGGGGGCTTTCTTGGGAATCTCCATAAAACTGGTGACGCTGAATTCAGCCTCAAGCTCCGGATTCTTAAAGGCGATGAGTTGCATGCCAACGCCGGCCGAGTGCTCCCGGTCAACAATGGAGTCGCCGATGTAGATGGCCTCCTGGGCCGTGAGGCCGTAATGGGCGAGGATGACCTCCAGGGCCTCGGGATGGGGCTTGGGGTGGGTGACGTCAAAGGTGGTCATCACCTTGCCGAAATATTTGCGGAGCCCGAAAATATCAAGAATAGCATTCATGGTGGTGGTACGGCTCGTGGAAATAGCGGCCTTAATGCCATGGCCCTCTAAATACTCGAGAAATTCGATGAGGTCCGGCTCCATGATCATGTACTTGAGGTAGGGCTGGTAATCAAGATCGGCCCGATACTTCTCCGCCTTATCGATATCCTCGGGGTGGTTGCGCAGGAGATAACGCACCGAACGCATGACATTGTGGATATGGACATAGTCGAGCTCTTCCGGGGTCATGGCCGGATAGCCCAGTTCTGCCAGAATATGGTTATAATAATGCTTGTTGGCATTTTTGGAGTCAAACATCACCCCGTCACAGTCAAAAATGACCAGTTTTAGTTCTTTCATTGTCCATCCTTACGTGTGCGATAAAGGCACCTATTGTTTACCTCAGAGACACAAAGACACAGAGAATGTTCGAAAAACAATTCCTTTGGTGAGAGCATATTCACCTTTCTCAGGTGAGGAATCGTGGCGCGCACATAAAAAACCTGTGTACCCCTCAAGGGGGCATTGAAAAGAATGCCTTTGTTACCCTTCAAGGGTTATTGTAAAGAATGTCTCTGTGGTTTAACCTTAAATTTTCGAAACAGCCTCACACCATAACAAAAGTAGGCAGCTATGGAAACCACAGACTTTCTCATTATCGGCAGCGGTATTGCCGGTCTTTCCTTCGCCATCAAGGCGGCATCCTTAGGCTCAGTGACCATTGTCACCAAGAAGGCCAAGGTGGATAGCGCCACCAACCTGGCCCAGGGTGGTATTGCCGCGGTGTTGGCTGGTAATGACTCCTTTGCCGCCCATGTCGCCGATACCCTGGCCTCCGGGGCGGGTATCTGCAACGAAGAGGTGGTGCGCCAGGTGGTTGAGGCCGGCCCGGGGCGCGTCGAGGAACTCATTGCCATGGGGGTCAATTTCAACCGCAACGACACCGGTCTTGACCTGGGTCGGGAAGGGGGCCATTCTGCCCGCCGTATCGCCCACGCCATGGATGCCACCGGCCGTGAGATTGAACGGGGCCTGCTGGCCCAGGTGGAGGCCAATCCGCATATTCGGGTTTTGGAGGACCATTTGGCTGTGGACCTGCTCATTGCCTCCCGGGCCGGTATCAATGTCAGCGGCCCCTGTCTTGACCGTTGCCTGGGCGCCTATATTCTTGACCGCAAGGACAACTCCATCACCCCCTACAAGGCCAAGGTCACCATGCTTTGCACCGGTGGCACCGGCAAGGTCTATCTCTATACCACCAATCCTGACATCGCTACCGGTGATGGCATTGCCATGGCCTATCGGGCCGGAGCCCGGGTGGCCAACCTGGAGTTCGTCCAGTTCCACCCCACCTGCCTCTTTCATCCCAAGGCCAAGAATTTCCTGATCTCCGAGGCGGTACGGGGCGAGGGCGGTATTCTTCTCGATGAAAAGGGCAATGCCTTCATGCATAAGTATGATCCGCGCGCCGATCTCGCCACCCGCGATACCGTGGCCCGGGCCATTGATACGGAGATGAAGGCCAGCGGCGACGACTCGGTATTTCTTGATATCAGCCATAAACCGGCCGATTTTATCAAGACGCGTTTCCCCACCATCTATGCCACCTGCCTGGGTCTGGGCATTGACATTACCAAGGAGCCCATTCCGGTGGTGCCGGCCGCCCATTATATGTGCGGCGGCGTGGTCACCGACATCTGCGGCCGCACCAATATCGATAGTCTCTATGCCCTGGGTGAAACGGGCTGTACCGGTCTGCACGGCGGCAATCGCCTGGCCTCAAACTCCCTGCTCGAGGCGGTGGTGGTGGCCCATAATGCCGCGGAGCAATGTCGCAAGGATTGGCCAACCATTGCCAGCCTGGACGGCGTCAAGATTCCGGCCTGGACCGTGGGCCAGGCCGAGGAGCTCGAGGAATGCGTGCTGATCAGTCATACCTGGGACCAGATCCGGCGGCTGATGTGGAATTATGTTGGTATCGTCCGTTCGGAAAGGCGACTGCTCATGGTGCGTAAACAGCTGGCGCCCCTTATTCAGGATGTGAATACCTTTTTCGACGAATACCTCCTCACCCCCGACCTCATCGAGCTGCGTAATATCGCCCTGGTGGCCGAGCTTATTGTCCGCTGCGCCCTGTCGCGCAAGGAGTCCCGCGGTCTTCACTATATGGTGGATTACCCTGAGCAGGATGATGAAAATTGGCGCAAGGACACGGTGTTGTAAGGGGGGCATTCGACAGGCTCAACGACCGGGGGCGACTGGCTGCTGTCTAGAAATGATGTTTGGTCAGCCTGTCGAAACGGAAGGTGGGTATTCTCTGTCCATATAGGCGTGCCACTTAGCACGCCGGGCTGCCAGGAATAAATTACCACAACATGTGGTCGAAAAATCTTATTCCCACTACATTTTGTAGGGGTAAGATATTTCCTGATGGTGGCAGGTGCTTTGTCGTATCCACCATGTCATCATCGGGC
>JBFFNX010000312.1:0-3264 GCA_041562995.1 Desulfurivibrionaceae bacterium
CACGACTCTCTTATCTCGCAACTGAGAGCCGGGGATATTCTTTTAGAAAAGACACCTTTCCGCCTCACCGACAAGCTCATCCCTGGCCATTGGGGCCATGTCGCCATTTGGCTGGGTTCCGAGCAGGAATTAATCGATTTAGGCATCTGGGACCACCCGGCAGTCACCCCCTACCACCAGGAGATCCGTGCCGATAAACAGATCATTGAGGCCTTACGCGGTGGCGTTACAGTCAACTCCCTGCACCATTTTCTTAATGTCGATGATTTAGCCATTCTACGGCCAGCAAACCTTTCCCCCCAGGCCCTTTCCCAAACCTTGGCCAGAGCATTCCGGCAGATTGGCAAACCATACGACTTTAATTTTGATATCGAAACCAATGACCGTATCGTCTGTTCTGAACTAATCTATGTCTCCTATGCCAACATCCAATGGCCCACCCAAAAAACCCTCGGCCGTTTTACTGTCAGCCCAACCCATATTGCCGAAAAAGTTGGCCCGGCCAATCCCTTTACTCTCATCACGCTTTATCTGAATGGAACACCGATCTCCGACCACAAACGAGACGAGTTCCTCAAGCTTCTCTAGTAGTTTCCATAAAAAAACGGCCAACCAAAAAACATCTGGTTGACCGTTTCATTACTGGTGGGCGAGGCGGGATTCGAACCCGCGACTCCTGGCTTCGGAGGCCAGTACTCTATCCAGCTGAGCTACCCGCCCATATATCTTGCAAAACAGCATTTTGACCAGCTGCTAGACTTCTTCGGTGGTGTGCTTGTCGACAAGACCTTCTATATACCAGGCAGACAGGCATATGGCAAGAAATCTGGACGAGACATCATTGTTAACCAAACAGGGCTGGCACACCTTCCGGCTGCTTCCACCCTACCTCAAATCTCCACGGCCGGCTCCCCTGCCCTGGGGATAGGAACAGATGAGCTTGCCCTTTTGCTTTATGATGCGCAGCCCCTTGCTGAAATGGAGCTGGCCGCCGCCCTGCCCCTCCCTGGCCAGACTTAGAAATTCCTCGATCTGACGGCTATCCGGTCTGGCCGCCATGGTAAGAAGCATGGTCTCCGCAACCCTTCTCTGCAGGGCCGGATGAAGTTCCCTAAATGGACTCGTGGCGATGGTAACCACCAGCAGCCCGTCTTTCTCACCTTCCTCAACCAGGGCCACTTGCTGCCAGCACCGGGCCGCCTCGTCGGCCAGCAACGCCTCCTCGTCCTGAAGAATGGCAGCACTGCGCCGTAGGGTTTGGCGGACGGCAGGATTGTATTTTTCCAGAAAAGGCAGGATCTCCAGACGCACCTGGTTACGCAGAAAACGCAGATCCTGGTTTGAGCTGTCCTCCAGGAAAGGGATCTTTCGGTCCTCAAGATAGGCAACAATCTCCTCCTTAGGAGTGGTAAGCAGGGGACGAACAATCCGCTGATCGCGGATAATTTTCATACCTGACAATCCACCGCGCCCAGCGCCACGCAGCATCCGGATGATAATCTCTTCGGCTTGATCGTCGGCCGTATGGGCCACGGCAATTTTTCCGGCGCCGATCTGGGCGGCTATCTGCTCAAAGGCCTGATAGCGAAGGTCCCTGGCCATGTGCTCAAGGGATTTTTTTTGCTGGGCGGCCAGGCCATGAACATCCACCTGGACGACCTCAAAGCCCACTCCAAGTCTGGCGGCAGCGCCCTTGACCAACTCGGTCTCAGCCCCGGTTTCACTGGGCCGGAGGCCATGATCGACATAGACCGCGGTGATTTCCAGGGGCAATTCTTTGCTAAAGCTTACAAGGAGATGGAGAAGGGCCATGGAGTCAGATCCCGCCGATACCCCCACAACCACTGCTTCATGGGCAATGAGCAAGTTATGGACGGACAGCAGCTGAAATATCTTTTTTTCAAGGGGATGCATCACGGGCCTGGATTTTTTTTTAGAAGGATAGAAGTTAGAGAAAATAACAGAGGGAACAAAGCCAGCCGAAGGTCAGTTTCTGCAACCATCACTCTTTCCCGAACGCCTCTCTCTGCGCTATTTTTTCACAGTCTCCCACCTTGAGCTTTCCCCCATAGCCTTTTTAGGCACACGAGACGGGCGGACAACATAAATCACCCTTGCCATTCAAAGGCCCCGGTGATAGGCTATTGTATTGTTTTTCTTTCTTATTTTCTACTGATTTCCCGGCGCCAGCCAACAAACCTCCAGACCAGAACCGCCTATGAAAGTTCGTAAAGCCGTTATTCCTGTTGCCGGCCTAGGCACCCGTTTTCTGCCAGCCAGCAAGGCCATCCCTAAGGAGATGCTCACCATTGTCGATCGGCCCACCATCCAGTACATCGTGGAAGAAGTGGTCGCCTCGGGAATCGAGCAGATAATCTTCATCACCAGTGCCGGCAAATCAGCCATTGAAAACCATTTTGACTATGATTTTGCCCTGGACCACGCCCTCACCGAAAAGGGCAAAACCAGGCTGGCCGAGGAGATGAACCACCTCTCCAACCTCATTGACGTGGTCTCGGTGCGCCAGAAAAAACCCATGGGTCTGGGCCATGCCATCTGGATGGCCCGTGATGTCGTGGGTAACGAGCCCTTTGCCGTTCTCCTTGGCGATGACATGGTCTTAAGCGAACAGCCCTGCCTTAAACAGATGACCAACCTCTTTAACGAGGTCCAGGAATCAGTGGTAGCTGTCCAGCGTGTTCCCGAGGAGGAGACCTACCAATACGGTATTGTCGAGGGGACCCCGACCTCAACGCGGGTGCACAAGATCGAACGCATGGTGGAAAAACCGGCCCCCGGCACCACCCGATCCGACATGGCCATTATCGGCCGCTACATCCTGCAGCCCGACATCTTTGATATCCTCGGCAAGACCACACCAGGCCATGGCGGTGAAATCCAGCTCACCGACGCCCTGCTGACCCTGGCCAATAAACGGGGGATGTACGCCTACGAGTTTGAGGGCACCCGTTTTGACGCCGGCGACAAGCTGGGCTATCTCAAGGCCATTATCGCCTTTGCCCTCCGCCACCCCGATATCTGCGAAAACTTCAGCGATCACATCAAAGAAGTGGCGCAAAACCTCTAAGAGATTGCTGCTGCCGTGGATTATCTCGTCATAGCGGTCGCCGCTCCCATCTTTGACACCCTCACCTATGCCCCCCTGGGGGCGGAAATACCCGCCGTTGGGGTCCGTGTCCTTGTCCCCTTGGGACGGCGCCGGATCACAGGCTATGTGCTGGGGACGACCCCGGATGTCAAAAC
>JBFFNX010000313.1:0-3264 GCA_041562995.1 Desulfurivibrionaceae bacterium
ACCTGGCGCTGCCCGTGGCCAAGCAGCCCCTCCAGGTGGCCAGGCGCCAAAGCAGCAGCCCGCCTCAACAGGTCCGGCCACCCGCTGCATCCCGTCCCCGTCAGAGCTTCGATATGCCGCGCTTTGGCGGCGGCGCCCTGGACCCGGTCAGCGTCCTGCTCGGCCTTGGTTTTGCCGGAGCCGGAGCCGTGGGGGCGCGCCGCAAAAAAAGAAAGTAACTCCCCCCGCCCAAGGGCAATCGGCCTTAACCTTCTGCCAGGCAGTGACAGGGCACAACAATTTTGCCCTGTCACTGGTTGAAGAGCAAGGGGGGCAACCCAAAAATCCACGATGAGGAAAGAAGATGAGAACCACCGCCGCCCTTATTGGCAGCAGCCAGGGCTGGATTGTGCCAGCAAGTGGCAGTCCATTGCCCATCTGGAGTCTGACCCTGGCCCTGCTGGCCTGTTTGATTGTGCCCGCCTCCCCCCTTTCCCAGCTCCTGCAGTTTGAGCGCAGCGCCCTTGCGGCCGGGGAGCTGTGGCGCCTTATCACCTGCCACTGGACCCATTTCAACAATGAACAGCTCTTCTGGGATGTCTTGGCCTTTGTCGGCTTTGCTGCTGTCTGCGAACGCCAGAGCCGGTCGGCCTTTTTTCTCTGCCTGCTGAGCGCCGCCCTGGTGGTGCCCCTGGCAGTTTGGCTGACGCACCCGGAAATCCTGATCTACCGCGGCATCTCCGGCCTTGATGTGGCCCTGTTTCTCTGTGCCGCCTGCACCTATTTCCTTGATAATTTTGGCCGCCAAAAATGGCTGGCCGCGGCCCTGGCCGGCATGGCCATTACCATCTTTCTCGGCAAGACCTGCTTTGAGTTTGCCAGCCAATCCACCCTGTTTGTCCAGCAGAACGCTGATTTTATCCCCATCCCCCTGGCCCACCTGGCCGGAGGGCTCAGCGGCTGCCTGTCAGCCTTCGCCGCCTTTAAGATCACAAGAGCAGCCTGACGAGATGAGGTCACTCTGTTTTTTGAACCGAGACCCGCACCTGATCCGGAGCCACGTCGACAAGCTCCACCTTGGCCGGGAGGAGCAGGTGGGCACTGGTGATGGGATATGTCTGCCTGCCGAACCTGGTCAGGGTGCCGTCGAGGGGGATCACCAGCTCCTTGGCTTTGATCAGAAAAAGGTTGCGTTTCTCCCCGGACACAATGACGGCCACCGTTGGCGGCGTCACATTTGCCAAGACATAGCCTTCCGGAATGTTCTGAACTTCCACGGGTATTTCATAGGTGGCAGTCTGGACAACAGATCCAGGCACGAGCACCAGCCAGAGAAGGGCGGAAAGCACCACCGCCGTTACTGCTTCAAGGCCTCCCCATAAAACAAATTTTTTAAAGCGGCCGGTCTTTTGGAGCGGCTCGGAATGTTCCTGCAGGAAGGTTCCAAGCTCATGGCGCAACGATTCCTGCTCAACAAGTCTGAGCCTGCCGTTGCGTGCCAGGGAGAGCCGGCCCGTCTCTTCTGACACCACCAGCACCAGGGCGTCGGATCTCTCAGACAGACCCAGACCAGCCGCGTGCCTGGTTCCCCGTTCCTTGAGCTGATCGTCCTGGTCGGAAAGGGGCAGCCGGCTTCCGAAACGTTCGACCCGCTCACCTCGAACCACCAGGGCGCCGTCATGGCCAGGGGAGTTGGGATCAAAAATGCTCAGCAGCAGGGCCTTGCTGAGACGCCCGTCAAGGGGGTTGCCGGCGGTGATGATGCCGTCCAGGGGATCGATTCCAGGCAGGACAACCAAGGCGCCTCTGCGCTGGGCGGAGAGCACCCCTACAGCATCGGTCAGCAGATCGGCCAAGCCGGAAAAGCCATTGCGGTCCATGCGGTTCATGCTGAGGATCGAGGCGGGAAGTCGTTCCAGCAACCGCCTAATTTCACTTTGATAGACAACGACAACGACCAGAATAAGCACGGCGGTGATGCCTTGGAGAATCCAGACGGTCAGTTTCAGTTCAAGCTGATTAGCCGCCAGGATGACCAGGCTGAAGAGTAACAGACCGACTCCAAGCCTGCGGGTGCGCATGGTACGGAGCGCATGGATGCCGCACCAGATCAGACATGATGCCAAGCCAATATCGAGCAGATCGCCCCACTGAATCTCGCTGAGAAGAGTAAGGTAATTCCAGAACATAGGTATTTGTCAGATGACGGTAATGGTTAATGGTAAGGTGGCAAAAAAACGCTGTTTTGAGCCGCCTATAGTTCCACATTTATGTCAAAAAACCTTGCAGACTCGCCGCGTCACGGCCCCTGAGCAAGCACATTTCATCCTGCCTCGCCCAGGGTAGGGATTCAGAGTATAATGGATCCACCGTGTTCACTGCTACATTGTCTGCAGCTGGACATCGCCGGAAAGCACTTCATGGAGGGCACCGTTGTCATCCTCGATAAAGAGGAGGCCCTGCTCGTCAATGCCCAGGGAGACGCCGCTGATTATCTCATTGGCGGCCGTGACCCAGGTCAGCTTCCTGGCCAGGGTGATGTCGCGCTGCTGCCAGCGGGATCTGATGGCCGGCCAGCCCTGCTGTTCCAGCTCAGCCAAAACCCGGTCGATGTTGGTAACCAGGTCGGCCAGCAGGCTGCCGGGCTCAAGAGTCCCCGCACTAAAATCGGCCAGGGCCCCGGCCCGGTCGGCAATTTCTGGGGGATAGCCCGCTGCCGGCTCTTTTAGATTGAGGCCGATTCCCAAGACGACCAAGGGGCTAGCAGCTCTGCTGATATCTAATTCAGCCAGAATACCGCCGCATTTCCTGTGGCCGATGAAGATATCATTGGGCCATTTCAGCATGATCTTTTCCCGGCAAAGAGGCTCCAAGGCCTCGGCAACAGCCACCCCGGCAGCCAGGGTGATCTTAGCGACGTCATCCAGGGCCAGCAGGGGCCGCAACAGCAGCGAAAAATAGAGACCGTCCCCGGAGCTCGACAGCCATTTCTTGCCCAGTCTGCCCCGGCCTGCCGACTGATGGTCCGCAACAATGACCATACCGGTGGGGCCGCCCTTCCGGCCCTGCTCCAGGGCCACCCTGTTTGTGGAGTCGGTCTCAGGAAGATAGCGCAGGGTATGGCCCGCAACCCGCCCTTCTGCGCAGAGTTCCTCTAATCTTTTTTTTGTGGTCATGGCTCCGCCTTTGACTTGTGATCCCCATCTGTTTCAGATAAATTGCTAAAATTATACTATCTTGCCCATCTCAATTCTAAAAGGAGATTCACCATGCCCTATGTCAATA
>JBFFNX010000314.1:0-3220 GCA_041562995.1 Desulfurivibrionaceae bacterium
CAAGTCAAGGGGGGCGCCGCTTATCTGGCGGCGGTTTTTGGCTCGCATGGCCAGGATAATGGCCTCGAGCATGCGAGCCGCCGTGTCGAGATCATCATTCATCACCACATAATCATAGAGCCCCACATCAGCCATCTCTTCCTTGGCGTTGGCCAGCCGCAGTTCAATGGTCTCAGCAGAGTCGGTGCCGCGGCCGATGAGTCTCTTTTTCTGCTCCTGCCACGAAGGCGGTGAGATAAAGATGGAGATCGCATCCGGAGCGGCCTTCCGAACCTGACGGGCTCCCTGGATATCAATATCAAGAAAGACGTCCAGGCCTTGGCCAAGTTGGTCAGCCACCTCTTTTTTGCTGGTGCCGTAGAAATTGCCATGCACCTCGGCCCATTCCAGAAAACCGCCTTGGTCGCGGAGGGTACGGAAGGCATCCTTACTGACAAAATGGTAGTCCTTGCCGTTTTCTTCGCCGGAGCGCGGGGCCCGGGTCGTGTGGGAGACGGAAAAAGAGAGACCCTGGAGATGGGGCATGACCTTCTTTAAAATGGTGGTCTTGCCGGTGCCTGAAGGCGCAGAAATAATGATGAGATTTCCTTTCATACCCCTTCATCCTTCCTTTCTTCGATGGGCTGGAAACGGAGATTAATGGTTTCCGGCTGGATAGCGGAAAGAACTACGTGATCACTGTCCAAAAGAATGATCGATCTTGTTTTGCGGCCCTCGGTGACATCAATGAGTTTCTTCTGCAACTTGGCCTCATCCTTTAATTTTTTAATGGGGGATGATTTTGGATTGGCCACAAGAAGGATACGACTGGCCACCACGGAATTACCAAAGCCGACATTGATCATACGGGAGTTCATGTATGGTGAACCTCATTTTTTACCACAGAGACACAGAGGCCTTTTTAAGCTTTCTCCGTGCTCTCTGTGTCTCTGTTGTTAGTCTTTTTTCTTTCACGATCACTGACAACAAAAAAAATTACTCCAGATTTTGCACCTGTTCGCGCATTTTTTCCATCTCGTTTTTCAGCTCCACAGTCTGGTGGGCGACACTGGAGGTGGAGATCTTGGAGGCCAGGGTGTTGATTTCCCGTAAGAATTCCTGGAGCAGAAAATCAAGTCGGCGACCGGTCGCCTCATCAGCGTCAAGGAAGGAGCGAAACTGGGAGATATGGCTGTCCAGGCGAACCACCTCCTCGGTGACATCCGCCTTATCCGCCAGAATAACAACCTCCTGGGCCAGGCGGGCTGGGTCAAGGTCAATGCTGTCGAGACGTTTTGTTAGTTTCTCCTCAAGATTGCTGGTGCGCAGGGCAAGCAGCTCCGGGGTCTTTTCCTTGATGGCCTCCACCGTGGCGGCAAAGCTGGCGAGGCGTTCAAGCATGTCTTTTTTGAGATGGGCCCCTTCCTGGACGCGCATAACAAGACTGCTGGCGCAGGCCTGATCAATGGCTGGCTGCAGCTGGCTCCAAAGGGTGTCGGTGTCAGCATCCTCATCAATGGCCCGGATGACCTGGGGATAGGTTGAGATCAGTTTCAGGAGGGCAGTGGGCTCGCAAGCCAGGTCAAGATGGTCGCTGAGCTCAACCAGGCATTTTTTATATTGGCTGGCAAGGTTATGATCAACCTCCAGGTGCCTGCCTGCCTCCATGGTGCCGGAGCTGGTAATGATGACGTCCACATGGCCACGGCTAAAGGACTGGGAGATCTCTTTTTTGATGCGATCCTCCAGGGCAAAGAGCTGGCGGGGCATCTTGATCTTGATGTCGCAGAAACGGTGGTTCACCGACTTGATCTCAACACTCCAGGTGTGGTTGTCAACCTCGTTGTCGCCACGGCCAAAGCCGGTCATGGATCGCGGATAACTCATGCCATTACCTCCTGAAGTTCTGCGGGACTCGCTGTTGCCGTGCCCACCTTGCCCACCACGATACCTGCTGCATAATTGGCCATTGCTGCTGCTTCAGCGTGACTGAGGCCCACGGCAAGGCCAAGGGCCAGGGTGGCAATGACCGTGTCACCGGCGCCGGTGACATCATATACCTCTTTGGCCACGGTGGGGATGGTAAAGAGGGGCTTGTCTCCCGATAGCAGGGCCATGCCAGCTTCACCGCGGGTGATGAGGACCGCCTCGCTTTCAAGATCCTTTTTGAGTTTGCTGGCGGCGGCAAGGAGGGAGTCGTCGTCGGTGATCTTGATCCCCGACATCAGTTCTGCTTCCAGATTGTTGGGGGTAATCAGGGTGGCGCCCTTGAAGAATTCTGAATGGCCCGGTTTGGGGTCAACCACCATGGGGATGGGATGACTCTTGCGCAGGGTGCGGAGATGCTCAACAATGGCCTGGCAGATAACGCCCTTGTTGTAATCGGAAACCACAACGGCCTGGAAAGAGCTGATATTCTCATCGAGAAAGGCGCACATCCTGGCAATAACATCAGCAGTCAAGGGGCCGGTCACTTCCCGGTCAAAACGGACAACCTGCTGGTTTTGGGCAATGACCCTGGTTTTTTTAGTTGTCGGCCGATCGTCGCAGTGGATAACGCCGCTGATGGGGGAATCAATATCCTCAAGAAGGGTCAGGAGCTGAGCTCCCATGATATCACGACCGATAACGCCGCAGATAGTCCCCTTGCCGCCAAGGGCATGCAGGTTATGGAGGACATTGGCTGAGCCACCAAGAAGCAGATCTTCACGCCGGACATTTACCACCGGAACAGGGGCTTCAGGGGATATGCGGCTCACTGAACCATAAATAAAATGGTCAATGATGATGTCACCAATAACGAGGATATTGGCATCTTTAAAGCGGGGCAGGGCTGCACTCAAGATGTCGCGATCAATGGAGATGAGATGTGGCATGGGATTCTGGTATGTTTGATTTTTTTTATGGATACATCAATTTTGGGCGGCATACAACAATTAGCAGCGATACTGGTCTGCTGTATGGGTAATTTTCTCGATGAGTTCGGCGCGTTGGTCACTGCTCAAAGGCTTCTGGTCGATAATAAGGGTTGTGGTTTTACCGTGATGATTGCCAGGTTGCCAGCGCTCCAGAAATCTCTTGTTGGGAGCACCGGTAAAACAGATGATCGCGGGTGTCTCGGTTGAGGTGGCCACATGTTGGCCGCACGAGTCATAACCGATGAAAAGATCGCTGGCCATGATGAAACCGGCCATAGCGTCGATTTTACCGGTGAAACGTACCAGGCCACGCTGAAATGAAA
>JBFFNX010000315.1:0-3198 GCA_041562995.1 Desulfurivibrionaceae bacterium
CGTGCTGAAGAACTCGGCGTCGCCCATCAAGTCAAGTTCATCCATGGCGATGCTGCCGGCTATGTCTCTGACGAGAAGGCCAGTGTGGCAGCCTGTGTCGGTGCCACTTGGATCGGCGGGGGAGTCGCCGGCACTATCGAGCTTCTGGCGCAAAGCCTGCGCGCCGGCGGGATCATCCTCATCGGCGAGCCCTACTGGCGGCAGTTGCCGCCGACAGAAGATGTTGCCAAGGGGTGTCTTGCCCACTCCATCTCCGACTTTCTCATGCTGCCAGAACTTCTCGCGTCTTTCGGCCACCTTGGCTACGACGTCGTTGAAATGGTTCTGGCAGACCAAGACGGCTGGGACAGATACGAGGCGGCCAAATGGCTCACCATGCGCCGATGGCTTGAGGCCAATCCCGACGACGAGTTGGCGAAAGAGGTTAGGGCCAAACTGACCTCGGAACCCGAGCGCTACGCCGCTTACACGCGTGAATACCTGGGCTGGGGTGTGTTCGCCCTGATGCCGCGGTGATGCCGCGCTGATGCCGCGGTGATGCGTGGGCGCCGCCGGCGGATCGACAACGGCTGTGCCGCGCAACAGCTGGTGGCTCGCCGGTAAAAGGGCACGGATTTATTTTATCTTCCCTAAGACAATCGTGTTTTCTTTCTTTTGCCCTTCAGCCCTGAACGAGCAGGGAGCCTGGAAAAGGAACATAACTTTGCCCGGGGCAAAAAGCCTCTTCCCACCGCCTTGAAGGCATAAAAAATAATACAGTCAACCCCGGCTACCTGTCTCAAGTAAAAATGGGCCAGACCCCGTTTTTGCTCTCAGTTTTATCGGCTTCGTTCAACTCCTTACAACCCAAACTTACCTTAACCCCGGCTAAGCGCGCGTCTTCGCTTTGCGTTCGGCGGTGAGCACAATTACTCATTTTACTAGAATTAATGTAAAGTCGGGTATTCTTTGGTAAGTAAATAACTTGCGATAAATTAGGGCATTTATTGTTCTTAGCCAACCTCATATGGGATAAACATCTTGGAGCACATGACCGACTGCGAAAAATTGGCGCAAAGAGTCAAGGAACTTGAACATGAACGCCAGAAGCGGAAGGAGGCGGAAAAAGCGTTGCTCGAAAGCCAACAACGCTATGAACGTCTTGTGAGTACCGTTCCGTGTGCCATCTACGATTACATACGGTATCCCGATGGCCGAAGTCAATTTGTCTATATCAGTTCACAATGCAAAAACATATTCGAGTACAACGCCGACCAGATAATCGAAAATAATGATCTGTTGTGGAGCATGGTCTTCTCGGAGGACGTGGAGCGTTTAAAACGCGATGATTATGAAGCAAACCAAGCCAGAAAATTATTTCAATCTGAGGTCCGAATCAACCTGCCGTCCGGTGGTATAAAATGGATTGAGTTAACCTCAATGCCAAGTGCGCAAAATGTTCATTCACAGGCCATATGGAGTGGGGTGATTCTTGATATTACAGAGCGCAAGAAAATGGAAAGTAAGATACTGAAGATAAAAAAGCTTGAAGCCACAGCAATCCTTGCCGGAGGCATCGCCCATGACTTCAATAATCTTTTAGCTGTGATAATAGGGTATATTGATCTCACTATGGGTGACCTCGGCATGAATCACAGAAATGCTGATGATCTCAATGAGGCTCTCAAGGCCAGCAGAAAGGCTCAAGAACTGACCCAGAAATTCATTACCTTTTCTTCAGGGGGAACCCCTGTCAAACGTAGATTATCAATTAAAGAACTCATCACAGAATCTGTTGATATCGTTCTTGCTCGCGCTGATCATCCTGCCGAACTTTCACTTGAAGAAAACCTGTGGCAGGTTGAGGTGGATGCCGGACAGATGAACCAGGTTTTCAAGAATGTGCTCAGCAATGCAAAGGAATCAATGGCAGACGGTGGGGCAATCCAGATTCATGCAGAAAACATTTCATCTCTCATAGATGAGTCTATTGGTGCGGCGACGGTAACCGACAGGCCCTTTGTTAAAATAGTTATATCGGATCAAGGTGAAGGAATACCCCCTCAAATTGTGCAAAATATTTTTGATCCTTATTTTTCAACAAAAGAGCGAGGGGCTCAAAAAGGAATGGGGCTTGGTCTCACCGTTGCGCTTTCGATTGTTCAACAGCATGATGGTCATATGGTTGTCACGTCAGAGGAAAAGGTTGGAACATCTGTTTGCCTGTATCTACCTGTTGCGGCTTGCCCATGAAATAGGGGGGGATCAAGCAAATCAGCTGATCTTTCGTTATAAAGGCCGAAATGCGCTGGTATTTCATATACCTGCCAATATCCACGCCCCGAAAAGGGTACTGGTTTATACGGGGTCGGGGTCGGGCCACGCTAAGTAGACGATATCCCAGTGAAATACCGGTTTGCTCATTCTGTAACTAGTTGATATTACTAGACAGCATTGTCGATTTTGGGGCCAAAATTGGCAATATAGGGATCAAACAGCAAAATCGCCGAACAAAAAGAGAGAAGAAACAAATTCCGGGGACACCATACTTAATTATCGAAATCGAATTTGGCGTTGACCCAAGCGCAGCGTTCACCATGTTCTCAAGCACAGCGAGCGAGCACGCCAGTTTTAACGGCTTCGCCCATCTTAATTACAACTCGAACTTACTCAACCTCGGCTAGGCGCGCGTCTTAGCTTTGCGTTAGGCACACACTCAAAACCATTTTATTTTGGGGAATGACATGTCAGCGAAGACGGTTAATAAAGAGGCAGCTCAAACAGTATCCCCTCGCCAGTGGATCAGAGTAGTTGTGGTGTATCTCCTAATCCCGCTGATTTTATTTATATGCGGTGGGGACCTCGGCTGGTGGCAGGCGTGGCTATATTCCATGCTGATCTTGGCCGCTGGTATTGGTGGGCGCATGTGGGCGGAACAACGACATCCCGGATTAACAGCCGAAAGACAAAATATTGAAAATATCCAAAACGCAAAAGCCTGGGACAAAGTGCTTGCCCCACTGATGGCGGTGAGTGTCGGGTTTCCCATGGTCATTGTAGCAGGGCTAGACCACCGCTATAACTGGTCCTCCCAATTTCCGCTATGGCTCATCGTGATTGGCTTCATTTTGATCTCGCTCGGATACGCTTTCGCTGCATGGGCATTGGCAGAGAACCGCTTTTTCTCCAGCGTGGTGCGCATTCAGACGGATCGAGGGC
>JBFFNX010000316.1:0-3171 GCA_041562995.1 Desulfurivibrionaceae bacterium
GTCGGAATCCATCTTGTTTTTCTCGAAAATACCGCCGGCCGTCAGCTGCAGATTGGGGAAAAAGCTCTTGTCCAGGTTGACATTATACTTCTGGCCCCAGGAGGAAGAGTCGCTCTGCGTTTTCTGGCCTGATGTCTTGTCCATAGTTTCAGTGTCCACGCTTGTATAATCAAACTCCAGCAGGGCGCTAATGCTGTCGGCCACAGCCGCCTGGCCCAGGAGAACAGCCTCACAAAAATAAAGGCACAACGCCCCGGCGCCGAGCAAGACAATCCTTTTCAAGAGTCCGGTCTTGCAGCGCAAAGCCTTACCTGTCGCCCATCAGGGTTATAGCGCACGGCCCCCTGCCCACCTCGATGAGGGCAACCCTTGTTCTGCTCAGCAGGTCGTACACGGCAACCCTTCCTGTGTCAGGGAGGGTGAGGTAGAGGTTGCCTTCCTCATCATCAAGGGCCAGATCGCCCACGGCCTCACCCACCCGGATGGAATCCACCGGAAAGAGGGTAAAGGGATCAAATATTTCAACTATGCCCTCTGCTTTTTTGGCGATGTAGAGCATTTCTGTGCGTCGGTCCATGACCACGTCACTCATGCCGCTGCCGACAAAGACCCGCTCTAAAACAGCAAGGCTGCGGGTGTCAATCACCTCAAGATGGGGGGCAATGGCATGGATAATAAAAAGGCGGTCGCCACTGGTGCTGAAGGCGCCGGCAATGGGCTCCGGCCCCACCGCCAGGGTGGCGGCCAGCTGCTGGTTGGCAAGATCAATAACCGAGACCGTACCGGACCAGTGGTTGAGCACATAGGCCCTCCTGACGCTCTCATCTACCAGGACGGCGCAGGGGCCATCCCCCACCGGGATTCGAGCTCTCTCCATCAGCGACATCGGTTCAGTAAGGGTGACGGTGTCGGAGCCGAAATTGGAGGTGACCAGCACAAGGCCATCAGGGCTTAGCACGGACTCACAGGGTTCATCGCTGATATTGAGGCGGGCCTTGTCGATAACGGCCTGGCCGCTGACGTCGATAAGGGCCAGGGAATCATCACCGGCCAGGGGTACGTAGGCCCGGTGGCGGATGCGGTCTAAGGCGATATCTTTTGGCGCCTCTCCGGTGGCAATAACCCCAACCACCTGGAGGAGGTTTTTGTCAAAGATGGTGATGCTGTTTGATTTCTCGTTGGCCACATAGCCCAAGATCTTGGGGGCCAGGCGCTCTGGCAGGAAGATGGAAAATCCAGGGCTAAAAACCACGCTGCCGGCCTTAAAGGAACGGGCGTAATTAAATTTCAGCAGCAGCAGCTGGGCCTTGTTCTTGCTGATCTGGAAGGGGAATTCGACAAAATAAGGCTCTGGGGGCACGGCCAGTGAAACATCGCCCTCTTCTGACTTAAGAGAGGCGCTGCCCACAAGAAAGGAAAGACCCTGATAGTCGCCGGGGGTAAGGGCGCTGACGCTAAGGAGCCTCTGGCTCTGGACTTCGCTCTCTTTAAATTCGGAAAAGACAAGGGGCAGGGGAGTCAGGCTGCCATCAGCCTTGACAGCGGCAACCGCTTCCAGGCTGAAACGGAGGCGTTGGGCCTCCTGCGGGAAAGGCTGGATATAGAGATGCACCTCTCCATGTTCGGCCATGCTCGGGCGGGTGGTGGTCAGCATGGGTTGGCAGCCGGCGAGATACGCCGCAGCCAGGCCTGCGAAAATGGTCAATATCACGACTTTTCGCAGCATCACTGCCCCACGACCACAATGCTTGGTGAAAACAAAATCATCTTGCAGATAAACTCCAAGGCTACTTTGGGCATCATCACCACATCAAAAAACGTACGATGGTCACCACAATGTATTACATACTAAAAAACAAGCATGCTCAAGGAGTTAATCAGGCAAAAAAAGCAAGAAGGAGGGCTGGCATGGTGCCAGCCCTCTCTTAGGTTGCTATGCCGGTATACTCATTACCGGCATATTCAGCTGATTAATCTTTCGCATGACATTTGTTACAAAGCCCTCTCTGATAGGTGGCAAAATTGGTTGCCGGCCTGTCATAGTAGGCGTCTTCCATCTCTGCCGCGGTACGACCCATTGCATAGTATTTATTCGCAACAGGGTCAGGATATGCACTGTCGTAAACGATGAAGTCTGCATCGTTATTCCAGCGCAGCATGCTGCTAAAGCCGGAGGCATGGGCTCGATGACAGGAGAGACACATGACCTCATCATTAGAGCCAGGCCCGGCCAGAACGGTGTCGTCATTAACGGCATTGGCAGCAAGGGTGGCGAAATCTCCGGTGTTCTGGGCAAAGGGCACCAGGGAGAGGTAGGCGGCGCTGCCGTTACCGGTGACATCACCTGATTTAACATAGGCGTTGTAGAGGGCGGCAATGGTGGCGCCCAAGGGTTGATCAGTAGGATGGACATAGGCGCCGGAACTATGCATGTCGCCATGACAGGTGCCGCACCATTGGCCCCATTGTTGGACGCCGCCAGCAGCCTGGGCCCCGTACGCAACGCGGGTCTGGGTTACCGCCTCCGTCCGGTTGTAACTTGAGGGGGCCACAGCTGCGGGGGCGCCGTTGTAGGTCACGCCGATGGAGGCCGTACTGGAGTAACCAGCACCTGCCAACAGGCGGTAGACACCAACGGCCTCGCCGGCAAGGGGGACATGGCTGGTGGCGTAGGAGCCGGAGCCGACAATGGGGGCGCCGGTGGTGGCCACGGTGCCGTCAGACATCCTTCTGTACTTGCCATGGGGATCATGGCAGCTGTTGCACTGGAGACTGGCGGCCGGGAAGGTGCCACCCGGTGCTACTGTATTGGTGGCATCAGCCGCATAGCCCTGGTCGCCGGCGACAATATTATGGCCGTGCCGATCACCATCTTCTGTTTCCTGCGCAGTGCCCGCACGATTTAACCAGTCATAGGTCTTCTTAACCCAGCCGAAATCGCCACCCGGGCTGCGCTGGATCGGTGAAATACCGTCGCCCATATCGGCATCAGCAGTACTGATGTGATAGCTGCGGGGCGCGGTATCACCTGGGCTCTCATGACAGCCCAGACAGGTGGAGCTCTGATCGCTTCCTTTCAAGAGGAAGCTGCCTGCCATATTGGGGGAATGCATGCTGTGACAACCGCCGCACTCTGCAACACCACCGCTATGGAACGCCAGGGCGGAACCA
>JBFFNX010000317.1:0-3162 GCA_041562995.1 Desulfurivibrionaceae bacterium
GCCCTATCTTCATGGTTCCCAGGGCTGTGCCACCTATATGCGGCGCTATATCATCAGCCATTTCAACGAGCCCATCGATATTGCCTCGTCATCGCTCTCAGAAAAGCATGCGGTCTATGGCGGCGGCCCCAACCTCAAACTAGGCTTGCAGAACGTCACCGAGAAATACCAGCCCCAGTTGATCGGTATTGCCACCACCTGCCTCACCGAGACCATTGGCGACGATGTCAGTCTCTTCCTGAAGGAATATGAGCGCGAGGTGGAGGGCGACAAGCCGCTCATGGTCCAGGTCTCCACCCCCAGCTACAACGGCACCCACATGGAGGGCTTTCACAATGCCGTGGCCTCGGTGGTGGCCACCCTGGCTGCCAGGGATGAGGCGAGTCCTGAGACCATCAACATCCTGCCCGGCTTTGTGTCGCCGGCCGACATCCGCTATCTCAAGGAGGTGGTCGCTGATTTTGAGCTCAAGGCCACCATCCTGCCCGACATCTCCGAGACCATGGACGGCGTGGCCGCCAAGACCTACGACAAGATCCAGCCTGGCGGCACCCCCCTTGCGGCGATCAAGACCATGGCCAGCAATCTGGCCACCCTGGAGTTTGGCCACACCATGGCTGAAAAAAGCGGCGGCATGATCCTTAAGGAGCGTTTCCAGGTGGCATGTACACGCATGCCCCTGCCTATGGGCATCACGGCCAGCGACCGCTTCTTCGCTGCCCTTGCCTCATTAAGCGGCCAGGCCACCCCGACAAAACATAGCCTGGAGCGGGGCCGGCTGGTGGACAGCTATGTGGACGGCCATAAATATATCTACGGCAAAAAGGCCATTGTCTACGGCGAGGAGGATCTGGTGGTCGGCCTCACCGCCCTTCTCGCCGAGATCGGCGTCATGCCGGTGCTCTGCGCCTCGGGCGGCCGAAGCGGCAGGCTTGCCGAGCAGATCGGCCAGGCCACCGCGGATCTGCTGCCGGAGCCGCCCCAGGTCTTTGAGGGCATGGATTTCTTTGAGATCAGCGAGATGGCCGCCGGCCTGGCGCCAGATCTATTGGTGGGCCATTCCAAGGGCTATCCCCTGGCCCGCAAGCTTGAGATCCCGCTGATCCGGGTGGGTTTCCCCATCCACGACCGCATGGGCGGCCAGCGCATCCTCCACCTTGGCTATCGGGGGGCCCAAAACCTCTTTGACCAGGTGGTAAACGCCATGATCGCCAAGAAGCAGAGCGATTCAGCGGTGGGCTATGCCTATATGTGACACGCCAGAAAGAAGAATTTGAGCCTGCAGCACTAAGAATAAAGACCTTTGGAGCGCCCTATGAAGACAATCATAACATCATCACTCGATCTCAGCCGCCACCCCTGCTTTAACCCCAAGGTGCAGGGCCAATTTGGCCGGGTCCACCTGCCGGTGGCGCCCAAATGCAATATCCAGTGCAATTATTGCAACCGCAAGTATGACTGCGTCAACGAGTCACGGCCCGGGGTGACCTCCACCATCCTCTCGCCGGAGCAGGCCCTGTCCTACATGGAGAAGGTGCTCATTGCCGAACCGCGCATCAGCGTCGCCGGGATTGCCGGCCCGGGCGACCCCTTTGCCAATGCCGACAAGACCCTGACCACCATGCAGCTCCTGCGCCGCCAGTATCCGGATCTCATCCTCTGCCTGTCCAGCAACGGCCTGGGGCTGGCGCCCCATGTCGACGAGGTCGCTGATATCGGCGTCTCCCATGTGACGGTGACCGTCAACGGTATAGATCCGCGCATCACCAGAAAGATCTACACCTTTGTCCGGGACGGCAATATCATCTACCGCGACATCCAGGGCGCCGAACTCCTGCTGGCCCGCCAGATCAAGGCCATCGAGAAGCTGAAAAGCCGCGGCGTCACCGTCAAGGTGAATTTCATCACCGTGCCCGGGGTCAATGACCACCATGCCGTAGCCACCGCCAAGGCCATGGCGAGCATGGGCGTCGACCTCTTTAACTGCATGGCCATGCTGCCCAATGCCGATACCCCCTTTGCCGATCTCGGCGAACCGGACAAGCCCACCATGAATGCCCTGCGTAATAAGTGCGAAAAACATCTGCCCCAGATGCGCCATTGCAAACGCTGTCGGGCCGATGCCGTTGGCCTGCTGGGCAAGGACCGCTCCGGCGAGATGGCCGGCTGCCTCAATGCCTGCGCCACCATGCCGGCGGCCACCAACAAGCCGCGGCCCTATGTGGCCGTCTCCAGCCTGGAGGGCATGCTGGTCAACCAGCACCTCGGCGAGACCACCAAATTCTTGATCTATGGGCAGGACGGCCCCCATTTTAAGCTCGTGGAAGAACGCCCCGCCCCCATGCCCGGCGGCGGCATCGGCCGCTGGCAGGCCTTAACCCGTCTGCTCTACGACTGCCGGGCCGTGCTGGTCAGCGATATGGGCGACTCACCCCGCCAGATCTTCAGCGTTGCCGGAATCAAGCCGGTGACCATGTCCGGGTTTATTGAGGCGGGCCTGAAGGCGGTTTACAGCGGGCAGGGCGTCAACACCCTGCAAAGAAGAACCAAGAAGAGCTGCAGCCAGGGCGGCTGCCAGGGCACCGGCACTGGCTGCGGTTGAGACTATCAAGACAACTCCCTCGCCCCACTGGCCGAGATTTAGGGGGAAGATTTATGATAAGGAGACAACATGAAAATAGCCTGCGCATCAACAAACGGTATTGAGGTCAACGAACATTTCGGCACAGCCTCGGAGTTTTACGTCTTCAGTATGGACGGAGGTATCTTGACCAGGCAAGGCATCGTTAAGGTGGAACCCTATTCAAGTGGGGACCAGAAGGAGCACCCCTTTGCCCAATCCGCCTTTGAACGGGTGAGCATGGCGCTTACCGACTGCGCCAGGGTCTATGTGGTGAAGATCGGCGAGACGCCGGCCCGCGAGCTGAGAAAAATCGGCATTGAGCCTGTAATCTATGAGGGCGCCATCAACGCCATTGCCTGAAGCAAAAAAAAAGGGCTGTAATCATTTAAGATTACAGCCCTTTTGGCAATTTGGTGGCGATGCAGGGAATCGAACTTGAGCCGTAATCCGCTACCAATAACCGCCACAACAACATCAACCCTAAAGAAATACCGCCAAAAATACCGACAGGTCTCTTTTGCTGTCCTAGAACATTGTCA
>JBFFNX010000318.1:0-3122 GCA_041562995.1 Desulfurivibrionaceae bacterium
AATTCAGCCGCCGATGGCATACGCATTGTCGACTGGGACTATAACATGGTGATGTTCAACGACACCTTTGCCAGGATGGCTGGCAGCAGCAGGCAGATCCTCACCGCCCGCAAATGCTACGAAGTATTCCCTGGCCCCGTTTGCCATACCGAAAACTGCCCCCTGGCCCGAGCCAAAAAGGGGGAGAAAAGGTGCATTCACGAAGTCACCAAAACCGCCCTGGACGGCACGACCATCGAGTGCCTCATCGAAACCACCCCTTTTTACGACCCAGACGGCAAGGCCATAGGTCTCCTGGAGTATTACCGTGACATTTCCAAACTTAAAGAACTGGAGAAAAATCTTTCCGAAGAGGCGAGCCGTAACGCCCGACAGGCCGTAGAGCTGACCCAGAAGCACGCCGATATTCTCCGCCAGAATGTCGAGCTTGAACAGGCCCTGAGCGAACTCAAGGCCACCCAGTCACAGATGTTGCAAAACGAAAAAATGGCCACCGTCGGCCAGCTCGCCGCCGGCGTCGCCCACGAAATCAACAACCCCACCGGCTTTGTCACCTCCAATCTTTCCAGCCTGGAAAAATATGTGCGGCGCATCACCGAATTTCTCGTCCTGCTCCAGGAGAATGTGCCACCGGAACAACAAAAAGAGATCGCCACGCTCCGTAAAAAGATGAAGATCGACCAGATCAGCGATGATATCCACGATCTCATCCGTGAGAGTCTTGACGGCACTGAGCGGATAAAAAAAATCGTCATGTCGCTGAAAAACTTCTCGCGCACCGACCAGGAGGAATACGGCGTCGCCAATATTAACGACTGTCTGGATTCCACCTTGACCGTGGTCTGGAACGAGCTCAAATACAAGGCCACTGTCAAAAAAGAGTATGGCGAGCTGCCCCTTACCAAATGTTATGCCCAACAGCTCAATCAGGTCTTTATGAACCTGCTGGTCAACGGCGCCCAGGCCATTACAGAGCAAGGGGTCATCACCATTAAAACCTGGTGCGACACCGACAATATCTTCGTCTCCATCAGCGACACCGGCGCCGGTATGGATGCCGAGACCATGGCCCATATCTTTGAGCCCTTTTACACCACCAAGGAAAGGGACAAGGGCACAGGCCTGGGCCTTAGTATCGCCCACGACATCATCACCAAGAAGCATCACGGCCGCCTCTGTGTCGAATCAACAAAGGACGAAGGCACCACCTTTATCATCGAACTCCCCATTACCTGTGACTGATCATGACCGAAGACCTCCTCCATACCTTGCTCATTGTTGATGACGAACCACACATCATCATGGCGGTGCGCCGCCTCTTCCTTGATGAGCACATCAATATCGAGTCAGCGGCCAGCGCCAACGAAGCTCTGGATTTTCTGGCCGGCCATGAGGTGGCGGTTCTCCTTACTGACAACTGTATGCCGGAAATGAGCGGCCTGGAACTTTTGAATGGGGCCAAGAAAATCTCGCCGGATACCGTTCGCCTGATGATGACCGGCAATGCTGATCTGCAGGTGGCGCTGTCGGCCATCAATCAGGGCGAGGTCTATCGGTTTCTGGTCAAACCCTGGCAAAACCAGGAACTGATGGCCATGGTCATGGAGGCCTTGAACCGCTTTCAGCTTATGCGGGCCATGAAGAGCTCCGACGAACGTACCCTGCGCTCCCTGGCCGAGACCATTGAGCTCAAAGACGTCTATACCAGGGGGCATTGCGACCGAGTGGCCCATTTCGCCCTGCTTCTTGCTAACGCCCTTAGTTTTTCAGAAAAGCGTAAAAAGCTGATCCGCCATGGCTGCTGGCTCCATGACTGCGGCAAGATCGGCATCCCCGGTACCATCCTCAACAAGGAGGGCAGACTGACCGTTGAGGAGTTTGATGTCATCAAAAAACATCCCCTCTGGGGCCTGAAGGTCGCACAAGAAGCCGGCCTTGACCAGGTGGTGCTCGACATTATCGCCGCCCACCATGAACGTTTTGACGGCAAGGGCTATCCCCACGGCCTGGCCGGTGAGGCCATCCCGCTGGAGTCCCGCATTGCCGCCATTGCCGACGTCTATGACGCCCTGACCACGGACCGTTCCTACCGGACACGCTTCAGCCACGCCAAGGCCGTGGAGATCATGACGGCGGAAAAGGGCAAGGCCTTTGCGGCCGAGCTGCTTGACCTGTTTTGGACAAAACTTGCTGAAGAGGGGGAAACGGCCTAAACAAATATCTGCTTGCCATCGATTTTCAGCCATCTTGTGATGGCTGAGGGCTAACATTATGAAATACAAGTACCTTTTTATCAGCATGGCATTCCCACGCCGAGTTCGATCTGAAAATCCTAGCCACCACTCTGGATTACCACCTTCGCGGGAATGACTTATAAAATGGCTGAAGTTGCGGATGGAGAACACATACATCATTCACCACGAAGTTCCCGAAGGACACAAAGAACCGATAAAAAATTTGATTGCCAAGGACCTTCATCCTTGCCGCCATGAATTATGGAAAAAAATAACAGCGAGCATTTGTCCCACTTTTATAAAACCATCTCTGACGCCGTCCGTGATCCGCTGTTGGTCATCACCCCTGACATGCGCTGCATTTTCATGAATCAGGCAGCCCGTGATATTTTAGAGGTGGAGGGAAGCACCTACCAAAGCAGGCCCTGCTTTGAGCTGATCCGCAACTTTGAGTCCTCCTGCCAGGAGAAAGGCGAGGAATGCCCGGTACACGAGGCCCTGAAAACGGGTGAGGTTGTCCGGATCATTAAAGAGATGGGGCTCCACTCCTCGTTGGTCCGCACCTATGAAATCAGCGCCGTGCCCTTCAGGAACGAGGTGGGTGAAATCATCCATGTGGTGGAGGTCCTCCGCGATATCACGGCCAGCGTCGCCCATATGGATCTTCTTGAACTCTCAGCCAAGATTGAACAGGCCAAGAAGGAGTGGGAGGCCACCATGGACTGTGTCCAGGACTTTGTCATCCTCCTCGACGACCAGGGCTGTATCAAGCGCCTGAACCAGCCTCTGGTAAAATTCAGCGGCCTGAGCTTTACTGATATCCTGGGCCAGGAGTTCAACCACTTTCTCGCTGTCCAGGGTCTTGAACTGGATGTGGCCACCACCGCC
>JBFFNX010000319.1:0-3107 GCA_041562995.1 Desulfurivibrionaceae bacterium
AGGCGAAAATACCCTCGGCCGAGGCGCCCACCATCCAGCTGGCCCTGCGCAGTCTGGAGCTTTTTTACAGCCTGGACGATGATGAGATTGCCCAGATTGCCATGGCCAGTGAACAGGTCCATTATGATGCCGGGGCCACCATTGTACTGGAAGGCGATTGTTGGGATGCCCTTGATATTGTGGCCAGCGGCATTGTTGACACCAATATAGAGCTGCCCAATGGGGAAGTGATGAAAATTGGGGAATTCACGGCCGGTGAATATTTCGGCCTGATCTCCATGTTTACCGATCAGCCCGCCGGCTTCAATTATTCAGCCCAGACCGATGTCACGCTGATCAGGGTTGATTTGGACTGCATTATCGAGGTGTTAAAGAAACACCCCAACCTGGCGGATCGCTATGCCGTTATTATCAAACAACGGCTTGATGAGGCGGAACTCTTACGGATGCCGTTCAACCCCACGGCCACCAGCCCGGCAACCCTGCAACAGGTCAAGCGTCTGGTGAAAAAGTTTATCATGACCGGCAGACCATGACCACCCTCCTTGATTTTGACCGCGCCCATCTCTGGCATCCCTACACCTCGATGATCGATCCCCTGCCCGTCTATGAGGTGGAGTCGGCCTCTGGTGTCCGCCTGCGCCTGGCTGATGGCCGTGAGCTCATTGACGGCATGTCGTCCTGGTGGGCGGCCATCCATGGCTATAATCATCCGCTGTTAAATGAGGCGGTGGAGAGCCAGCTCAAAAGAATGGCCCATGTCATGTTCGGCGGCATTACCCATCGGCCCGCCGTGGAGCTGGCCGCGAGCCTGATTGCTCTGACCCCTGAACCCCTGCAGCGCCTCTTCCTGGCTGATTCCGGTTCGGTGGCAGTGGAGGTGGCCATTAAGATGGCCCTCCAGTACTGGCAGGCCCGGGGTCAGGTTGTAAAAAACCGGCTGCTCACCATCCGTGGCGGCTATCATGGCGACACCTTCGGGGCCATGGCGGTCTGCGATCCGGTAAGCGGCATGCACCATATCTTTCAGGATGTTTTACCCCAGCATTTCTTTGCCCCCCGCCCGGCCTGTCGATTTGGTGAGGAGTGGGACGAGGCTGATCTTGATGATTTCCGCCTCCTGATTTCTCAGCACCATAACGAGCTGGCCGCCGTGATCATGGAGCCGGTGGTCCAGGGTGCCGGCGGCATGTATTTCTACCACCCCCGCTATCTGGCCGGGGTGCGCGCCCTCTGTGACCAATACGAGGTGCTGCTCATTCTCGATGAGATCGCCACCGGCTTTGGCCGCTCCGGCACCCTGTGGGGCTGTGACCATGCCGGGATCAGCCCCGACATCATGTGTGTCGGCAAGGCGCTCACCGGCGGCTATCTGACCCTGGCTGCCACCCTGGCCACGGCCGAGGTGGCCGACACCATTTCCAGCGGCGATCCCGGCCTCTTCATGCACGGCCCCACCTTCATGGCCAACCCCCTGGCCTGCGCCGTGGCCTCTGCCTCCCTCAAGCTGCTAGAGAGCAGTGACTGGCATGAAAAGGTGAGGGGGATTGAGAGTATTCTCAAGCAGGAGCTCGCCCCCTGTCGGGACAATCCGGCTGTGGCGGCTGTCCGGGTCCTCGGCGCCATTGGTGTCGTCGAGATGAAAGAAGCGGTGGATGTGGCCCGCATTCAGGAGCACTTTGTGGCGCGCGGCGTCTGGATTCGCCCCTTTGGTAAGCTGGTCTATATCATGCCGCCCTATATTATCAGCAGCAGCGATTTGCACCAGCTCTGCACCGTGCTGGTGGAAGTTTTGGCTGCCCGCTAGGCCTGTTATCTTCGGCCACCGCGACAATCTTCGGCCCCATAGGCGGCACGAGCGCCAATTTCGGCCGCCAAGAGATGAACTCAGAAGCCCCCTTTGGGGAGGCAAGAACGACTCAGCTATGGCCGATAAAATCGTAGTCAATAATCTCTACAAGATCTTCGGAGATGCCCCCCAAGAGGCCATGCGTCTCTTGGCCAACGGCCTCCGGAAAGAGGAGATATTTCAGGCAACCGGCCAGGCGGTTGGCGTCTGCGATGCCAGCTTTTCGGTGCAGGAGGGGGAGATCTTCGTGATTATGGGCCTGTCCGGCTCCGGCAAATCCACCCTGGTCCGGCTCCTCAACCGCTTGATCGAGCCCACCGCCGGTCAGATCATCTATGAGGGTACAGACATCGCCTCCCTCTCTGCCCGGGACCTCCGTGAGCTGCGCCGTTCCGACCTCAGTATGGTCTTCCAGTCCTTTGCCCTGATGCCCCACCTCAATGTTCTTGAAAACACCGCCTTTGGCCTTGAGCTCTCCCACGTTCCCCGTAACGAACGTCTGGCCCGGGCCGCAGCCGCCCTGGCCCAGGTAGGTCTCGAGGCCCATGGCGCCCGTTTCCCCGCTGAACTTTCCGGTGGAATGCAGCAGCGGGTCGGCCTGGCCCGGGCCCTGGCCAACGATCCTGCCGTGATGTTGATGGATGAGGCCTTCTCGGCCCTGGACCCTCTCATCCGTACCGAGATGCAGGACGAGCTCCTCCACCTGCAAAGGGTGAAAAAACGGACGATCATCTTCATTTCCCATGACCTGGACGAGGCCATGCGCATCGGTGATCGGATTGCCATTATGGAGGGCGGTCAGATTGTCCAGGTGGGCACCCCGGAACAAATTCTCAATGACCCTGCCGATGACTATGTCCGTTCTTTTTTTCGGGGGGTAGATGTCTCCTCGGTACTTTCCGCCGCCGATGTCGTCCGCCCGGAAAAGGTTATTGTCGACCAGGACGCCCATGCCGCCCTGGCTATTGCCCTTAGCCAAGTGCAGGAGGAGGACGGTTCCCATGCAATTGTGGTGGGGCCCAGGCAGGAGTTCTGCGGCGTCATCTCAGAAGATTCCCTGCGCCAGGCCATGCAGCGCACCAACGGCCAACTCCCCGACGCCTTTATCGCCGATATAGAGGCCTTACCGGCGGATATGCCCCTCTCCGAGTTGATCGGCAAGGTTGCCCAGGCCCCCTGCGGCCTGCCCGTGGTCTCTTCGCAAGGCCGTTACCTCGGGGTCATCTCCAAAAAAGCTCTCCTTGAAACCCTGGACCGA
>JBFFNX010000320.1:0-3079 GCA_041562995.1 Desulfurivibrionaceae bacterium
CCATATAACCAATAAGGAGATATTTTATCTTGATCGGCTACCCACGTCGCTCATCGTTCTTGGCGCCGGTCCCATTGCGGTGGAGATGGCCCAGGCCTTTGCCCGCCTGGGTAGCCAGGTTACGGTTATCCAGCGCTCGAAGCAGATCCTCAGTCGTGAGGACAAGGATATGGCTGATCTGGTTATGGCGGCCATGGCCGGCGAAGGCGTGCTTTTCCATCTGGATGTCGGGGTGGAAGAGGTCCGTGATCTGGGCGCTCAGCGCCAGGTGACGATCAAGAAGAAATCAGGGGAACTCCTTAAAATTGTGGGCGAGACCATTCTGGTGGCCCTGGGCCGTAGTCCCAATATCCAAGGCCTTGGTCTGGAGGAAATAGATGTGGAGTTCTCCCGGCGTGGCATCGTGGTGGATGATCGCCTGCGCACCAGCCAACCCCATATCTATGCGCCCGGCGATATTAACGGGGCCTACCAGTTTACCCATGCCGCCGGCTATGAGGCGGGCATTGTCATTGGTAACGCCCTGTTTCATCTGCCGCGAAAGGCCAATTACACCTGGCTTCCCTGGGCAACCTATTGCGATCCCGAGCTTGCCTCCATCGGTATGAACGAAAAGGCGGCCCAGAAGGCGGGCCTGGACTATACCATCTGGGCGGAGGATTTTGCCGGTAATGACCGGGCCTTGGCCGAAGGCCGACCACAGGGTCAGATTAAGATGCTCCTTGATAGGCGCGAAAAACCATTGGGCGTCCAGATCTGTGGCCCCCATGCCGGCGAGCTGATCTCGGAATGGGTGGCGGTCTTAAATGGCCGCATGAAACTCTCCGCTCTGGCCGGGGCAATCCATCCCTATCCAACCCTCGCTGAAATCAATAAAAGGGTGGCTGGTTCCTATCTGGCGCCGAAGATCTTTTCGCCCACGGTTAGAAAATGGCTGAAATTCTTCTTTAAATACCGGGGAGATGTGGGCTGAAGGGGGAAATTCTTACACCAGGCTCAGGGAGCGCTCCTTGAGCTTGGCGAAGGGCGGTTCAAGACGATGGTAAAGGCCGCACCCTTACCCGGGGTTGACAGCAGGCTGATGTCGCCGTTATGGGATAGGACGATATGCTTGACAATGGCCAACCCCAGACCGGTGCCCCCCTGTTTGCGGCTTCGGGCCTTGTCCACCCGGTAAAAGCGTTCAAAGAGGCGGTGCTGGTGTTGCCGGGGGATTCCCTCTCCCTGGTCGGCCACGGTAATGGCGATCCGTTCCTCGCTTGCCGTGGCGCTGATATCAACCCGGGCAGTTCCGGAGTATTTGACGGCGTTATCAATGAGGTTGACTATGGCGAGCTCCAGCAGCGGGGCGTTGATGGTTGCCTCAAGATCCGGCGGGCAGTCGAGGTGGAGGGCAATACCCTTCTCTGTGGCCCTCGGTTGGCTAACCTCAATTGCCGAGGAGAGGACCGCAATCAGCGGGCTCGCCTTCATGGCAATGGCCTTTTTTTCCTCTTCGATGCGGGACAGGGTGAGAAGGTCCTCAACAATTGATTTAAGGCGGTCAGACTGCCTGGCAATGATTGTCAGAAATTTGCCGCGGTTTTCCGGTTCTTCCATGGCGCCATCCAGCAGGGTCTCGACAAAGCCTTGGATGGCGGTAATCGGGGTCCGCAGCTCATGGGAGACATTGGCAACAAAATCCCGGCGCAGGTTTTCCAGCTCCTTGAGGCGGGTGACATCATGGAGGACCACCAGTATTTGCTCATCCTGATCCTGGATCTGGACGCTATGGGCCTGGATCACGCGGTCGCCCAGCTGACTGTGGGATAAAATGAGCTCCCTTTCCTGGGGATCTTCTGACTGCAGTGCCGCCTGGATAAAACGCTTAAATTCGCTGTTGCGCACCACCTCCAGGATGGTGCGGCCAATGGCCTGTTTTTCCGCCGTTGTTTCTAAAAGCCGTGCTGCTGCCCCGTTTAAGGCGGTGATTCGTTCCTGGCGGTTGACGGTGAGAATACCCTCCACCATGGAGTCAAAAATGGCCTCCAGCTTATTGCGCTGGCTGACCACGGTCTGGATCTGCTTGTCAAGATCCCGGGCCATTCGGTTTAAGGCCCAGGCCAGCTCCACCATTTCAAAGGGCCCGCGCAGGGGAATCTCCTCATGGAAATCGCCGTTGGCAAACCTGCCGGCCCCAGCCATCATGTCCTGGACCGGCCGGCTGATCTGGCGGGAAATAAAGAGGGTAACCCCGGCCAAAAGCAGGGCCAGGCCCAGGGCGCCGAGGGCAATTTTATTTTGGATGGCAGCCAGGGCCTGATCAATGGCGGTGATGGCTACGGCAAGACGCAGGCTGCCGATGATGGCGCCGTCTGGCTGGCGCAGGGGAATAGCGACATACATCAGGTTTTCCTGCAAGGTATAGGAAAAGCGGATGGATGTGCCGGTGTCGCCGCTCAGGGCGGCGAGAATTTCAGGGCGGTCGCCATGGTTGTCAAGCCGCGCAGGGTTTTCATCCGAGTCTGCTGCCACCTGGCCATCAAGAGTGACCACGGTGAGGCGGGTGGCGGATTTACGGCCCAGTTTTTGGCACAGGGAGGTAAGCTCGTGCCATTGGTTGCCGGTAAAAAGCGGCAGGAGTTGGTCGTCAACTAACAGGGCGCGCGCCTTCAGGTCGAGGCTGGTCCGCTGTTCATAGAAGGAACGGATGAGCTGGGAGCTGAAAAGGGTGGCTGCCAACAGGGCGAGCAGGGTGATGAGCAGATAGAGGGAAAAATGCCAGAAAAGCCTTTTTTTATTCATAGGAGCTTCCTACCCAAGCAAGCGAAGAAATGCAAGGATCGCATGTGCTGGCTATCTAAGCCGAGCTGGCGGCATGGTCTCAGGGTTTTCGGCAGCATTGTGTCATGGGGAAGATGCGGGGCGGGCTGGTTGTTTGTTGCAAGCAAGCGATAATGGCTGTAAGGGCCGCCCCCAGTTCCGGCAGGGCATGGCCAAACTCCGTAAAGCCGTTGATGGCCCGACCCGCCATCTTGGCGGCGCCCACCTTGTTACCCTGTTCCACATGGACAAAGGTGCCAGCCGCGCAGATCAAGGC
>JBFFNX010000321.1:0-3076 GCA_041562995.1 Desulfurivibrionaceae bacterium
AGACGTAGGAGTAGATGGTCTGCCCCTTCACCGGATGGGGAGCACCGACAACCGCGGCCTCGGCCACTGACTCGTGGGCCACCAGGGCGGACTCAATCTCGGCAGTACCCAGGCGATGACCGGAGACGTTGATAACGTCATCCAGACGGCCCATGATCCAGAAATAGCCGTCCTGATCACAGCGCACACCGTCTTCAGGATCATACATGCCCTCGAATTTGGTGAAGTAGGTCTTCTTATACCGGGCCGGATCGCCGAAGACGCCGCGCAGAATACCGGGCCATGGCTTGCGGATTACTAAACGACCACCCTCGTTAACAGCCGCCTCTTTGCCGTCCTCGTCAAGAACGGCCACATCAATACCGGGCAGCGGCAGGGTGGCGGAGCCAGGTTTGAGCGGCGTGGCAAAGGGCAGCGGCGAAATCATAATACCGCCGGTCTCCGTCTGCCACCAAGTATCAACGATGGGCAACCTGCCGCCGCCGATATGGGTGTGATACCACATCCAGGCCTCGGGATTGATGGGCTCACCAACAGAACCGAGCAGACGCAGGGAGGAGAGATCGTGCTTCTGGGTGGGACCTTCGCCTTCACGCATCAGGGCGCGGATAACGGTGGGTGCCGTATAGAAGATATTTACCTTGAACTTCTCACAGATCTTCCAGAAGCGGTCTGGTCCGGGATAGGAGGGTACACCCTCGAACATCACGGAGGTGGCGCCCAGGGCCAGGGGTCCGTAGAGGATATAGGAATGGCCGGTGATCCAGCCGATATCAGCGGTACACCAGTAGACGTCCTCATCCTTGATATCAAAGACCCACTGGCAGGTATGGGCGGCATAGGTAAGATAGCCGCCGGTGGTGTGGACCACGCCCTTGGGCTTGCCGGTGGAGCCGGAGGTGTAGAGGATAAAGAGATCATCCTCAGAGTCCATGGACTCGGCGGGGCAGTCATCGGTGAGACCGTCGGCAGCCATCTCCTCTTCATACCAGATGTCGCGACCAGCCTTCATGGCAATATCGTTGCCGGCCCGCTTGACAACAATAACCTTCTGCACAGAGGGACATTCTGCCATGGCCTCGTCAGCATTGGGCTTGAGAGGGATGGTCTTGCCGGCCCGGATAACCGCGTCAGCAGTAACCAGAACCTTGGCCTCGCAATCCTGAACACGGCTCTGCAGGCTATGGGCGGAAAATCCGGCAAAAACCACGGAGTGGATGGCGCCGATCCGGGTACAGGCGAGCAGGGAGATGGCCAGTTCCGGGATCATGGGCAGATAGACGGAAACACGGTCGCCCTTTTTGACACCATGGCTCTTCAAGACATTGGCAAAACGGCAGACCTCGCGGTGGAGTTCCTTGTAGGTGTAGACCTTGACATCGTCCTCAGGCTCACCCTGCCAGATCAGCGCTGCTTTGTCACTGCGTCCATTGGTGAGGTGACGATCAAGGCAGTTGGTGGAAACATTGAGCTTGCCGCCGTCAAACCATTTGATGACAGGGGTGATCATGTCGGCATCGAGAACCGTATGCCATTTTTTATCCCAGGTGATCAGCTCTTCGGCGCGTTCGGCCCAAAACCCTTCAGGATCCTCAATGGACCGCTTATAAATGGCCTTATACTCGTCCATGCTTTTGATATGGGCGGTGGCCTGTCCTGCTGCCGGTGGTTGAAAAACACGGTTTTCGGTCATCAGGCTTTCAATATTATTTTCTTCGCTCATTATACCTCCTTACAGTTGTCGTTTACGGATAAAGGTGCTTCAGCGCGGCATCTTTGCTGCAATTGCTTGTGCCAACTAGCTGTAATCTTACGCAAGTACAACTACCTAAGTAGTTTTACCTGCAATTTCTTAACAGCGACGCCCACTCAGGTCAAGATAAATTTCCCCGCCACCTGAAAGAAGAGACAATTTTTTAATTGTGCGTTCTTTACGATAGAAGTGTCAACTTTTTTCGCTCCATAACCAACCGCATGGTATAGTTAAAAAAATTCTCCCTAATCAAGCCCGTTTGCCCATGATCCATGCCATCTTCATCTGCCTTCTCACCCTGCTTTTCAGTCAGAGCCTACCGGCCCCTGCCCATGCTGAAAGCAGTGCCGAGGCCCTCCCTCCCCAGGCCCCTCATCCCCTCTTTACTGATGACCTGGGCTACAGGGGATTGGCGAATGCCCTGGCCCAGAGCAGCCTCTATTACGAAAAGGAGGCTGACCATATTTTCGAACTTTGCGGCCAGCGCCTTTCCGGCCGGGAACTGAGCAATGCCTACAGCCATATCAGCAGCCGCCTCCGCGGCCAGGCAAACCCGGATATCAGCCTTTTTCTCGCTGAGAATTTCACCCCCTGCAGAGCCTCAACCCTTCTTGTCACCGGCTATTACAGCCCCATTCTTTCCGGCAGCCTGAGCCCATCGAGCACCTACCGTTTCCCCCTCTACGCCCTCCCGCCCCAAGGGGATCTTCGCCTCTTGAGCCGCAATGAAATCACCAGCACCAAGCTTTTAAAAGGCCATGAAATTGCCTACCTCGCCGACCCTGTCGACCTCTTTTTTCTCCATGTCCAGGGCTCAGGAATTATTGAGTTGCCGGACGGCAGCCGGCGCCTGCTTTCCTATGCCGGCGACAACGGCAGGCCTTACACCAGTATAGGAAAAATCCTTATCCAAGAAGGAAAATTACCAAGAGATGAGGTAAGCCTGGCCACCATCAGTGGCTATCTCACCGACCATCCAGAGCAGCGAGACAGGATCCTCAACCACAACGAACGCTTTATTTTTTTCCGCCTCAGCGCCCCTCTATCCGGCGAGATTCTCCCCACCGGCAGCTTGGGCTACCCCCTGACGCCGGACCGATCCGTGGCCATGGATTCCAGCCACTATGCCCCCGGTATTTTGGGGATTCTGTCAGGCCGCAGACCCGTTTTCAATGACAGCGGCGAGGTCGCCTGGCAACCATTTAGCCGCCTGGTCACCCACCAGGACAGCGGCGCGGCCATAAAAGGCCCCCATCGCCTTGATCTCTACATGGGCAGTGGCAAGCAGGCAGGTCAGACGGCCGGGCCCATGAAGGAGAAGGG
>JBFFNX010000322.1:0-3068 GCA_041562995.1 Desulfurivibrionaceae bacterium
CTGGCCTTTGCCGGTGCCCTGCTGGGCTTTTTACGGTATAACTGGTCGCCTTCCGTGCTCTTTATGGGGGATGCCGGTAGTCTCTGTCTTGGCTTTGCCCTCTGTTACATGGCCCTTGCCTTGACCCAAGGGGAGGGCGGTAGGGTACAGCCCGTGAGTGCCCTGCTGATTCTGGGGGTTCCCGTTGCTGATACCCTTACCTTGATGACGAGAAGGCTTTTCAAGGGCAAGAACCCTTTTAAGGCCGACAAATATCATCTTCACCATATTTTGCTGCGTTATGGTCTTGACAGCAAGCGGGCGGTCAAGGTGATTCTGGCGATCACCCTTGTTCTCAGTGGCTCTAGTTTTCTTGGCCCTCTTTATGATCTGCCTGATTCTTTTCTTTTCTCGATCTTTGTCCTTTATTTTGGCCTCTATTTTTTGGCCTCATTTTTTATCGGCGATATTGTCCGCTACCGGTTGAAGTTTAAACGGCGACGGCAGTGGTGTGGCAATAGTCTCTGTGTCCTTGTCCGTTATATCATCGTGGCCTTGGATGTCTTTCACCTTTTTCGCAAATCGAAGCGCCATGCTGTTGACTTGCCCTGTGTCTGCTCCTGCCGTGTTTTGGGGGGCAGTGTGGTTTATATGGGCACTGTTTTGGATATCTCTGTTCACGGTTTCATGGCTAGAATTCCGCAAATGCATTTTCTCCATGATTGCTTAGAAATTGAAATAATGATCCCCGACCAAGAGGGAAGCTGCACCCTGAAAGTCCCTGTTGAGGATATATGGCTTGAGGAAAGAGAGGGTGGTTATCATCATGGTTTCAGTTTTAAGGCCCTGTCTGTTGACCAGGAGGAGATTCTGCGCAACTATATTTCGACACTCTCCAGGAAAAGAACTGAGCTCGGCACGGTGCAACAAATAGATCCCCTGGCTGGCGCTGAGTGTACGTGTAAAGTATTCGTAGCGCCGGAGGCGCATGAGAGGAATGTTGCTTAAGGCAATTTTAGCAGTCGCCTTCTGTTAATCTTGGCTGGTTGGCTGTGCCGTCTCGTTGGCAGATCCGGGGCAATGAATATTGGACATGACTAAGTTTAACATGCTATATTTATTCAATTTTATTGTGCGAATATGAAAAAATGCAGTGTGTGCTGTAATCAAAAAGGAAGTTGAGAAATATGCTCAAGGGCGATTCCCCTGAGAATATGGATTAACTCATGGATAATCTGGCAAATCGATCAAAAAACAGGAGAATAATATGAAGAAAAGGATGTTACTTATTTCTGGCTGCACCATGCTGCTGTCTCTCTCTACCAGCGCCTATGGCGCCGCAGAAATGCCCTTTTACGTGAGTGGGAATTTGGGGTGGGCAAACCTCAGTGACGCCGAGGTCTCCAACTCAAACCCCGCCATTTCAAATATGGATATTGAGTCGCACGAGGGCTATGCCCTTGGTGCCGCTCTTGGCTATGATTTTGGTGACACCAGGATAGAGGGTGAGCTCGCCTACCAGAACAATTCTTTGGACAAGGCAAGTAATGCCAGTGGTGATGTGGATTTGGATGACAATATTGACAGCCTTGCTTTCCTGGTTAACGGCTATTGGGATTTTACCAACAATACCCCCTGGACATCATTTGTCAGTGTTGGCATAGGGGCTGCACTGGTTAATGTCGATGATAATACCGCTTATTTAGGTGACGATTATGATACGGTCTTTGCCTATCAGGTTGGCGCCGGTGTTGGTTACGCCGTCAACGAACTGCTTACCGTGGAATGTAAGTATCGCTATTTGGCCACCTCCGATCCCGAATTTGACAAGGTGGACACTGAATATGCAACCCACAATATCTATGCCGGCATGAGGTTTGCTTTTTCTGCTTTGTGATTGGCACCGAACTTCAGCCTTGCCTCCGCGCGGGCGCTCGCTTATCCCTCCCAGGGAGAGGCGCGCGGGGCTGTGAGGGTATAGAGCTTGAGTTGGCCACACCCGCTTGAAGGAGCAGGTTTTGGTCATGTTTTAAATGGGTACACTGTATATTCTGAATTTTGTGGAGATGGAATTGATCCTTTTCACTTAGGCATTCTGGATAAACAATAAAAAAAAGGCGGTGTGGAGAGTACTCTCCACACCGCCTTTTTTTTGGTAACGCTTTCGAACTAACTACTTCTTATTTCGCAGGCTCAAGGGCTGCCGCACGACCGTGGAGGAACTTGAGAGACTTCTCAACATCCGCTTGGGCCATAGCCATAAGCTCTTCAGCATGCTCAGGGTTCATCATCTTCAACATGCGGTAACGATTCTCTGTTAAGGCATAATCAGCGAATTTGATGGTAGGTTCCTTGGAAACGATGTTCAAAGGATTCTGTCCTGCCGCCTCAAGCTCAGGATTGTAGCTGTACAGAGGCCAGTGACCACATTCAACAGCCATCTTTTGTTGCTGGAGGCCTTTGGTCATGTTGATGCCATGGTTGATGCAATGGGCGTAGGCAATGATCAAAGATGGTCCGTCATAGGCTTCTGCTTCGGCGATACACTTGGCAACGTGGGCAGGATTTGCACCCATGTTTACCTTGGCGACGTATACATTGCCATAGGTGGAGAAGATCATGCCGATATCTTTCTTAGGCATTTTCTTGCCGCCTGCCGCAAATTGCGCTGTAGCCGCACGAGGGGTGGATTTCGACATCTGACCACCGGTGTTTGAGTAAACCTCAGTATCAAGAATCATAACATTAACATTCTCGCCGGAGGCCAGGACGTGATCAAGACCACCGTAACCGATATCATAGGCCCAGCCGTCACCACCGAAGATCCAGCACGACTTCTTAACCAGATAATCAACAACAGGCATGAGACGCTTGACAATAATATTGTCATTGCAGCTGGCAAGCTTGGACTTTAATTTGCCAACGCGCTCACGTTGAGCTTCGATGTCCATTTGGGTCTTTTGCTCGGCGTCAAGAATCTCGTCAGCCATCTTCTTGGGAATAAGCTTTGCGGCAACTGCTTTTTCCATAAGCTCAACAGCCTGTGAAGAAAGCTTATTAATAGCAGCACGCATACCAAGACCAAACTC
>JBFFNX010000323.1:0-3064 GCA_041562995.1 Desulfurivibrionaceae bacterium
CTTCTTGGCGGTTCCACCGGTGGATAAAATCTCGATACCGAGCCCCTCGAGTTCCCGTGCAAAACCTTCGATTCCAGATTTGTCAGTCAGGCTGATTATCGCCCTTTCAGCTTTTTTCATTCTCTCCATCCTTTTCTTATTTATTGCTATTATGACATCAATGCCAAGACACGTTTCAAAAAAAAAACACGCACACTCTTTTTTTCGCAGCCCTTTTGGTTATTCGCTAAAAAAAAAATTGAGCCGCTGACAATCATTGCTTCTTACGAGTCACCTTTCCTGATAAATTTCTTAATCAGGCGCCGGTCTCTCTTGCCGGGCCGTTTCGGCGGCACCATACCGGCGGTAACCAGCCGCTCAACCTTTTTCTCTGCCCGGAGCCGCGCGCGGAGGGCCACGCTCTCTTCGGTTTCCTGATACAGGGTCTGGGCCACCTTGGCCGGACCACGTTTTTCGGCCAGGGCCAAGACATCCACGACAAATTCGACGGTATTGCGGTTAATGCGCAATCGGTCACCCACGGCAACCAAACGAGCCGCCTTGACCCGGGCATCATTGACATGGACCTTGCCGCCACTCACCGCCTGGGAGGCCATGGAGCGCGTCTTGAAAAAACGGGCAGCCCACAGCCACTTGTCTATTCTGACCTTGTTGTTTTCCTCCGCTGCCATTACCTGCATGCCCTCCTTGGACAAGGGCCTGAATAGTACCATATTTGGCTGTCATCTCAAACACTCAAAAATAGCAGCACCAAGCAAAATGCGGGAAATAAAAGATTGGCCATTGCCCCCAAAACACAGTAAAGAAGAAACGCTATGAATCTGACAGCTGTTGGTATCAAAAATATCCGGTTCCCGGTCAAAATCAGGGAGATGGCAGGTGGCCGCCAGGACACGGTGGCCTCCATCAACCTCCAGGTCAACCTGCCCCGCCGCTTCCGCCAGAACTGCGTCCCCACCTTCCTTGGCGTTCTAAAAAAATACCAGGATGACATCTCGGTGGAGATCTTTCCCGAACTGCTGCGCGAGGTCAAAGAAGAGCTGCAGGCAGAATCTGCCCAGCTGGAGATGACCTTTCCCTATTTCATCGAGAAATATGCCCCCATCACCAAGACGCCGGGCCTCATGGAGTACACCTGCCGCTTCACCGGCACCACTGGCGCTGATAGCGACGACCTGATCATGTCGATCTGGGTGCCCGGCACCACCTTGTGCCCCTGCTCAAAAGAGATCAGCGATTACGGCGCCCATAATCAGCGGGCCGAAATCAATCTCAACGTCAAATTCAAGAATTTCATCTGGATGGAAGACCTGATCACCATGGTGGAAAAAAGCTCCTCCTGCGAGGTCTATTCTTTACTGAAGAGACCGGATGAGAAATACGTCACGGAGATGGCCTACGAGAATCCGCTGTTTGTCGAGGATGCCGTGCGCAAGGTGGCCGAGGCCGCCGACAACCACCCGGACATCCTCTGGTTTTCCGCCGGCGTCGAGAGTTTCGAGTCGATCCATAAACATTCGGCCTACGCCGAGGTGCTCAGCGACACCATGCGCTAGCATCAACCATCTCGTTGCCATATTGCAGGTCAGGCAGGGCAACGCGAAACCCGACAAGTCCACAGTCTAAGACCCCACTAAAGAGCGCGCACCTATCCAGTCCCGCGCCATCCCCCGCAGTCTCTCAGCATGCAATCAAGTCGTTCCCGCCCCCATCGTGAACATCCTTGCCGCACTGGCCAGTGATGCCGGGTTTTCTTTACTATCTGAATTCCGGTAACTTTTGACTTTCCCCTTCCTTTATGTTTTTTTATCGTCTAGGGACGATACGGGTACACATACCCACATACGAAGTAAAAAAAAAACTTAAAGGGCATAAAACGTGAAAAGTGTAAAACTCAGTGTGAAAATTATCGGTGGTTTTGGCCTCATCCTGCTGTTGATGGTGCTGGTCATGGGCGTTTATCAGTTCTCTTCAAGCAAGTCTTCCTCCGGCTTTAACGGCCTGATCAACGGTGATGTTGCCGTGCTTAACCATGTCGACCAGGCAAATTCCTTCATGCTCCAGGCCCGACGGGATGAAAAGGATTTTCTCCTGCGCCACGACCGGCAATACCTCGACAAGCATGTCAAGAGTGTCGATGGACTCATTGAGAACGCCGGGATTGTCCAGAAATTAGAGGAAGGATCAGGCAACGCCCAAATGGCAAAGGAGGCGGCTGAGATCATCGCCCTTGCCAAGGATTACCAGAAGAATTTTCAGGGGTTGGTGGCTGCCCAGGAACGTGCCGGCCTTGACCACAATTCAGGCCTGCAGGGTGAATTCCGGGACGCTGCCCACACAATGAGTGCGGTCATGCCTGAGCATGAGATTGACACTCTGCTGATCGATCTTTTACAGGTTCGCCGCTACGAGAAGGATTTCCTGCGCACCGTCGGCAATCAGAAAAAAAATGATGGTTATAAGGCCAAACTGAACAAAGCTCTGGCCCGTTATGAAGAGCTGCTTAACAACAGCTCCTGTGATCCGGTGGCAAAAAACAGCCAACAAAAGGCCTTGGCAACGTACAAAACGGCCACTGGCCCCTGGATGGCGGCCACGACCAAGGGTGAACGGGACAGGCATTATCAGGCCATGCGCACCTCATCCCACGACATGGAGGCTGCCATCAATTCGGTGCGGGTCTCAGGCACCATGGCCATGATGCTTGATATCCGCAAGCATGAGAAAGACTATCTGCTCAGAGGCGATAAAAAATATGTGGAAAAGGCCCATCAGGCCATTGCCAAACTACGCACCGCCTTTAAGGATGCCGGTGTTCTCCAGGAGCATATTAATGCAACCAATGAACAGCTCGACACCTACCAAAAGGCCTTTGACGGCCTGGTGGCTGAAAATGACACCATAACGGTTGCCATGGCACAGATGCGGAATGACGTCCATAAAATCGAACCCCTGATTGAAGAAATCCATGTCAAGGCTATCAAAGACACGCGTTCTTCCACGAACCAGATCACTTCCCTGTCTGCCTCCATGTCACGGCTGGCGATCATGGCCGGGCTCATCA
>JBFFNX010000324.1:0-3063 GCA_041562995.1 Desulfurivibrionaceae bacterium
ATGTTCAGATAAAAGCCTTTTTTAGTTCGCCGCATTTTGTGGGCTGAATTAAAAAAGGCTTTTTTTTGTCTTTTTTACGATCATTTCGCTTTGCTATAGCAGATGCTGTCAGGATGTTGGTGGCCCAGAGTTTGAAAGGTAGTTGCCCAGGCTGCGCGTCCTGATTCTCAGGTGATACATTGGCAGGAGATGGGTGGTCAGCAGGGCAGATCACCTCATCTGCCGGGCAAAACCGCGCGGCCGGGACCATGCCTGCCAATACCCCGTCATCAATTCTGCTAGCAAATATAAATAATTCCCCATAGGACATTATCTGTCCGACCTCCCTTGGTATTGTTGCTGAAAATGTTCAAGCACGTTTACTTTAAAGGAGGACATCATGTTCAGAAACATCACAGTTTATCTCGATAGTCAGCAGCAGGGGTTCCACGACCGTATTCGCTGCGGATTCATCGTGGCAGAGGATGAGCGGGGTGAGGAAACCTTTCACAACGATTTGCTCGATAGCTCTGAGTATCACGGCGTCCAAGAGTTGATCGACGATATTGTCGGGATTTTCGAGATTCCACGCCAAAGGGTACTTGTGGCGGCGTGAGTACTGTTTTTGGGTGTTGTTTTCTTGGTGGAATCTCAAGGTGCTCTTGCTATATGCAAGGCTAGCTGGCACAATGATCTGTAAGTTTTTTTGGAATGTTGATCCAGGGGAAGGCCGGAGAACAGCATCATGCAAACGATATTGCTTGTTGATGATGAAGCCAATGTCATTAAATCTATAACCAGAATTCTTCAAGACGAGCCTTGGCAGGTGTTAACAGCTAAAACCGGCAGGCAGGCCCTGGATCTTATGGCCACAACGCCGGTGGACGTCATCTTGTCTGATGAAAGAATGCCCGGAATGTCCGGTGTGGAGCTGCTTAATGCCGTGAGTAGGATCCATCCTGAAACAATCCGTATTATTTTGACGGGCCATGCCAATACCCAGTTAGTGTTTCAGGCTATCAGTGAGGGCGCGATTTATAAGTTTCTCACCAAGCCCTGGAATGATGAGGAACTCCTTTCTGTCCTCCGGCAGGCTATGGCTACGGGGAAATAGGGATCCAGAGAAGCAGGGCTTCATGAGAGTGGTCACATTACAGGCAGAATTGCTGAAGGAGAGGGAGAGAGATGAGTCAGGAAAGATTTGATAAGGCGGCGCTAACCTGGGACGATATGCCGAATCGTCGTGAGCTTGCTGCTGCAGTGGTCGCAGCCATAAAAAAGGAAGTTCCTCTTGTTTATCAAAATAAGACCCTTGAAATCGGCTGCGGTACTGGGTTACTCACCTGTGAGCTCGCAGATGTGTTGAGAGACATTGTGGCCATCGATACCTCACAAGGCATGCTTGATATTCTGCAGGCGAAAGTTGGGGCTCTTGGTCTTAATAATGTCGAGGTGAAGAATTTTGATCTTACCGCCGGCCAAATGTTGGAGACTTCAGATTTTGACTTTATTTACAGCGCCATGACCCTCCATCATATTAAGGACACTGGGCCATTTTTGGCTGCTTGTTACCAGCATCTTAAACCTGGCGGGATTATTGCCATGGCTGATCTTGAGGAGGAGGATGGTTCCTTTCATGATGATATGAGCGGCGTGGAGCATTGCGGCTTTAGTCTCAAGCAGCTTAGTGATCTTGCCGTCTCCTGCGGTTTCAGCGAGGTCAATTTCAAGACGGCCCATCGCATCAGTAAGGAAAAGCAGGATGGCCAGCTTGTCGACTACCCTGTCTTTTTGATGACGGCGACAAGACCTTAGCTCTTATTGCAACGAAAAGGCGCTTAGCTACTTTCTATTTGGGCCCGGAACCAGGCAATCTGGTTATCCCGGGCCTTTTTCATATCCAGGAAATAGATATCGGGTGGAAAGAGCAGCTCTGCGGTGTCTGAGTCAAAGATACGCTTTACCTCATACTCGTCATGGGCCACATCCCGTTTGTACATATAGTCGAGATAACTCTCGTTGGTGTGGACAATGAATTCCACCCGCATCCCCCCCATTTTGGCGAAGAATTTGAACATCCTGGTCCCTGCTGAACTGCCGATATTCTTATTGCGGTGCTTACCTGAGGTCAGGGAGTCAGAGATGTCCTCCAGCACCATAAATGAGTTGGCGGCAATGGCGCTGCGGGTCAGGTGATTTTGGAAGAGCTTGACATCGGGCAGATGGTCAAGAACCGCCATGAGACCCAGTTCATCATCAACCGCCACCGCTGGATTTTCCTCGCCCTTGCGCAGCAGTTTCAAGACCTTGGTCTCCGGTGTTTTTTTGCGGATGGAGACGTAGATGGGGATTTCCCGGCCGCCAACCTTGAAGCGCCGTCTTTTCAGCAAGGTGAGTTTCTGGCCCTTTGTGGGGTTGAACTCCTCCCCTTCAGCGCGACTGAGGAGCTTGTGGTCCAAGCAGGAAAAGTCTTCAGCGCTATGGGTGCTCAGCAGATAAACCAGCTCAAGTTCGCCGATCTTGGCCTCGGCAAGCCAGACGTGTTCGTTAAGGAAGTGAAGGAAGTTGGCGAATTTCGCCTCAATGCCCGTCTCCTGCTCTCTCTGGTCAATGGAGCCGGCAAGGTTCATGAGCAGCAACTTGCGCTTTGCCTCGAAACGGGCCTTGATGTGGTAGCGGTCGTCGAAGATGATAAGCAGCAGGTCAACCGGGTTGGACAGGGCATCGACCTCGTTTGTCATTTCAATATGGGAGGCATATCTATTGAGCACCTTACTCTTTAGGTAGCGGATAACGCTGTCGGCGGTGCGCGAATAGTTGCTGACTGTGGCGATGATTTCCCTTTCATTGCCGTGGATGCCAAACATATTGCCGATAAGTCCATAGGCCCGCCTGCTTACGGTCAGGCGGCGCTCCTTGTTGTGGATAAGGGCATGGATTTCTGCAAAAGAACTGATGTCAAGAAGGTCAAAGACCTGGTTGCGCAGAATCCGGTATTTGGTGATCTCGTTATTTTTTTTAAGCAGTCTGACTATGGTTCGATTGGTTGGCGAAAAAAGACATGTCGCCAGGGGTGCGGTCAGA
>JBFFNX010000325.1:0-3058 GCA_041562995.1 Desulfurivibrionaceae bacterium
AAGTTGATGGCTCTTTAGAGACGGCGCAGCAGATCTATCTGGCCAAGAAGTGATGGGATAACGCTGTCCACCCTGAGGATACGGGGGCCGAGATGAAAGGGGCGTACCCCTTGTTCGGTGAAGAGGGAAACCTCGAAGTCAACCCAGCCCCCCTCGGGACCGATGACAAGAAGAACGCGGCCCTTTAAGGGGGGTGGTAGAACTTCACCAAGGCTGTATTTGGAACCGGGGTGGGCCAGAATCACCTCCTGATAATCTCCGGCCATTGTCGGTAAGCTGTCTTCGGCAAAGGGCCGAAATCGCTGATGGATGGAGACCTGGGGAAGGAGGGTGTCGCCGGCCTGCTCAAGTCCAGCCAGGAGCCGCTGTCGTATCTTGGCCTCCTCAAGAAGAGAGGCGGAGAAAAAACTTTTTTCCACCCGGTTGGAGTTGATGAGGAAGAGGTGACCAATACCGAAGGTTGCCACCTGGGCAAGAACCCTCTTCAGCATGATGGGGCGGGGCAGGCCCAGAACAATATCAACAAGGGGAGGAGCTGGTGGAGTTTTGTGCTCGCCCAGGAGTAACTCCACAGTGGTGCCGGAAATTTTACTCACGGTGGAGGTGCCGGTCGGACCGTTAATGAAGCCTGTCTTCAGGCGGTCGCCCGGATTGCTTTTTAAAATTTTGATGATATGCTCGGCCCGGTGACCGGCGAGCAGGACGGTGCTGCCGTCAATTTCATCTCTGTCAAATAGGATAATATTCATTGCTGATTCGCTTGATTTATAATGCCTTGCAGCATCTTGGCATCGTGGTGCTGGCGGTGCCAATCGCCCTTTTTGTCGCTGCCACCCCACGTTATCGCGGCCGCGTTTTGGCCCGTCTCGGAAGAGGCCTGAAGGGGAAAGTATCCAGCCTAGCGGTGGGCAAGAGGCGGATATGGGTGCATGCCCTTTCCGTGGGCGAAGTGTCCTCCGTTGTATCACTGGTGCGCGGCCTGCGCAAGAATTACCCTGACGTCCAGATTTTTCTCTCCACCTCCACCCGGAGCGGCGCCCAGTATCGCAGCGAGGTGCTTGCTGATGTGGTGGATCTGTTCTTGGATTTCCCCTTTGACCATTTCGTGGTGGTCCGCCATTTTGTCAAAATCCTGCAGCCGGATCTCTTTGTCCAGGTGGAAACCGATTTTTGGCCAAATTTTCTGGCCACTCTCAAAAAGCAAGAAACACCGGCGATTCTGGTTAACGGCAGGATCTCCGCATTATCGTTTAGGCGTTACCAGAGATTTGCCTTTTTCTTTGCCCCTCTTTTTGACAGCTTTCAAGTCTTGAGTATGCAGACCACTGCTGATGTTGAGAAGATGGTTGCCTTAGGTATCGCCCCTGGCAAGGTATGTGGGCTTGGCAATCTGAAGATCGATGCGGCCCTGCCCAGCTATAAGTCCCAGTGCCGGCCAGGTAAAGATCCTTTGGCCCTGCCGCCAGGAAAATTAGTTATTGTTGTGGGCTCTACCCATCCGGGTGAAGAGAAGATGTTGTCGCCCTGTTTTGTGAGGCTACGCCACGATTTCCCCGAACTTTTCTTGGTCATGGCTCCCCGTAATATTGAACGGGGGGCCGAGGTTGCCACTCTTTATGAGGGCCTTGGATTCTCGGTGGTGCGCCGCAGTGAAAAAGGGGCGACATGGCATGACAAGGATCTTCTAATCCTTGACAGTATGGGTGAGTTGGTGGATTTTTATCAGCAGGGAGATCTGGTTTTTGTCGGCGGCAGCCTGGTGCCCTTTGGCGGACACAATCCACTGGAACCGGCGGCCTTTGGCAAACCGGTTCTCTTTGGCCCCCATATGGAGGATTTTGCTGATATCGTGAGTGAAATGTTGGCCGAGGAGGCAGCTCGGCAGGTGGGTGGTGTGGACGATCTCTGTCTGGCGCTGCAAGCCCTTATGGTTGGCAAAACAGAGAGGGAAGAGGCAGGCCAGCGGGCCCGTGCTTTTGTCGAACAGCGGCAAGGGGTCACGGATCGGCATCTTGAGGTCATTGCAAAACTTTTCAGGTAACAGAGAGTATGGCTAGAAAAAAAGAACAGTCCCGGGATCTTCGTCTCAATCCCCTCTTTACCATTGGTCGGCCCTTTGCACCTTTTTATAGCGCGGTCATGGCTGTGCGCGCCAGCCTCTACGGGAAGGGTCTTTTCGTGCGCCATTGCCTGGGAGTGCCGGTGGTCAGTGTCGGCAATCTCACCATGGGCGGCTCCGGCAAAACGCCCATGGTGGTCTATCTTGCCCGGCTGTTGGCCGCTCATAAGGTCGCCATCGTCAGCCGGGGATATCGTGGTAAGGCCAGCGGCAAGGTAAATGTGGTCAGTGATGGCAAGTCTATACTGCTGGATGTCAGCCAGGCTGGAGATGAGCCCTATCTCATGGCCACTCTTTTGCCCGGGGTGCCGGTTATTACTGCCAAGAAAAGGGCCCTTGCTGGCTATTATGGGGTTGAGAGACTTGGTGCCGGTCTGGTTCTTCTTGATGATGGCTTTCAACATTTGGCCGTGGAGCGCGATCTCGACATCGTTCTTTTTAAAGTGGATAGTTTCTTGGGCAATAACAGGGTCTTTCCGGGCGGCGATATGCGTGAGGCCCTTTCGGCCTTGGGGCGGGCCCATTGTTTTGTTCTGACCTGTGTTGACGAAGATAATAAAAAAAGGGCTGAGGCGCTTCGGCGTGGCCTGGAAAAACGTTTTCCAGGGATTCCTGTTTTTTTTAGTGAGTACAGGCCTGTCTGCCTGGTTGATGGTCTGGGGAATGAATACGCCCTGTCCACCCTGGCAGGGAAAAATGTCGGGGCCTTTTGTGGCCTGGCCCAACCAGCATATTTTGAAAAGAGCCTTGAACAGGCCGGAATGATAGTGGGCGGAGTCTCCATCTATCCGGATCATCATCTCTATACTTCCAGACAAATAGACGCCCTTGTTGATACCTATAAAAAGACATCTGCAGTAGAGGCCCTGGTGACCACGGAAAAAGATCTGGTCAAGGTGAAGGGGGTTAAGAGCGATATCCCCTTGTATGCCCTGAGAA
>JBFFNX010000326.1:0-3039 GCA_041562995.1 Desulfurivibrionaceae bacterium
CTCGGCTTTATCATCGGCATGCTTAATCTGCTGGTGATGGGAATCTAGCCCTACTAGATTGAATAATTGCTAGCCCCATGACGAGACGACTACCCAGGAGAAGACCTTTATTTTTTATTCTGGGTTTTTCTTCCTGAACGACGATTCTCCACCCTCCTTGGGCCGCAGGAGTCTCCTTGCAGGCGCATACTTTTCACGGAGAGGGCTCCACAGGAAAAAAAGGCGAACAAATAAAAAAAAACGGGAACACTTTACAGGGAGGCGAGTCTTGATACTAAGACTGCATAAAAATGCATTCACTCCTTTCTTCATTTTTTTTCTCTCCTCACCTTCTTTAACCAGAAGAAGGTGGAAAAGCCGATGCTCCTCCCAAGCATCGGCTTTTTTTGTGCTTTTCGCCGACAACGGGTGAACGGGGCACACACTGCTAGGTAATGGCACCTCTCTCTCAGCATAATGACGTCCATTTTGCCTTTTCTGGCAAGGATGCCTATGTCCTGGTCGCTTTAAGCATCGGCCACCGAAAATACTTAAAAAAATCTGACTACCATCGTAATTTCAGCCATACCTGACGACTCGCCAGTACCATCCAGAGATATAAGCGACCTTTTTTGGCCTTAAAGTCATTCCACGAAGGTGGTAATCAGATAAAAAAAAGATGGAACCCTTTTTCTCCAGGCGCGTCTTAATATGCAAGACTGCATGCAAATGCATTCTCTCCTTTCTTCATTTTTTCTCTCCTCACCTTCTTCCCGGAAGGTGGGAAAAGCCGATGCTCCTCCCAAGCATCGGCTTTTTTTTGTGCTTTTTCAGGTAACTTCTGGCCCTGCAGCGCTATGACTCTTTTTTTGCCACTTTCCTTTTTTTCTGGTATATTCTCCGCCTTCTCTGGTCAGACCAGAAAAACCAAGTAACTTCAGGCAATCTCATCATAATTCGGAGGAACACCCCCATGAAACTTATTCTTTTAGGCGCTCCCGGCGCTGGCAAAGGCACTGTGGCCAAACAGCTCACCAAGCTTGATGGTTCCATTCAGATCTCCACCGGCGATATCCTGCGCGGCGCTGTCCAGGCAGGCACCGAACTCGGCAAAGAGGCCCAAGGCTATATGGACCGTGGCGATCTTGTCCCTGACAGCCTGATCATGGGAATCATGGAAGGACGCCTGCAGGAAGAAGACTGCAAGAGCGGTTTTCTCCTTGACGGCTTCCCCCGCACCATCCCCCAGGCCGAGGCCTTAAAAGCGCTGCTTACCAAAATCGGCATCACCCTGGACATGGTGGTCGAAATTGATGTCCCCCGCGACGTCATCTTTGACCGTCTCTGCACCCGCCGCACCTGTGAGAACACCGAGTGCCAGGCCATTTACAACGTCAAGAGTATGCCTCCCAAGAAAGAGGGGATCTGTGACAAATGCGGCAGCGCCATTGTTCAGCGGGCCGACGAGACCCAAGAGGCCATTGCCCATCGTCTTGACACCTATAATGAGAAAACCGCTCCCCTGGCCGGCTTCTACCAGAAGGAAGGCCTGCTCAAGACCATCACCGGCACCTCCAGTGAAGTAGTGGTTGAAGGCATCAAAAAAGAGCTGGGCATATAAAGAAGTTTACAGCCTTAAGGCTGTAAACTTTTACAACCAACCACAAAGGCATTGAGGTCACAGAGGAAAAACCTCTGTGTCTCTGTACCCCTCAAGGGGGGTATTAAAAAGAATGCCTTTGTGGTTTCAAGTCCCATTTCTCTCCATCCTATGGCAAATGAATCCATTACAATAATTGGCGGCGGTTTGGCCGGTTGTGAGGCAGCCTGGCAGGCCGCCCACCTGGGCGTCCATGTCACCCTCTATGACATGAAGCCGGATGTGTATAGTCCCGCCCATGAATCCCCTGACCTGGGGGAACTTGTCTGTTCAAACTCCTTTCGCTCCAATGATCCTGCTTCAGCGGTGGGTCTCCTCAAAGAAGAGATGCGAATCTTTGACTCCCTGCTCATGCAGGTGGCCGAGGAGACCAAGGTCCCGGCCGGCAAGGCCCTGGCCGTTGATCGCCAAAAATTTGCCGCAGCCATCACCACAGCGATCAGCGACCATCCGGGTATCGACATTATCCGTGCGGAGATAAAGGCGCTCCCCACCTCCGGCATCACCATCCTGGCCTCCGGCCCACTGACGGCAAGTGATCTTGCCGACGATCTTGCCCGCCATACCGGCGCCGAACACCTGGCCTTCTACGATGCCATTGCCCCCATTGTCACCGCCGAATCGCTGAACCGCGACATTATCTATCAGGCCTCCCGTTATGATGACGGCCCAGGTGATTACCTCAACTGTCCCTTTAGCGCGGAAGAGTATCAGCGATTTATCACTGCCTTGGCCGCAGCTGACAAGGTGCCCTTAAAGAGCTTTGAGAAGCAGAAATATTTCGAGGGCTGCCTGCCCATCGAGGTTATGCTTGAGCGCGGTGACGACACCCTGCGCTTTGGACCCATGAAACCAGTGGGCCTGCCTGACCCACGCACCGGCCGCGATCCCTACGCCGTGGTCCAACTCCGCATGGAAAACCGCGAGGGCAGCCATTATAATATGGTGGGCTTCCAGACCAAGCTGACCTACCCGGGCCAAAAAGAGGTCTTTCGCCTCATCCCCGGCATGGAGCAGGCCGAATTTATCCGCCTGGGCTCCATCCACCGCAACACCTTTGTCTGTGCCCCCGAGGTGCTGCTCCCCTCTCTGCAACTCAAAAACCATCCCCATATCCTCCTGGCCGGCCAGATCAGCGGGGTCGAGGGGTATGTGGAATCCACGGCCATGGGCATCTTAGCCGGTCGCAATGCCGCCCGCCTGGCCCTGGGTCTAAGTGCCATTATCCCGCCGGCTGACACGGCCCACGGCGCTCTGATCCGCCATCTCACCGAGCCGATCAGTAAGCATTTCCAGCCTTCAAATATTAACTACAGCCTCTTCCCCCCCCTTGACAAAAAGGCCTTCCGGGCCAGCCTGCCTGAACTGCCGCCCCTGCCCAACAAGGGCCGCCGCAGCTC
>JBFFNX010000327.1:0-3036 GCA_041562995.1 Desulfurivibrionaceae bacterium
CATGAAGAAGGCCGCCTCAAGGGTGAGAAGAAATTGATCGTTAAGCCTGCGGGCCGCCTCAACGGTAAGGAACCTGGAGCTCTGCTCCAGATCCTGAACAACACCAAAAAGAATGTCACTGGAGGCCGCATCATTTAATACCAGGCGCATACCGGCCATAATATCATTATTAAAGAGCCCGGCCCTGTCTTGCTGCCGGTCGTCAAAGACGTACTCACCAAGAAAACCAAGATCCAGACCCGAGTCAAAAATCCCCACCAGGGTATATTCAAAGCCGAGGGTGGTGGCGGCAAAACTGCGGCCATAACCGCTGCGATAAAAGGCCTCGGCCTTGACGAGCCAGGAACCAAAAACCCCCTGGAGGTCAAGGGCTGCCTGGGATACCTGTTCATAAGAGGGGAGGAGAACAGGGTTGCCGTCTTTGTCCAGGCCGGGAATCAAAAAAGGTTCGCGGGAGGTCCCTTGAAAAAAGGAAAGGCCAAAATCAACATCTCCCATGCTCTGGCTATAGCGCAGGGCCACATCCTGATGCCATTCTTCACTACCACTTTCATAGACAGGATGATCGGTATCGACCACCAGTGCGGTGCGCAGGCGCCCCTTGACTCCGGCAAAGGTTCTCTCCCTGAAATAGGGCAGGAGAAAGGTGTCGACAACACCCCAATCCCGCACCAGAGAGAGATGAACCATGGGCTGTCCCAACTTTTCTTCGCCGTCCAGGGCTTCGACAAGATCGGTCTGGTTGATGATATCCACCAGATGGACAAACTCACAGGCTCCCCAGAACACCTTGCCCATGCCCAGCCGCAGTTCCCAACGGTCACCGACATGGAGGTAATTCGCCTCGCGGAGATCGGCATGGCTCCGCTCTTGATCAGCGCTGTCCACCCGCACAAAGGGGGAGATGGTCAGGCTGGAGCCGCTGGCAAAGCCATGATAGAGCTCGCTGTTCAACGCCCACGAACAGCTTTGGCGACGCTGCCCGGAGAACTGGGGACTGTCCACGAATAAATGGCCTTCCATGGTCGTCGAACCGCTCAACTCCAGGGCCAGGCAGGATAAGGGGGAAAATAAAGTCAGGCCCCACACCAGTGGGCAGATAAGGAAGGCGAAAAAATTATGGGGTGCTGAACCTTTGATCACTTCACCCGTTTCAGGCTATTTTTGTTAAAGTCAGCATCGCTCAAGCCAGTAGCGAACTGGAAATTACTCCAGACAAGCTCCGTTGTCTTGCCGTTTTGATGATTGACCATGTGCATATGGTGGGAGCGCCAAAAACGATCAAGATATTGCTGGTAGCCATCCAGGCTCAAGGTCTTTAAGTGGCTGGCCTTGCGATCATAATATTCCACCTTCCAGAGACGGGACTCATCCTTGTCTCGCCAAGACACCATCCGGGTATAGCCGGAATTGGCGGCATCCACCGGATAGCTTTCCACCATGGTGCAGTCATGGCCATTATAGAGGTCATCACCCAGGTATTTATAGGTGTATTTTTCCACCTCCTGGCTGGCGATATCCTCATAGGCAAACTCGCTGCCCATAAACGACCCCGACTTGTTGCGCGAGGCAATGCGCTTGACCCTCTTTAAGGCAGGCAGATAAAGCCATTGATCATCATCGCCGACCTTATGGCTAAAGGTGAGCAGGGCCGTGCCCTTGACATCACCGGGTGAGTCAAAGATGGTCAGAGCTTTATCGCCATCGCCCTCCACCTCCAAGGTGCGGATCCGTATGTTGCGGCGACTCTCCTGGCCATGCCTGTTGCGGAGCACCATCTCCATATCGGCACTGAAATCCCCAAAGCCGTTTTCTCTGGCATCTGCCTGGCGGGCAATGGCAAGACCTCGCTCCTCAGGGCTTTCTGCCAAAACCACCGGCGCCATGGCAAGGGTAAGAAGAACAAAAAGTATGGATAGAACTCTCATGATGACTCCTGTTTTTCTGTTACGGCAGAATTGCTGGCCGGAGCAGCCGTCTCTGCCTCACCGTCCAGTTTAAGCAACAGGGCCGGGAGAAAGAAAAAATCCATGAGCAGGGCAAAAACAATAGTGATGGCCGTCATGGCGCCCATATTGGCATTAATTTCAAACCCGGAAAAGGCGAGCACCGTGAAACCACCCACCAGGATCAAGGTAGTCACCAAAATGGGGGAGCCCACGGTCTTAAAGGCATAGATAACGGCCTCCTCGGCCGACACCCGGTGTTCACTCCTGGCCCGCCGGTATTTTGACAAAAAATGGACCGTATCATCAACAACAATACCCATGGTCATGGCAATCATCACGGAAACGGCCAGCCCCACCCGGCTCACCGTGTAGCCCCAAAGGCCAAAGGCCATGAAGGCCGGCGACAGATTGGGCAGCAGACTGATCAACCCGAGTTTAACGCTGCGCAGCACCAGAACGAGAATCAGGGAGATGACAAAAAGAGCTGCCACCGAGGCCCCTAACATCGATTCAATATTACGTTTGGAGATGTGGGAGAAGATCACAGAGAGGCCGGAGCCGTAGGTGTGCATGGCTGGCGGGGCATTATCGGTAAGCCAGCGCCGCCCCATCTCCTCAAGATTACGGACCTGCCGGGTGGTGGTGTCGCCCAGGGTGACGGTCAGCCTGGTTGCTGACTTATCAACATTAATCCGATCATTCAAATCGAGGCCAAAGGGCAGACTCATCTCATAGAGCAGGAGATACTGGGCCGCCAGATCACGCTGGTCAGGCAGCAAGTACCAGCCTTCATCATCACCGTGCATGGAACGGTTGAGGCGTTTCATGATGTCGGTGATGGAAAAAACATGGCGGACCCCTTCCTGACCACGAAACCACTGGGCAAACTCATCCACCTTACGGAGATAGCCAGGATTATTGATGCCGCCCTCCTCCCCTGAGCCCAGACTGTAATCAATAATATAGACGCCGGTGAGGTTGGCAATGGAAAACTCCGAGGCCCGCCGAAAATCATAACTGTGGTCAAAATAGCGGACAAAATCATCATCCAGTTCAATGCGGCTGACGCCGGTGGTCACCAGGGCCA
>JBFFNX010000328.1:0-3033 GCA_041562995.1 Desulfurivibrionaceae bacterium
ATGCTTTCGCAGATATTCGTTGCATTTGACAAACACGCCGGAACCCAGGAAGCCGCGGTGAGCGGAAAGAGGAGAGGGGTGACTGGTTTTGAGGATAAGGTGGCGGCGCGGATCGATCAGGTGCGCCTTCTTTTGGGCGAAAGCCCCCCAGAGCATAAAGACGACATGGTCGTTCTTTTCGGAAACGGTCTCGATGATGCTGTCGGTCAGCTTATGCCAGCCGAGATTGGCGTGGGAGTTAGACCGCCCGGCCAGGACCGACAGACTGGCATTCAGGAGCAGAACCCCCTGCTCGGCCCAGCGGCTCAGATCGGAAGAAAAATTCCGGGGCTCGCCGCCATAGATGCTGGCCTGAATTTCCTTGAAGATATTGCGCAAAGAAGGTGGCACAGGCAAACCTTCACGAACCGAAAAGCACAGACCATGGGCTTCGGGCACCCCATCAAACTCATTTATATAAGGGTCCTGGCCGAGGATAACCACCCGCACCTCATCGAAGGGAGTAAGGTGCATGGCGTTAAAGACCAGCTCCCGGGGCGGGTAAACTTTCTCACCTGCCGCATCCCCATAAGCCAGGCTGATCAGCTGTTTATGATAACCCAGCTTCATCAGGGGGACAGTTTCTTCCCAGAGTGGCATGAGCAGAAGACCTGCTACAACGTGGGATCTTCTTTTTCCCAGTCCCCCTGGTTGTAAAGATCACAGATCATGGTAGGACTGGTAAATTCTTTGGTCAGAGGGATCTCTAGAATTGTATCATTTGGTTGAATGAAAATTTTCTTGCTGATCCATACAGGTGTCGCTACAACCTCAGCGCTGCAAGTTGTCGCCTTCCAGAAAAACTGACTGCTCAGATAATAATTACCGGGAGCCACATTAGCGAAAGTATATTGCCCCTGTTCATCTGCATCAACCTTGAGAACATATTTGCCATATCGCGGATCCGCTTTCTTAAGGGGCCTGTTATTCATACATGCAACCTCATACCACTGATCACTGTAAGAAGAAACCGGTTCCAGGGTCACTTCGTAACCAGCCCCGATCTGTTCTTCTTCGAGCTGGTCGATAAGAAAGACCCGTCCCTTAACGGTTTTATCCCCCTTCAGATTTACAACAGTAAGTTCTGACTCGGGAAAAGGAATTCTCGATGTGGCGCAACCGGCGAGCAGGATCAACAAAAACAACAACAGATATGATTTAGGCATGACAAGTCTCCGGCAAAGTAGTTTGCTCTCTCATGTTATTGATAGTAATTATTTATAGCCAATAAAACCAGTGCTTTTATATTTGCGAATATTTTTTCAACAACCGGAACCAGACGCCTCCCCCTGCAAGGTCAAACCTCAACTTCCATAACTGACCGGTAATACCAACAACCAAACAAGCTTTCTCTATCCGCTTATCATCTCAGGTAAAGCGCGAGATCTTGCCTCAAGACCTCATCAGGTCAATCCTCTCATGATTTACCTTCTTTGGGAACAGACATAACGATATCGGCTTGACCATGGTCAGAACAAGCACCTTGAGCACCACCTTTGACGCCGACAAATCTTACTGATTCACCCGGCCCTCCAAGGGAGTATCGATGCCCCGCCGCAGGCCAATTGGCGATCACTAAAAAATGGGCACGATCATCCCCCCTCCTTCATTGCCACAAAAAAAAGGAGCGGCCTGCCGGCCGCTCCTTTTAAGAGCAAATAAATCAAGTTTCTAATTTAGAACTAGAAATTAACATCAACCCTGTTGCCGACTACGAAAACATCGTCGTCATCACCACCGGCACCGGAGTCAATCATACCAAGGGCGATACCCAGAGAATAGGTAGCGTTCTGGGCCAGAGCATACTTCATGCTAAGATCGACCTCGGTCATTGTACCATCTTCGTCGCCAGCTACACCAGCTTCTTCGGTAGCAAGCAGGTAAGCCAGACCAGCACCAAAGGAGAGCTTGTCGTTGACTTTCATATCTGCACCAACGGTAAGCAGGTAGGACATGTCGTCAGTTGATTGGGTGGTGCCACCGAAGTCACCAATAGCAGTCTCATTACAGGTACCGATCAACAGGGTCGGAGCAAAATCGTTATCACAGTCACGAGATGGACCACCGTCACCCATGTTACCATCATAGAAAGCGAACAGGGCCTTGGCAGACAGCTGGTCATTAATTCCCATGGAAGCGCCAACGAAACCACCGTAGTAGGCATCGCCAGCAGGATTTTCAGCGGCATCGCCGCCTTTGTAGACAAACTCGGTCAGGATATTGGCAGCACCTACCTTGGTGTTGAAGAAAACGTCAACCATGTGGCCGGTCTGGGAAGCACCATCAGTAGCTGTTTTGGTATCTGCATAGATGTAGTTAGCCAAAACACCCCACTTGGAGTCGCCAGCCTTGCCGATTACCAGAGCACCGAAGGTGTCGTTATCTCCGTCACCATCTACTTGAAGACCTTCAGCATTCTTCTGCAGGTAACCACCGTAGGTCAGGTCGCCAGCCTTAGCGATGTATTTAATACGATCAACACTGGAACCCCAGCCCAGGAACTTGTTGCCCCAGCCAGCATTCATCCGGCCAAGAGAAAGGGTGCCGCCAGCTACGCCTTTAATCATCATATTGGCACGATCAACCTGGAAAGAATCACCATTAGGATCATTAGGGGTGGTTTTGTAGTTGTTACCGAATTTCTGATCCATGAGAACGAGACGGGTGTTAACTGTAACCGCATCATTAACAACGACGTCGGCATTGAGACGATAGCGCTGGTCAAAGTTCTGAATACGATCAGCGGTATTATCATCTGCATCAGTGCTGTTATTTTTATACTGACCGCGAAGACGGGCATCGCCTTTCAGTACCAACTCTGCTGCCACGGCAGTAGAAGCCATGCCCGCTACAAGACCAAGTGCAACTGCAAAACTTAATGCTTTCTTCATCCTTACTCTCCTTTTGTTAGATTTAGCAGGTTAATCGATCAGTTGCAGTTGCAATGATCGTCCGGCATTGCCGGGCAAACCAACTTACACACAAATTTTCCTA
>JBFFNX010000329.1:0-3025 GCA_041562995.1 Desulfurivibrionaceae bacterium
AGCCATCAGATGAACCACGGCCTCACTGTCCATGGTGGATTGGAAAATGGAACCTTTTCCCTCCAGTTCATCCCGGAGCTGACGGATGTTTACCAGGTTGCCGTTATGGGCCACGGCAAAGGTCTCACCACGATGGTTGGCAGTAAAAGGCTGGGCGTTGACGAGGTTTGAGGCACCGGTGGTGGAATAGCGCACATGACCGATTGCCAGGTGGCCAATGAGGTGCTCAAAATCCTTTTCCTTAAAGACCTCGGAGACAAGGCCCATGTCCTTGTGCTCAGAAACATTTTTACCATCTGATGTGGTAATGCCGGCACTTTCTTGGCCGCGGTGCTGAAGCGCATAGAGTCCGAAATAGGTCAGTTTGGCAGAATCCTGGTGACCAAAAACACCGCAGATTCCGCATTCTTCCTTCGGGCGTAAAGAGGCTTGCTTGCCCATGCCTGTCATCCTTTTTAGCTAGGGTGAAAAAAATATGTAGTCGGCCTTCACGGTGTTCCCAAAACCTGGAACGGTGAAAAAAACAGAAGAAGGCCAAAAAATTTCCCAAAAAAAAGAAATTAAATTACCCCCTTTAATTAGGGGGTGCAAAACATATTTAAGTTTTTTTGCGGGAAGAGTCTGAATTGGGCGAATTCTTTATTGCTTGTCCCCGCAAAGGAAGGGGGCTGCCAAGGTATTAGCCCCTTTTTTTAGGAGCGGCCGATGTTTTTGCCTCCGAAGATTTATTTTCCGGGGCACCGCACCGGCGCTGGGTATGATCCTTGCCGGCATAGAAATGGACCCAGGATGAAGCGCCTGTCAGGCTCCAGTCCCGAGGCGGGATATAGCCGTGGCCGAGATCGTCGGCGTTTCCTCTGCTTTTCAGGCGCTCATAGGTAAGGACATAATGGCAGCGCTTCTGGCCCGGGTACACCTCGCACCAGCCATCGACACTGCCGCCGCAGGGGCCGTTAAGGAGATACTTGGCACAGCCAGACTGGGGACATCTATAACCGAATTGGGCCAGGGTGCAGTCACCGCAGTTCTGACAGGCGAAGAGGATAAATTTGGAGAGGTGCTCCAGCCCGAAAAGGGGGCGGCGCAGGATAGTTTTGTCGAGAGCCAGGCAGCAGTTTTTTGCCGGAGGATAGAGCAGGCCGCCGGGTTCAAAGGCAAGGTTGTGAATGAGGTTGCTGAAATGGTAGAGCGGGGATTGTCTTTTACAGGCGGCAAGGGCAGTTCTTTGCTGCTGATTGAGGCCGGTAATCGGGTCTTGCTGATAATAATAAAAGCCTTGCGCCGTGTCGGGCTGGAACTCGGCAAGTACGTCGGGCCACTGCCCCTGCCGTGCTTTGGCCTGGCAGAGGACAAAGTCAATATCCGCCATCTCAAGGCCGGGTCCGCCGATGTGCGCCCCGCTATAGCCCATGCCCTGAAGAACAGCAAGCTGATTGGCCGCCCGCTCCAGGCGCGCTTTTTTACCTTTGTCTGCGGCGCGGGATTCCTTTTCCATCTCCTCGAAAATATGGTCAGGGATCATACAGCCGGGAATGACCCGTTGGCGCATGAGGCGGGCCACATGGATGGTGGGGATAAAGAGATTGCCAAGGAGGGGAATGTCGAGACCATGCTCCTCCACATACAGCAGGGCCTCGTGATATTTGCGGGCATCAAAGCCGAGCTGAGTGATGCCGTAATGGGCCCCGGCGGCAACTTTTCGTTGCAGCTTATAATACTGCATCATTAGTTCCGCTTCTGAATATTTGAAGGGGGATATGGCCACCCCGATACAAAATGAGGTGGGGGGCAGGTCGTGAGCGGTTTCGCCGTTATTGAGATGGGTGAGAAGGTCGATGACGTGGACGGTGTCGAGGTCGTAGACGGGTTTGGGGTGACCGCAATAACCTTTCTGCGGATAGTCGCCGGCTATGACCAGTAAATTATGGAGGCCAATGCGGTCCCAGCCATAGAGCGTGCTTACCATCATGTTACGGTTTTTATCCTTGCAGGAAAAATGGCTGATGACATCCATGCCCATCTCAAGGATTTCCTTACCGAGGACATCTGGAGCCAGGGTGGCATGGCCCCCGGCATTATCGGTAATGGACACGGCACAGATGCGGCCATCACCAGCCATGCTGCGGGCCAGGTCAAGGGTCTTGGTATGGACCGTGGAGCGCCCGCCTCGACCAGGGACGAGCTCAAAAGAGAGGGTGAAATCGGCGGGGTTGGTGAGAGACTCCTGAAAGGGGCCATGTTTGATTGGTTGGGATGCCATGGCCTTATGATACCTCAGGCTGGGGTGATAACAAAGTGTTCCTGGTGATTTTTGCGACGGGGACTGGCAAAAAGATAAAAAACTTCGAGGCCATGGCCGCTTCATGGTAAAAAGAGCATGGATAAGACAAATCAGCAAAAAAGGATGTGAAAAGACGATGACTGCCGACAGTAGGCCTTTTTGGCAGAAGGCTTCTCAGGTTTTCGATGAACGGGCCGAGGAATATGACGGCTGGTACGATGAGAGTCTTCTTTTTGCCATTGAGCTTGCCGCTTTACAGGAACTGGAGACAGAGCTTGCCCCGCCAAGGGTGGAACTTGGTGTCGGGCCAGGCCGTTTTGCCAGTGCGCTGGGGGTGACTGTTGGTATTGATCCGGCCTGGACCCCTCTCACCATTGCCGCCCAGCGTATTGCCGGTGTCTGTCAGGGGGTTGGTGAGGATCTGCCCCTCATCCGGGATGGGGTTGGCACGCTTTTTATCCTCTTTACCCTCTGCTTTACCCATCAACCGGGCCGGGTACTGCTCCAGGCCGGGCAAGCCCTGCGGCCGGGTGGGCATCTGGTCCTTGGCGTGATTCCGGGCGGTGGCCCATGGGGGCAGTCCCTTCGAGCCAAAAAAGAGGATGGTCACCCCTTTTATCAATACGCATCTTTTTATGAAATGGACAGGATCGAAGAGTGGCTTGCGGCAGCGGGGCTGCAGGTGGTGGAGACGCGCTCTTCACTCTATCAGAGGCCGGATAGCCTGGCAGGGTATGAATCTTC
>JBFFNX010000330.1:0-2944 GCA_041562995.1 Desulfurivibrionaceae bacterium
AGCCCTTTCTTCCTATTGCCGGGCTGAGCACCACGATCTTTCCAACGCCGACGAAGAGGAGCTTTCTCACCTCCTCGACGTCCTTGACAAGCATACGGAGATCGCCACCAAGACCAAGATGAACGCCGATTATATCCCCGGCATGGTCACTGTTCTGTATGGCAAGGACCTGGAAGCCCGGGGCAAACGCACTATTATGGAGGCCCTGCCCCTGGTGCCCGGTCTGGAATTGAACCTCGGCGGCGACGGCACCCCCTCTCTGATCAGCCGCGGTATCGGTAGCCCCTATATCTCGGCCACCGCCATGATTCTTTTGAACGGCACCCCCCTCAACACCACCCTTTTCGGTTTTGCCACCGGGGTCTGTAATATGCCCATTGAGCAGATCGAACGTATTGAGATCATCCGCGGCCCCGGCGCCGCAGTGCACGGTGAATTCGCCTACAGCGGCGTGATCAATATTATCACCAGAGAAGAAAACAATAGGGTCTTTGCCACCCTGGGACGCAACAAATCCTATGCTGGTGGGGCAATGACCCATTTTGCTGATGCCGCCAATGACTTCCATATATCCTTCAACGGTTCCCTTTCAGACACGGAGGGCCAATCCCATTTTGCCGGACCTGACGCCTATGACAATTATGGCAGCAGTAACGAGAAGCGTGAGAGCGCCAATGGGTTTTTGACCCTCAAGTACAAAGACTTCACCCTTCTTGCCAATTATGTCGAGGAAGGGGCCGGTGACTTTTACGGCATTCAACCCCTCGCCGATGACCATATCGCCCAAGAACACATATATGAGAACATCGAAGTCAGGCAACGTCTGCGCCTCTCCGCGGATCTCGACTTGCAGCTGAAGGCCGGTTGGCAGAACTATTCCTATAGCCTCGACCAACTAAATCTGGCCCCCCCAAACGCCTCCCTGTTCAGCTATACCTATCCAGATGGCATCCAGATGTCCATTTACAGCCAGGAAGAAAAGTTTTTCACCTGCCTGGAATCCTCCTGGCAGGGCCTTAGCGATCACAACATCCTGGCCGGACTTTCCTACAATCATATTGCCCTGCGCGATGTCTGGCAAAAAGCCAACATCGACATAGTCAGCTATGCCCCGACCTCCTGGCAAGAAGCAACAGGCGACAGCCTTTTTGTCGACGAGGACAAGGACCGCGACCTGGTCAGTGCCATCCTCCAGGATGTCTATAATATAACGCCTCTTATGACCTTAACCATGGGCGTCCGGGCTGACCATTACAGCGATGTTGGCGACAGCTTCACCCCTCGCCTCTCCGCAGTCTGGCACCCCTACGAACATCATATTTTCAAAGTCCAGGCCGCCAGGGCCTTCCGGCCGCCCACCTTCATGGAGCTCTATGGCTCTGAACTGCTATTGGAAGGCAACCCCAACATCGACCCTGAGACCATCGACACCTATGAGGTCGGTTATATTCATAGACAAACAAGCCATACCGCCAAACTCACCCTCTTTTATTCACGCCTCAACGACCTGATTGTCACAGCACCAAACGGTGTTCTTGCCCAATTCACCAACAGCAATGGCGCTAAACAAATGGGTTTTGAGGTCGAACTCGACCAGGAAATTCTGGCCAACCTCAAATTTGACGGCAATATCTCCTATGCCCATACCAAGGATGTTGACAGCGACCAAGAGGTGGTAGGCGCCATCCGCTGGCTTGCCAATGCCGCCCTTATTTATCAACCGGCCCCTCGGGCCACCGTGGCCTGCCAATATCGTTTTGTTGACCGCAGGACAAGGGCCGAAAATGACCCACGTGATGACCTGAAGAGCTATAACAAGGTGGATCTCACCTTCTCCTATTTCCCCTCAGAGCTCGAAGGGCTGACCATCCGTGTCGGGGTCCAAAATATTTTCAACGAGGAAATTCTTAACCCTTCGTCATCGGATCTCAGTTACCCCAACGATTATGAGACCCAGGACAGGTACTGGTGGGCCCAATGCTCTTATGAGTTTTAACCTTTTAAAAACGACAAATTAAAAAAACTTACCTCATTGACCTGAGAAAAAAAATCTGGGCTTAATAAAAAACGTGAATTTATTTATTCGGAAAATAGCCATTTTCAAGACTTCGTCCTGGCTCTGCATCGGGGCCATGCTCCTGCTCTGTCTTGTTGAGGTTTCCCTGGCCGCTCAGGATCAGGACACCGATTCAACCAGACGTCTGAATGCCGGCCTCGACCTTTTTCCCAGTTTTCTGGCAGCAGATCGCCAGATCACCGCCAAACAGGACCGGGACGGCAATCTTGTCGTTTATATTGTCCATCATAACGACAGGCGCACCGCCCAGAAAATTGCGGCACGGCTTCTCGATATCAAATCGATCAAAGGTACCCCCCTCAAGGCTGTTATCGTTCGCGACGATTATGACGAGTTTCAAAGGCTGCAACCTGCTGCAATTTTTATTGCCCAACCCCACCTGCCCCACCTTGCCGCTGTTATCAAGTACGGCAAAGAAAAAAGCATCATCACCTTTTCCCCCTTTGTCGGGGATGTTCCTTTAGGTGTCGCTGGATCCATTGCCGTAACCGCCCGCATCCTACCGCAAGTGAACATGACAACCCTTGTTGACTCCAAGTTGGATTTAAAGCCCTTCTTTCTCCGCATTGCCTCCCGCTATCCAGAAGTCGAAACAAATTGAATTTCCCGCGCTCCTTTTTCAACAATTCCGATTCGTACCATGGTCGCATCACCCTGGTGTTTATCCTGTTGGCTGCCATCCTGGAAGGTGCCCTGGTCAGCTATTGGCTCTTTGCCCTGGAGCCACGTCTTCGTTCTGAGGCAACAGCCTACTCCCAGGCCTTGTCCACTGCTCAGGCCCAGACACTGGCCTTTGAAATCGCTGAAAGAGAAGGCCTGCAACGGCAAGAAAAACTCCGCCTGGCCATGGATAAAATTCTTCTTTTC
>JBFFNX010000331.1:0-2928 GCA_041562995.1 Desulfurivibrionaceae bacterium
ACCTCCGCCGCAAAAAAGATGGTCTTCTCAGTCCCCTGGTAGAGCGGATCCATACCCTGCAGGAGCTGGGGCACCGGGCTGTCATCACCTGCCGCTCCGTGCGCCATCTCCGTAATCTCCATGAGATTCTGAGCCATCACGGCCTTGACATCCAAGACCAGGAACTCCCCTTTACCGATCTTGTCGATGTTGGCGACCAGGTCCTCTTACTGCCGGAACCCCTGAGCCAGGGCTTTGATCTGCCCCTGGAAAAAATCCATTTTTTTTCTGAATCAGAGCTCTTTGGCGAAAAACAATTAGGCCCCCGCCAGCGCCGTAAACACCCGGCAGCCGGCGAATCCGTTAGTTTTGATCAGCTCGCGGCCGGTGAGCTGGTGGTCCATGCCACCCACGGCATCGGCATCTACCAGGGTATTGTCAACATGACCCTGGGCGCGATCAGCAATGATTTTCTCCACATCGAATTTAAGGATAACGACAAGCTCTATGTGCCCATCGACCGCATTAATACGGTGAGCAAATACAAGGGCCTCTCTGATAAAAAACCTAAAATAGATGCCCTGGGCGGCAAGGCGTGGGCCAAGACCACCAGCAAGGTCAAAGAGGCGGTGTGGAAGGTGGCGCAATACCTCCTGAAACTCTATGCCAAGAGACAGATTGCCGAAGGGCATGCCTTCAGCCAACCTGGAGAACTCTATCAAGAGCTGGCGGAATCATTCCCCTATAATGAAACGGAAGGCCAGTTAAGCGCCATCAACAGCTGCCTTGACGATCTCACCTCGTCCCGGACCATGGATCGCCTGGTCTGCGGTGATGTGGGCTACGGCAAGACAGAGGTTGCCATCCGCGCCGCCTTCAAGGTGGTGGAAGATGGCTTTCAGGTGGCCATTCTTGTCCCCACCACCGTCCTTGCCGAGCAACATGCCGAATCCTTCAGGGAACGTTTCAGCGGTTTCCCGGTCCGGGTGGAAAGCCTGAATCGCTTCCGGAGCACCAAGGAACAAAAAGAGATAATTAAGGATCTTGCTAACGGGCGGGTGGATGTCCTCATCGGCACCCATCGCCTGTTGTCCAAGGATGTGGTTTTTAGTCGCCTGGGCCTGCTCATCATTGACGAGGAACACCGCTTCGGCGTCAGCCATAAGGAAAAACTGAAGAAACTGCGCCATAACATTGATGTCCTCACCTTAACGGCCACCCCGATCCCCCGCACCCTGCAGTTGTCACTGCTCGGCGTCCGTGACCTGTCGGTGATCAGCTCCCCTCCCCAGCATCGGCGCAGCGTCAAGACCTTTGTGGCCCGTCACGACGATCTGGTCATTAAAGAGGCGGTCATTAAGGAGATGCAGCGCGGCGGCCAGGTCTTTCTGGTCCATAACCGGGTACAGTCCATCCATGAGGTTGCCGGCCGCCTGCAAAAACTCGTGCCCGAGGCCAGGGTGGCCGTGGCCCATGGCCAGATGCCCGGCAAGGTCCTGGAAGAGATCATGGTGGATTTTGTCAACCACCGTATTGATGTCCTCATCTGCACCACCATTATTGAATCAGGCCTTGATATACCGAACGCCAACACTATTATTATTACCCGGGCCGATCGTCTTGGCCTGGCCGGTATCTACCAGCTCCGGGGCCGGGTGGGTCGCTCCCGCAAGCAGGCCTATGCCTACCTGTTGGTCCCCTCCCTCGACGGCCTCTCAAAAGACGCCAAACAGCGCCTCCGGGCCCTGATGGACTACAATGAACTGGGTGGCGGCTTCAAACTGGCCATGAGTGATTTACAGATTCGCGGCGGTGGTAATATCCTGGGGGAATCCCAGAGCGGCAATATTGCTGCGGTTGGCTACGACCTCTATCTTGATCTTTTGCAACGCACCGTGGAGGATCTGAAAAGACGTAGCCTCGACGGTGATCAGGTTGACCAGCTCCCTGATTTTGAGCCGGAGATCAACCTCCAACTCTCAGCCGTTATCCCCCCCTCTTACATCCTCGATGGTGAACAACGCTATATTGCCTACCGGAAGATCTCCAGCATCAACAGTTTGGAGCAACTTGCCGATCTTCGTGACGAGCTTGAGGATCGCTACGGCAAGATTCCTGCCGAAACAGAAAATTTACTCCACATTATCGAACTTAAAATGTTGATGAGGCCTCTCTGTATTGCCAAGCTTGATCAGGGACCAGGATCACTGGCCTTTTCCTTTTTGGAACAAACACCGGTGGCCCCGGAGCAGATCCTGATCATGGTGCAAAACTCCAGAGGAACGATGCGCCTTACTCCGGACAACAGGTTGGTGGTGACGGCCTCAACCAAGAGCAACGATGCCATACTCAGTGCTGCGAAAAAAATATTGCGGCTGCTGCAGGCTGATGATATATAACTTCTAACCTCCCATCATAACGTAAAAAAATTGACCTCAAACTCTTCTCGAATCTACCCTATGTTATACTTCCTGCGTTGCCTTGTCTTCCTGCTTCTCCTCCCTGCCCTGGCCCAGGCCGATATCATTGACCGGGTTATTGCTGTGGTTAACGATGACCTGATCACCCTTTCCGAACTGAACAGCGAAGGGGCCCTCCACTTTGAAAAAATTCGCGAGCAGGTCCCCTCTGAAGAACGCCCCCAAGCCCTCGCCGCAGCCAGAAAGGACATTCTCTCAAATCTCATTGAGCGAAAACTCATTGCCCAACGGGCAGCCAAACGTGGCATTGAGGTGAGTGACGAAGAAATTGAGATGAATTACTTCCGTATCATGGAAGAAAACAACTTCACCGCTGGGCAATTCACCGCTGAACTTGCCAAGGCAGGAATTACCCCCCAAATATACAAGGCCAACCTGCGGAGTCAAATCATCCGCCAGCGCCTGATCAGTGTTGAGATCCGTTCCACGGTGGTGATTACCAATGAGCAGATTGAGGAGTATTACAACA
>JBFFNX010000332.1:0-2925 GCA_041562995.1 Desulfurivibrionaceae bacterium
GCCATAACCGGCACCGTAGTATGTGGTGCCGTCGAGCTTTTTATTTACCGCTGCGATATCGTAGGGATCGACCAGGGAACTATTAAGCGGCAATGGTTCAAATTCTTCAGCCGTGATATCTTCCCAGAAGTTTTCCTTGGCATCGATCCAGTCAAGCAGTATTGGCGAGTCCGGTTCGTCCCAGGGCGCCAGCCCTTTTTCCCACTTGTAAAGATTACGGAGTTTGAGGACCAGGGTACAAATTGAATAGATACCATTATCCCTGGCATCGGAAATATTACAATTATGCTGGATGGCCTGATGCAGGTTCATTTGCTCCACCCCCTTTTCCTGGGTGTGGTCCTGAACATCAAGGTGTTCACAAAGAATGATGCGCAAGACCTATATACTTAAAACAAAGACCAGTCCGATAAAGAGTGAAACAAAAACCGCCATAATCGCCAGTCCCATGGTGCCGGTACTGAAATTGCGATACAGGAGAGCCTTCTCTTTCTGGCGTTGCTCATGGTCGAGGGTAACCAGCCAGATCGGGGTCATAACCAGATTGGCCAGATGGGCCGGGCCGTTCTGGGCGACTCTGGCGAGGCTGCCGGTAAATCCTTTAATAAAGATCTGGTCCGCAGCCTTATTCAGGCCATTGAAGACTCTATCAACCAGACCATAAAACAACGGCCCGCCCTTGCGGTAAATCCAGTCGCTGTCCAGATTGATCGCCCTGATCTCGGCCGGATAGATCCCGGCCCGCAACAGCAGAGTGAAGGCCAAGGCGGAGAACATCAGCAACTGCATCTGGCCACTGACATGGGAAAAGGTATAGGGCACGAAGTCGACCGGGTAGGGAAGAATCGCGTAGAGAAACTGCGGGTATACCCCGAGAAAGATGCAGAAAAAGGCCGCTATCCCCATGGCAGTCAGCATGTTCGCCGGTGCCTCCTTGACCCGAAACCCCGCATCGTGGGAAAAAAAGGCGAAAAAGGGGATCTTGATGCCTGAGTGGTGAAAAACACCGGCCGAGGCAAAGAGCAGGGCCAGCCAAACGATTGCCATATGGCCGTGGGCCGCAGCATCCAGCACCATCGATTTACTGACAAAACCGCTGGTCAGGGGAAAGGCGGAAATCGAGGCTGCGCCGATGATACAGAAAAGCGCGGTCCACGGCATGGATTTGTATAAGCCGCCCAGATCGGTGGCATTGATTTTGCCGGTGCGGAAGATCACCGCCCCCATAGACATGAAGAGCAAGGATTTATAGAGGATATGGGCAAAGGCGTGGGCGGCGGTCCCGTTGATGGAAAGTTCGGTGCCGATACCGATGCCGACCATCATGAAACCCACCTGATTGATCAGGCTGTAGGAGAGCACTCTCCGCAGGTCGTTTTCGATCACGGCAAAAAAGATGGGAAAGGCAGTCATGGCCGCCCCGATCCAAATCAGCATTTCTGTGCCGGGATAGGTCCGGGCCAAGGCGTAGACCGCGGTCTTGGTGGTAAAGGCGCTCAACAGCACCGCACCGCCCACCGTGGCCTCCGGGTAAGAGTCCGTAAGCCAGGCATGGAGAAAAGGCCAGGCGGCGTTAACACCCATGCCGAAAAAGATCAGGTAAGTGGCGGGACTGGAGAGGCCGATATAACCAAGGGCAATGGACTGCTGTTCGTGGATGTACATGGTGATGCCGGCCAGGAGCAGCAATCCGCCGAAGACATGAACCATGAGATACCGGAAACCGGCGGCCTGGGAAGCTTTGGTGCGACTGGCCCAGATAAGTGCCAGGGCCGAGACTGTCAGCATCTCCCAGAAGACGAAAAAGGAAAAAAGATCCCCTGCGCAGACAACCCCCAGGGCGCTGCCCGCATAAACCAGACCGCTGACCTTCTCCAGGTCGCTCTTTATGTTCAGGCAATAAATAATGCCGATCAGCGAAATCAGGTGATAGATATAGGCAAAGACCAGGGAGAGGCGGTCAACCTTAAAGGGCACCAGATCGAAACCGAGAAAAGTCACCTGCCAGCTACTCTCCGGCGGCATACTGACCAGATAAATAAAACTGAGTACCGGCAGCAGCAATAGATAGGCGGACTTGATCCTGGCCGGCAACAACGGGACCAGCAGAGCGCCGAAGATATAGATAAAGGCGGGCGGCAGCAGATCAGTCATAATAATCCTCATCCCGCTTCACCAGAGGGCGGAGAATATATTTAGCGGCCAGCACCAGAAGCACGCAGGCCACAAACCCGTAAATGGCATAAAAACCGGGCCATTCTTCCCAGGAAAAATAGGTGTGCTTATGGACAAAGGGCTCCAGGGCAAGAAGAAGGACCAGGGAACCGAAGAGGCCGTACAGCACCCGCTGGATATTTTTCGGGTTGTCGAAGATATGTTTTTTTTCGTCAGCCATGGAAAACCTCGGCAGGCAGCTAGCCCCGGATAAAAATTATTGCCAGATAAATCAAACTTATCGCAAAAATGATGTAAAAAGCCGGCCGATAGCCGGGCACCGGATCATGACTCAGTTCCATTATCTCTTCTTCGGTCTCTTTCATCTTCAGCCTCCGGTAAATGTCAACGCCGCCAGGCGGGCAAGCTCAAAAAATGGCTGCGGATAGAAGAAAAGGATCACTGTCACCAGACTGGTGAATACCAGCGGCGCCACACACCAGATCGGCGCCTCAGCAACCTTGTCTTCAAATAGAGACTCCTCAGGATTACAGAAAAAGGCTCGATAAAAAATCGGCATAAAATAGGCGGCGTTAAGCAGGGAACTGGTGAGAAGTACAACCAGCATGGCAATCTGGCCGGACTCCAGGGTGCCGAGAAGCAGATACCACTTACTTAAAAAACCGCCTGTTGGCGGCAGGCCGATTACACTTAAGGAACCGATGAAAAAGGCCAGCATGGTTACCGGCATCCGGCGGCCGATGCCGACCA
>JBFFNX010000333.1:0-2905 GCA_041562995.1 Desulfurivibrionaceae bacterium
GCCAGGATGCCATCCAGGGTGCCGCAATCCTTCTCGACAATGGTGGAATCCTGGGCAACGTCAACCAGGCGGCGCGTCAGATAACCGGAGTTTGCCGTCTTCAGAGCAGTATCGGCAAGACCCTTACGGGCACCATGGGTGGAAATGAAGTACTCGAGAACGGTCAGGCCTTCCCGGAAGTTGGCCTTAATGGGGGTCTCGATAATGGCACCGGAGGGTTTGGCCATCAGACCACGCATACCGGCCAGCTGGCGAATCTGATCCTTGGAACCACGGGCACCGGAATCAGCCATCATATAGATGGGGTTGAAACTCGGGGTTTCCTCCATCTTCTTGGTCTCTGGATTCTGGATATAATCCACAGAAAGCTCGGTCATCATGTCCTGAGCCACGCTATCCGTGGTCTTGGACCAGATATCAACCACCTTATTGTATTTCTCACCGGAGGTGATCAGACCGTCAGCGTACTGGCTTTCAACGTCCAAAACATCCTGCTCAGACTTGCTGAGAATCTCTTCCTTGGAAAGAGGGATAAGCATGTCGTTGATACAGATGGAAACCGCAGCCTGGGTAGCAAACTCATAGCCCAGATCCTTTAAGCGGTCAGCCAGAATAACAGTGTCCTTGGTGCCTGCATGGCGATAGGTGTGATCGATGAGCTTGGCCAAGGCCTTCTTGCTCAGGTTCATATTTACCTGATCAAAACCTACGGACTTTGGCAAGAGCTGACCGACCAGAACACGACCCATGGTAGTATCGACAATCTTGCCGTCAATACGCACCTTGATCATGGCCTGCAGATGCACCTCGCCAAAATCATAGGCAATAGACGCCTCTTCAGCAGAGGAGAATACCTTGTTGTGGCCCTTGGCGTAGAGACGCTCTCTGGTCATATAATACAGACCAAGAACAATATCCTGGCTGGGGATAATAACCGGCTCACCATGGGCAGGAGAGAGGATGTTGTTGGTGGACATCATCAACACCCGGGCCTCCATCTGGGCCTCAACGGTGAGGGGCAGATGAACCGCCATCTGGTCACCATCAAAGTCAGCATTAAAGGCGGCACAGACCAAAGGATGGAGCTGGATGGCCTTGCCCTCGATGAGCACAGGCTCAAAGGCCTGCATACCGAGACGATGCAAGGTTGGAGCGCGGTTCAGGATGATGGGGTACTCACGTACCACGTCATCAAGAACATCCCAAACCTCCTTGGTGCCCTTCTCAACCATCTTGCGGGCGCTCTTGATGGTGGTGACATAACCCAGGGCCTCAAGCTTGTTATAGATAAAGGGCTTGAAGAGCTCGAGGGCCATCTTCTTAGGCAGACCGCATTGATGAAGACGAAGATGGGGTCCGACGACAATAACGGTACGGCCTGAGTAGTCAACACGTTTACCGAGGAGGTTCTGACGGAAGCGACCCTGCTTACCTTTCAACATGTCGGAAAGGGACTTGAGCGGACGCTTATTGGGACCGGTAATGGTCTTACCACGCCTACCGTTATCAAAAAGAACATCCACGGCTTCCTGAAGCATCCTTTTTTCATTACGGATGATGATCTCAGGGGCATCAAGGTCGAGAAGACGCTTTAAGCGGTTGTTGCGGTTTATCACCCGGCGATAGAGATCATTAAGATCAGAGGTGGCAAAACGGCCGCCTTCCAGGGGAACCAGCGGTCGAAGGTCAGGGGGCAGGACCGGGATGGTCTCAAGGATCATCCACTCTGGCTTATTACCGGAATCCTTGAAGGCCTCGACAACATTAAGACGCTTGGCGTATTTCTTACGCTTGGCCTCGGAGCCGGTGGTGCGCATCTCTTCGCGCAACATTACGGAAAGGGACTCGAGATCAAGAGAACTCAAAATATCCTTAATGGCGGAGGCACCGATTCCCACTGTGAATTTGCCGGGGAATTCTTCGCGACTCTGACGATACAGCTCCTCATTCATCAGGGTGCCCACCGTAATGGTAGGCTCCGCGGAGGTGACAACCACATAGGAATCGAAGTAGAGAACCTTCTCCAGTTCCTTCAAGGTCATATCACAGAGGTTACCGATCTTCGAGGGCAGACTCTTCAAGAACCAGATATGGGCCACAGGTGCGGCCAGGGTAATATGACCCAGGCGTTCGCGGCGAACCTTGGATTGGATAACCTCAACTCCGCATTTTTCGCAAACAACACCACGATGCTTCATGCGCTTATACTTCCCGCAATTACATTCGTAATCCTTGACCGGTCCAAAAATCTTGGCACAGAAAAGACCTTCACGTTCGGGTTTGAATGTCCGGTAGTTAATGGTCTCAGGCTTCTTTACTTCGCCATAGGACCACTCTTTAATCTTGTCCGGAGAAGCAAGGGAGATTCGTACCTTACTAAAAGCTATTGTCTTTTTTGCCTTGGTAAAAAAGGTGAAAAGTTCGTCCACAGATGCACCTCAAGTTATTGAGAATCTTAAAAAGGAAGAGAAGATAGGGGGAAATGTTAGCAATCCCCGCTTACCCCTCTCCTTCTTAATTTCTTTAATCTATAACTTCGTTAGTTCTTTGACTTCTCTAGCGGCTTTGCTGAAATGACCAAACTACATTTTTCAACAACCAGTTCATTGGCGGTTATGTGCCAGCTACTCCAGCAATTCCATTTCCAAGCACAACCCTTGCAGTTCTTTGACCAATACATGGAACGATTCCGGCAGGCCTGCTTCCAGAAAATTATTGCCTTTGACAATTTTCTCATACATCTTGGTCCGGCCGGCCACATCATCCGACTTGACCGTGAGAAATTCCTGGAGGGTATAGGCAGCGCCGTACGCTTCCATGGCCCAAACCTCCATCTCACCGAGACGCTGGCCACCAAACTGGGCCTTACCGCCCAAGGGCTGCTGCGTAACGAGGGAGTAAGGAC
>JBFFNX010000334.1:0-2841 GCA_041562995.1 Desulfurivibrionaceae bacterium
GGGCTCTCATGACAGCCCAGACAGGTGGAGCTCTGATCGCTTCCTTTCAAGAGGAAGCTGCCTGCCATATTGGGGGAATGCATGCTGTGACAACCGCCGCACTCTGCAACACCACCGCTATGGAACGCCAGGGCGGAACCAGCCACACCGACGGTCAACAGGCCGGCACTGGCTAATACCAGATTGATTTTATAGAACTTCTTCATTGTAATCACCCTCCAAAAATATTGGTCTCCGGTAGTCCAGCCGTCCTTTTAGAGGACCTGTAGACTTTGTGTCCCCACCTCACGATGGGTTTACCTTTTTCGAAGGATGGTTTGCCGGTGCGAACCGGCGCTTATTTTTTCTCTCGTACAACGTGTCTTTGTCTTCTTCTCTAGTACTTCCCTCTGTACTTCTGATTAAACCGGGTGCATTCCTCCTTTATTCTGTGACAGCTTTCCCAACGATTCACCATGCGCGGCTGAGCCGCGGTATTCCAGGCGGAAAACGCTGACTCCTCTTCCGCGTCCTTGCGAAACATAGATCCTGTCTTTTTTGTCAATGGCGAGATCGCTTGGTACGATCATGTTTCCTGGTTTTGGCCCTCTGTAGCCAAACTCCTTTATGAAGTTAAGGTCCTGGTCAAAAACGATGATGGCGCATTTGAGCTTGTCAGCCACCAGATAATTGCCGTGGCTGTCAGCCACCATGCCAGCCAGAATGTTGAATCTGCCCGGGGCGCCGCCGGATTTGCCAAACGACGTGACTATGCCGTCCATGCTCAGGATATTGGCCTTGAACAGCGTCGGCAGGGTAAAGAGGATGTTGCCCTCTTTATCCAGGCTGAAGCCGGAAAAATCGATATTGCCGCGCTTGTCCTCGTCCAAGTCGCAGACCTCAAAGAGATCGAAGCCCTTGACAAAGGCGCCGTCGGCAGCGCAGATGACGATCTGCATCTGATTTTGACTGGCCAGATAGATCTGGCCGTCTCGGTAAATGATTCGGTTCGGCGTAAACTCGGCAAACTGGGCGGGCAGACCGGTAAGGGCAATCTCTGCCATGGGTTGGCCTCGGTAATTGCAGCGCCACAGCATTGACCTGCCATCCTTATAGGTGAGGACCAGGATGTCGTCGCCCTGACCGGCATCAGCAGCAAGGACATGGCCCAAATCCATGTCATCGCCAAAGCGGTACACCTCCATGCCGGAATCGTTGAAGATCACCACATCGTTCTGGTAAATGACGTAGGTCTCATTGCGTTCTTCATCGATGGCCAGCGTTGGCCAGTTATAAGGAAGCAGGCCGGAAAAATCAGAAAGGCTGTAGAGATAGCTCTCGTTGAAGGTCTCTTGTCCCAGGCAGGGGCACACAAAACAAAGCATGGCCATCAGGTTCAGAACAAGTGCGGAGCTGTATTTTTTCCCATCGCAGTTTGCCATGCCTATAGACAAAGCAAGCGCTGTGCCACTCAGAGAAGAATCAAAAAAGGCAAATGATGTTGGATGGATAGAAAGAAAAATTTTGCGGGCAGGAATTATTAAGAGCCCGAGTTGGGGATTTGCCCAGGTGCGGTTGGGTATTTTGCCAACTCGGCGCTGAACGAGCCACCGGCTGGACTGTTGGCTATTTGCCCGAGCTATTGTTGGTGATATTCCCAAAGGACAAGACAACGGGGAAACGCATGAGCAACTGCAGGCCCTGCGAAAAGGAGAAATTGACGTTCTGCACGAATGCGGCTGGGGCGATAAAGAGTTTAACTCAGCAATTCGCTGATCCTCAGAAAGGACACCATGCCAAGGTTGTCGCCCTGTAACTTTCTGAATTAGCGGTGCCAACCACGGATCTTATTTTTTTGGGCGGATCATTGACTATCCACTTTCAGTTTTTAAAGGGGTTGTGTTCCCATATTCAAGAGTCAGGAAAAGAGTTTCGAGCTCAGGCGGCTGGCCACGGCTGGCACACGAATTGCTCTTTACTCAAAACAAGTGTGACAGCTCTCCGTCCTCATTTCTTCAGGTGAATCTGTGAAAAAGAAAATTTTGATCATTGATGACGATCAGTTAATCTTGTACGGCCTCCAGAAAGCCCTGCGTCAGGAAGATGTTGAGGTGGTCACGGCGTCAACGGCCGGAGTGGCCATGGATGAACTCAGCATCTGTCCCTATGATCTCTGCCTCCTTGACATCCATCTTCCTGATTACAACGGTCTGGATCTGATGAAAGTCATTCAGCATATCTGCCCAAAAACAAAGGTGATCATCATGACCGCCAGCTACATGGGTGATGATGAGTTGAGCGCCAACATTATCCAGGCCGCTGAAAACGGGGCCTGCCACTTCATGACCAAGCCCTTTGATCTGGCCGAGGTTAAGGACATTATCAAGCAAGCATTGCATGATGCGGATTTTCATACCGGCGTCCGCTTCACAGACAACACCTTTGTCAAGAAAACCCGTAAATTTCCGCGCCGCCCCCACGTCCAGAAGCTGAACATCGCCATGACCGTCCTCGGCGAGGGCGAGACACAACGCTGTCACACAAGCGCCAAATCAGTGGACATCTCCCCCGGCGGCATAGGGCTGGTGACCAGCTACCCCCTAAGGGCGGAGCAGGTCCTTAGCTTACGGGCCAACATGGACGATAAGACCGGCATTGTGGTCTGGAGCAGTATGGAGGAGAACGACACCTGCCGGGTCGGAGTGCGTTTCGCCTGAGCGTAAAGGGAAATGTGATGCCCCTTCATCCTCAACCTCCCCGTATTGCGGCGAAGGCGGGAATATGGAGACTTCGGTTAAATCGCCCAGATTAAAGTCGACGCCTATCTCCCGCCCTCGCGGGAATGACTCGTAACATGGCTGA
>JBFFNX010000335.1:0-2838 GCA_041562995.1 Desulfurivibrionaceae bacterium
GAGGCGACAGCATTTTTAAGGCCTTGAAGAAGGTCTTCTTTGTCAAGCTCGCCTTCTTCAAGCAATTCTTCAATGAGGTCATCATCTGTTTCTGCGACCTGTTCCATGAGTTTTTCCAGGGCGATATAGGCCTCGTCTTGCATGGCCGTGGGGATCTGCCCTTCGGTAAAATCGGCAAAAGAGGTGTGCTCTTCTTCGGAAAAATAGAGAGCCTTTTCGTTGAGGACATCAATAACGCCGCAAAAATCAGCACCGCTGCCAATGGGCAGATATAAAACAGCAGGATCAAGGAGGATGTTTTTACGGATAGCCGCCAAGGTCCCGTTAAAGTCAGCCTTGGCCTCATCCATCCTGTTAATGAAGAGAATGGAGGGCATGGTGGATTGCTGAATAAGCCGGGCTGCTTTTTCCGTTTGAAATTTATGGGCCTCATCAGCACAGATTGTCAGCACGGCATTGTCGCTGATATGGGCCAGGATGTCAGCCTCATGAAGAAAATTGTCATCACCCGGGGTATTTGTGATGACCGTGTTGGCTCCTTTCCACATAAAATGAAAATGGCTGGAGGTGGTGGTCATCTTATGGGTAAGGGATTCCGGATCCTTGTCAATGACAGGATTTTCTATCCCGGCAGCCCTGAGCAGGGCGCGACTAAGTGCTGTTTTGCCGGCCTTGGAATGGCCGAGCAGGACGATGTTTTTGGTAGTCGTGGAAGCACCCATGAAATTTCTCCGTGCGTCAGATGCTGATTGCCTTATGGCGATGGTAAAGCAATGGCGACTTGCATGAATCCTTGGTAGAACAGGGGCCACTAGTTAGCATTTCTTCTGATAGAGGATTTCCTGGTGCCAGGTGAATCTCTTGTTCTCAGTATTACCGAGAAGCAGAAGTGAGCCTTTGTTGACCTGTAAGCATCTTTTTAAAAGTTAGCGATTGAAAACAGATGTTTAACCTTGCTGTGCCAAGTATAGTAAAGTCTGACCTGTTATAAAGCAAGCACTATAATTTTAGAAAAAAGGCGCATTCTTCACCTGTAGAACATGTTTACGACATGGCGTCATTTCCCTTGGCGCCTGTGAGCAAGAGCGCCCTCACCCCTCCCCCGAAAATCATGAAACAGGCATCCAACGACACCGGAACAATAGCTCGTTCAGCTGGAACGGTCGGTTTTGCTGTCATGTGCAGCAGGATACTGGGGCTTGTCCGTGAACAGGTCTTCGCCTTCTTTTTTGGGGCCGGTTATGCCTATGATGCCTTTGTTGTTGCCTTCCGTATCCCCAATCTTCTTCGCGACCTCTTTGGTGAAGGTGCTCTTTCCACCGCCTTTGTGGCAGTATTTTCAGATTATGACGATACCAGGGGGGAGGAAGAGACTTGGCGGCTGGCCAATAATGTCCTGGCCTTTTTTGCTATTTTCTTAAGCCTGTTAACCCTGGTTGGTATTTATTTTGCCGAGGATATTGTTCTGCTCCTTGTTAAAGGGGAGTTTGAACAGGAATCGGGCAAGGTGGCTTTGACCACCATGCTCACCATGATCATGTTCCCCTTTCTGGTTCTCATTTCACTCTCGGCCGTGGTCATGGGCGCCCTCAATACCAAAGGTAAGTTTTTTGTGCCGGCCATGGCCTCCTCTTTCTTTAACCTGGGTTCCATCATTGGCGGTCTTGGCTTTGCCTATCTTTTTACTAAGATGGGCAAACCGGCCATTGCTGGTATGGCGGTGGGAACCCTTATCGGCGGGGGGTTGCAGCTGGGTTGTCAGTTGCCGCTCTTTCGAAAGGTTGGATTTCGTTTTAGGCCCTATCTCGATCTCAAGGATCCTGGCCTGCATCGTATTCTCATCCTTATGGTCCCTGCGGTGATAGGTCTTTCCGCCACCCAATTTAATATCTTCGTGAATACAAATTTCGCCTCTTCCTGTGAGGAGGGTAGTGTTTCCTGGCTGCAGTATGCCTTTCGCCTCATGCAGTTGCCAATCGGAGTTTTTGGGGTTGCCCTGTCCATGGCCAGCCTCCCTTTAATTGCCCGCTATGCGGCCCGCAAACAATTTTCGGCTTTAAAGGAGGCCTTTGTTTCTTCTTTGACCATGGGCTTTTGTCTGTCTATTCCTGCAGCCTGCGGCCTGTGGATTCTGGCAGAGCCCATAGTCAGTGTTCTCTTCGAGCATGGCAGCTTTGACAGCATTGATGTCATCAGGACGGCGGAGGCCATCCGTTTTTATTCCCTCGGCCTTTTTGCCTATGCTGCTGTGAAAATAACGGTTCCTGTTTTCTATGCATTGGGAGACACCAGATATCCGGTTATGGGCAGTTTTATTGGGGTGGCGGTGAATCTGCTTCTGGTCTTGAGCTTGATCGACACCCTGAGCTATAAGGCTACCGCCCTCTCTCTTTCCGGGGCAATGGCCTGTAATTTTTTATTTCTGTTTGCCATGCTGTATCGCAAGCTTTCAGGGTTCTCGTTGTCCTATGTCGGGACTGGGCTTGTGAAAATTCTATTGGCATCCTTTTGCATGGCTCTATGTGTGTATGGCCTTGCCGCCTTGTGTGCTTCCTGGCTCGTTGGCTCACTCTTCGCCCAGATAAGCTCTCTGCTGTTTTGTATTGCTGGGGGTGTTGTTGTCTATGGCGGTCTGTTATACTTTTTAAGGTTGCAGGAGTTGGAAATGCTTGTTGGGAAAGTGGTTGGGAAGCTAAGAAGTTGATGGCTCTTTAGAGACGGCGCAGCAGATCTATCTGGCCAAGAAGTGATGGGATAACGCTGTCCACCCTGAGGATACGGGGGCCGAGATGAAAGGGGCGTACCCCTTGTTCGGTGAAGAGGGAAACCTCGAAGTCA
>JBFFNX010000336.1:0-2835 GCA_041562995.1 Desulfurivibrionaceae bacterium
CCCGTTTCGCATCGGCATTGTCATTATTCAGCAGGGCCCGTAGTTCACTTCCCTTTACGGTTAAACCTCTGCGGATATCCTGGGTCTCGGCATTGAATTTTTCCGCAATCGTATTGTTTTTGGTATCATCCGCCTCATAGGCCTGACCGCAATAGCCATAATTGCCGGTCTGCCAATAACCACTGTTGGCCGAGGCAATCTGCATGCCGGCAATTCCTAACAAACCAACAGTCGCTACTACAATTATAAGTTTCTTCATTGTCTAACCTCTTGAGTTCATGTTTGACTTTCGTTTTCAATTTTATTGAAAATTGCTACTGTCCGGTTGTATTTTTAAATTGCGATTAGCGTGCCAGACTTTGAATATTAATCATGTGTTGTTAAGATGTCCTTCATATCAAGTAGTTATCCATGTCAGCCAAAAGGGACTAGTGGCGCATGGCTGCTGTAACCATGCACAAAAGTACCGAATAATCTGTTGCCTGTTGGACAATAGTCTTCAATATGCTCAGCTGATTAAATATTCGCTTGGTAATGGGAGAGAGGCCGTGGTTGGCCCACTGCCTGGATGAAAGAACAGCTGTTAAACCACTAAATAAAGGCTGGCTTCAGGCGGTAACCGGCTGTTACAAGCAAAAAAAAAGCAGCGCCAATCTAATGGCCCTGCTTTTTTGTCCGGAGTAGTCTCGGTTTTAAGTTTACGCTGCGTTACCGCCGCCGTTTTTCTTTTTGAGTTAAGACCCTCCCTTTGAATAAAGAATATCATTCTGATTTAATCAAAGTAAAGCTGTGGGGTTTATTTTTTAAAAAAATCATGACAGATATTTCCCAAAAAAGGGTCGGCTTGCCCCTCGACCTTTTTGGGCTGATAGTGGCTTTATTGCCATGAAAAAGAGACCTTTAAGCCCCACAAGGATAGGTTTTTATAGTAAGAAACCAACGCCAGCTCAATCAATTGACTTGATCCGCCCCCATTGGGGCGCCCCTCTGGCTGGCCGCTGGCTTAATAGAAGATTGCCAAGAATGAAATATCCAAACATAAATGCAGCTGCCGCCATAATCAGGAAATCCCGAAAGGCCATAGCCCTGACCGGCGCCGGAGCCAGCACCGAAAGCGGCATCCCGGATTTCCGCAGCAAGGGCGGGCTGTGGTCGCGCTACGACCCGGCTGAATACGGTACCCTAGGCGCCTTCCGCGCCGACCCGGTAAAGGTCTGGACCATGCTGGCCGAACTGTGCGACATCACTGGGGCCGCACCCAACCCTGGCCACATGGCCCTTGCAACACTGGAGGAGATGAGTTGTCTCCGGAGGATCATCACCCAGAACATCGACGGCCTGCACCAGAAGGCAGGCAGCCGCAGGGTGGTCGAATTCCATGGCTCATTGGCTACTTTTTCCTGCCTGACCTGCGGAAATTGCCTGACGTCGGATGAAGTTCGGAAGATGGCCTTACCGCCGCCTTGCCCGATCTGCAACAGCATTCTTAAACCAGACATCACCTTCTTCGACGAGCGGATCAACACAGAGGCGTTGACCGGTACGGATGAGTTGGTGACCGGAGCCGACTGCCTGATTGTCGCCGGCACCTCCTGCCAGATGATGCCGGCCGCCTTGATTCCCTCCGATGTCGCCCACCAAGGCGGGACGATCATCGAGATCAACCGAGAACCAACACTCGGTACCCTGGCCGACCTTGTCCTTGTTGGGTCGTTCTCTGCTATAATGCGCAAGCTGGCGGCAGAGCTTAAAGGTGAAAGCTGACCGAAATTGCCCTTATTTCCGGCGTGATACCCGCAAGACCTGACTTAAATATTTGAGACCTTTTGCAGGAATTCAATTAAAGTGTCCTCAGAGACAGTTGGAACCGGGGTGTATTAATTGGCCTCTAAAAAAAACTACTCACTCCCCGTTATCAGCATTGCCACAAAGAGACCAACTGTAACCTGGCGATCAGGCTACTGTCCCAGGTTTAACGGACAACAGGTAATCAGGCTTGTTTTCGCCAACGATCCAGCAAAGATGAGGGCTAACTATCTGCAGGCAAACAATACTTGGGAGGATTAATCTTGCGCAACAGACAACGTACCGCTGTAACAGTTATCGGAATCGCTTTATTGGTTTTATTATTCAGACGTGATGGCCTGGCCAACTCCTTCGCATTCAGGTCGATAAGCCCCGGTGAGCCGCTCCCCCCTCTGGTCCTGACCGCGGAAGATTCCGGCCAGCCTATGAGCCTGGATCAGGACAGCAGTAAAAATTCCCTGATCGTTTTCTGGGGGGCCGACAATGACATTAAAAAAAAGCGGGTGATCGAAATGATGCAGATCATCCAGGAACTGCAGATTTTCCTGAACAACAAAAAAATCTCTCAATATATAGTTAATGCCGGCAATGACAATCCAGAAATTATCCATGAAGTGATGGCGACGGCAGACCTGCCGCTACCTGTTTATCTCGACCTTGACCTTAAAGCCTACGGGAAACTCGGTATCTTTGTACTGCCCTCGATCCTCTTAGTCGATCCGCAAGGCAAGGTCGCGGCCGGCATGGGCTACAGCCGTGATCTTGGCAAAGTCTTGCAGGGTGAAATCGAGATCATGCTGGGTGAGAAAGATAGGGCCCAATTTGAGCAGGAACTGCACCCCGTGGTCGCCGAAAAATCAGCCGAAGAAAAGAATGCCAAACGCCATTTGCACCTGGGCCAGACCATGGCCAAACGAGGCCAGCCCGAATCGGCAATCAAGGAATTGAAGAAGGCTATTGAACTGGCCCCGGACATGGCTGAAGCCCATATCCAGCTCGGGTGCCTGTATACCGACGCCGACCAGATCA
>JBFFNX010000337.1:0-2814 GCA_041562995.1 Desulfurivibrionaceae bacterium
GCGAGCCCCACCCCCGTTATGACTATTCTCTGGTTATCCGGTTTGCTTGCCATAAATTTTTCCTGTTTATATTGTAAAATACAATAGCGAAGTTGGAGTTATGTGTCGAGGAGGAAGCGCAATTTTTATAGGATCGATCCCGTTTCCTTGGGGGTATAGTTCGGCATCATTTCGGATAAAAGCATTTTTATGCCTCTGGCATCATGCTTACCGGCGAGTTCTGCCAGTCTGGCAAGAGGCTCGGCCAGATCCTGTAAACTTGTCCCGTTCCCCCGCAGGACCATGATCTTCTCATGACCGGTGGGGACGATCCCCTCCCCTTCAGTAATCAGTTCTTCATGCAATTTTTCGCCGGGCCGCAGGCCGATACATTTGATCTCTATCTCGGTATCCGGTTCTCGGCCACAGAGCCTGATCAGATCACGCGCCATCTGACCGATGCGCACCGGTGTGCCCATTTCCAGGATAAATATTTCGCCGTCCTTACCCATGGTGGCCGCCTGCAGAATTAGCTGGGCGGCTTCTTCGATGGACATGAAATACCGGGTCATCTCGGGATCGGTAACCGTAACCGGCCCACCCATTTCGATCTGCCTCTTGAACAGCGGAATAACCGAGCCGCTTGAGCCGAGCACGTTGCCGAAACGCACCGCCATAAGCAGGGTCTGCTGATTATTGTGGTCCCGGCAGTAGGCCTGCATGATCTTTTCGGTCATTCTCTTCGAAGCGCCCATAACGTTGGTGGGCCTGACCGCCTTATCGGTTGACACCAGGATGAATCGCTCAGCCTGATATTTCACCGAAGTCTCGATCAGGGCCTTGGTAGCCAGAATGTTGTTGGTCACCGCTTGCCATGGGTTATTCTCAACCATCGGTACATGCTTGTAGGCCGCAGCATGGAAGACGGCGGCCGGCTGATATTTCGAAAAAAGATCATCAAGTAAGGCCAGGTCCTGGACCTGGCCGAGCACCGCCAGATAATCCTTGAAACCCCACTCGTGCAGGATTTCCATCTCCACCTGATAAAGGTTGTGTTCGCCGGCATCAAGCAAAACCAGGAGTTCCGGCTCGAACCGGATGATCTGCCGGCAGAGCTCCGAGCCGATAGAACCGCCGGCCCCGGTTACCAATACGACTTTGCCGGTGAGAACCCGGCCGATCAGGTCCGTCTCCAGGCGGACCGAGGGGCGTCCCAGCAAATCTTTATAGGAGACCTCACGCATGGATCTGATCGAAAACTGGTCACTGATGATCTCGTTCAAACCGGGGAGGGTTTTATATTTAACGTTACTGGTTCGGCATAACTCAACAATGCGATTCATCTGCTCGCGCCCGGCGGAAGGAATAGCGATCAATATTTCATCCGGTTGGGTTTTTTCGACCAGGTAATGAAGTTCACTGATTTTCCCGAGAACGGAGATCCCATGAATTCTCTGGCCTATTTTCCCCGAGTTATCATCCAGCAGACCAATTATTTTATACGGTAGCGTCCGATTGTCCCGAACTTCCCGGATAATTTTTTCGGCGGCATCCCCGGCGCCAATCACCAGCAGTTGCTTGACAATTATTTCAGGTTTATTTTGCGAAAAAGTAGCCAGAGCATGTTTTTTGGTAAAAAACAAACGCAGGGAGACCCTGACCCCGGCGATGAAAATAAAGGTCAGCAGCCCATCAAGGACAAAAACCGCCCGGGAAAAGCCAATAAATCTGTTGATCAGCAGGACACAGCCCATGGCCCCGAGAGTTGTCACCAGAGTAACGTTAAGGACCTTTATGAGATCAACCAGACTGGTATATCGCCACATGCCACGATAGAGCCCGGAAAAATAAAAGACCACGATCTTAAAGGACAACAACCAGGGCAGCACGGCACGAATGTTCTGGAGTTGGGGGGAGATATCCCCCTCAAAGCGAATGTAGTAGGCCAGGAGGTGGGCGGCAAACAGCAGCAGGCAATCCAGTGCCAGCAAGATCCAGAAATTAATTTTCAGCAGTTGTTTTCTCATGAAGCACTTCGCATTTCCGTCGACATATTCAGGATTAATAAAAATTCATTAGCTATATAGCCAGCATTGCACACGCCGTCAACCCTTGCCGAAAGCGTTCCTGGTCTGGGAAGATGGGTCAAGATCTTTAATTGCTATGGCAATTAAACTGCAGTATTAATAAAAGGATAGCAAGAAAGAAGTTCATACAACAATACTTCTTCAATGGGTCACCCCCTCCCGCGCAATAACCTTCATAAATGTTTTAATAATAATCTGCAGATCCAGCAGAAACGAACGGTGCTTCAAATAATAGAGATCGTATTCAACCTTTATGGGGATTGGCAGCTCATCCCGTCCATTAACCTGCGCCCAGCCGGTCAGGCCCGGAGTAAGGGTATGGACACCTTTTTGGGTCCGGAGTTCAATCAGGTCAGCCTGATTAAATAACGCCGGTCTTGGCCCGACGATACTCATATCACCCTTCAGGATACTGAGCAACTGTGGGAATTCGTCAAAACTGGATTTGCGGAGAAATTTACCGACCGGGGTCAAAAAACGATCAGGATCAGTAAGCAAATGCGTGGCCACTGCCGGAGTGTCGACCCGCATGGTGCGAAACTTGGGCATTTTAAAGAGCTGATTATCCCGGCCGACCCGCTCAGACCAGTAAAAGACTGGTCCTTTAGAGGTCAATTTGACCAAAAGAGCAATAACCAGCATTGGGATAATCAGCAAGGGCAGCACAGCCAGAGAAATTAGAAAATCAGCAAGACGTTTCATGGTCAGAGTTTCAAAAGGTTAGTCAGATGAGTTGGCCATAATTTCC
>JBFFNX010000338.1:0-2809 GCA_041562995.1 Desulfurivibrionaceae bacterium
AAAGATATTCCGTAGTATTTTCTCAACTACCGGGCATCATTGTTGGGCGATAAGTTTCCCCTGCGTATGCTGTTCATTGATTTGCCTGATCGAAGGTTTTCGCAGAGGCGATTGCTCTGTTCAGGTGGATCGTGTTATAGCAAGGAAGCAAACGAGCTATGTATTTCATGGGAAAATGGCCAACTGGGATCTCCCTGCTGCACGTCAGGGAGGGGTTTTTATTTTTCGAGCAATTTTAGGAAATTGTTATGGCTTATAAATCTTTAATTACATGTTTTCTGTTGGTTTTTGTTGTCTTTTCCGGTTGTCAATCAGCCAGGGCCAAGCTCACTATTCAATCGCAGACGGCGGTAAAAATAGAGTTGAGCGGTTTTAATATCTTGGACGAAAATGCCCTTTTCAAGGGTGATTTAGCCGCAGGCAGCAATTACGAGATCGATCCTCCCTATCGTGGCCTGGCGCTCCTGGTTTTTGGTGGTGGTCAGAGTTATCCGGTTATTATCGGGGCTGAATCTTTTACCCTGAAGATTACTGGTCCTCATGTGCTCCCTTCTTTTGTCGGTAGTGGTGAGAATGATTTCTTTTATAAATTGTTGGCAGGTGGTGATCCGGCCCCAGAACCATATGACTTCGCCTTCCTGATGCTCCAGGCCAAAGAGCTGCTGGAATCAAGTCACTCAATCAAAACCGTAAAGGAACTGGCTGCCAAGAAAAAAGAGTTTTATGGGTTTGTGGGTAAGCATTACCAAAGTCTCAAACATAGCGATATGATCAGGCGGCTGATTGGCCAATATTTTATGATGCACGAGTATATCGATTATCACGTAGCAGGAACGCCGGCGGCCGCTATCCAGCTTAAATATCAACAAGAGGTTGTAAGCGGGGTTGGAAGCTGGCTTGAGATCTTACGACCCTATCTTTCGGAGCAGGAGATCCTGAATTACTGTGTCTCCCTCTATTACAAGAGAAGCATGGTTACCCTTGCCGCCCTGATCGTAGAGAACTTCAAAGATATTGCCTACTGTCCAGGAGAGGCAATGGACGCATTTCGCTTTTCGGGTGATATCCATCTGGCGGAGGTGGACGGCTACCAAGAACTAAAACTGGCTGATTTCAAGGGCGATAAGTTAATCGCGTTTGTCTCGGATGATTGCCCGGTGTCGATGGTTGCAACCGTCAGCAAGGCACGCAACCTGGCCAGAGAGAAAGAAGCTTTGCCGGTGATTGTCGCGCCCTTACAAAAATTATCCGATAAGCATTTGGCCATGCGCAGCATGATAAGTAGCAGGAACATGTTTTTTATCGATGATGAGAAGTGGCGCCATGACAATCTGGTAAATAAGATTAAGCTGCCTTTAGTTATTCGGGCCGGGAACGAGTTCGCCAAGAAACCGGGTGGAAATTAATTTCCAAGAAGTAGATTAGATTTTGAAGTGCACCGGCTGAGCTTAAAAGAAGGAAATGGCAAAATTGCTATATGTGAGAAGAACGATCAACTTAAAGCCCGCAGTAACCGGCCGGCTCCGGGGGCATCTTGCCGACAGTATAACCAAGTGACCGCCCTCAAAACTGAAGATGTATAGTGTGTTTAAGCTTAACAAACGGATAGTCATTAAAAAGCGTCAGTGTGGCGATGGCTTGGTTGAAGATGCCTGCCGTTTATTTTTAATTGTTTCCTCCTCCCTTCCTGTGGAAATCACTGGATCTGCTTAACATTTTCCTGGATAGACTCTGTCGTAAAAAAAGGTAGGGTTTCCCCGTATTTTAAGAGGTATTAATATTTTTACTTGATGTAGGCCGTTAATCTTACTAATAAAATATAAGTATAGTACTATTGGCCTGGCAAGGGGAAGCCAAGGCGATCTTGGGACGCAAAGCTATGGGGACCATCAGAATGGTTGGCCTGCTGCCTGAGAGTGAGTGTTTTTGGCCAGGAAATGGCCGTGCAACAAGTTAAATTCTCTGAAGAAAAATCGATCGATTTACGAACCACGAATTAGCGCATGAAAGGCAGCAGATTGTGTCGCTGCAAAGAGATAGCCGGACCTCTTGCAAGTTGGTTTGCTTCGGCCCTTTGCTTGAATAACTGAATATATGACATATAAACCTCTTTACAGGATGGAGGAAGTAATGATGGGGAAGATGATGATCGCTGGACCGCTTGCGGCCCTGCTGATGTTAGGTAGTGGGGGAAGTGTTATTGCCGGTACTCTTGATTCACCCGGTGCTCCTGCCAGCGGCAGCAACATGGTGACCATGGCTGATATCTATGATCAACTTGATACCGGTGCGACCTCGAATCCGTCGGCAAGTTTCCAGGAACCGGCTGCCGGGCCCGGGTCCACCGGTCGGAGCTTAACCGAGATCGAGGCTAAACTTCCCGTGCCGGATAACACCAACGGCGCCACCCCGGCCGATGTGGCTGCCCTCAAGACCTTCTGGGGCCTGCGGACCGATGGCTCATGGGGGTTGCAGACTGGTACTTATCTTGACCCTGCCTCCAACACAGTCTTGTCCGCGGGACAGATCTGGATGGACCGCAACCTCGGTGCTTCCCAAGTGGCTACGAGTTCGACTGATGCAGCCGCCTATGGTGATCTCTACCAGTGGGGCCGAGGGGCAGACGACCATCAGCTTCGTACCAGTGCCACAAGGGCGATTCTCAGCAGCTCGGATGCTCCGGGCCATGTCGATTTCATAACAAACGTCACCGCCCCCTCTGACTGGCGGGATCCGCAAAATGATCTTCTGTGGCAGGGAATAGGCGGGACCAACAATCCCTGTCCTGCCGGTTACCGACTGCCTACAA
>JBFFNX010000339.1:0-2805 GCA_041562995.1 Desulfurivibrionaceae bacterium
CCTCGCCAAGGCCCTCAAGACCACCAAACCGTGCGGGACCGTGACCTGCTGCGGCAATGTCGCCTCTGGCGACCTGCCCACCACGGTGTATCCCTTTATTCTGCGCGGCGTCACCCTGATTGGCATTGATGCCGCCGAATGCCCTCTGGCCCTAAGGCAGACCATCTGGGACAAGCTGGGCAACGCCTGGAAACTTGCCATCCTGCCAGAGCTGGGACACGAGATCAGCATGGCCCAGCTCTCAGACCATATTGATCTTATCTTGCAGGGCAAAATCAAGGGCAGGCTAGTGGTTAAGGTGGCAGCAGACCTGTAAGGTACGGGCAAATCTACGCAACCAGCTAAAAGCTTTTTTCTCACCACTGAGAGCACAAAGAAAGCTTTTTATGAAAAACAGTTCCCTCTGTATTCTCTTTGGTTAATTTTTCGTTTTCACAGACCATCAACTCTCATCATTTCAAACATTCAGCAATCTAACGACCCTATCCATGCCAACAACCTCCTTTCACCAGCACCTGCCACGCCTGCGCCTCGCAGTGCAGCTCAGCTTTCTTACCTTTACCCTGTGGATGGGCTGGCAATTCTATCTCTTTTACCAATGGACCCGGGACCTGGCCGCATATACGCCACGCCCCCCCGCCGTGGAGGCGTTTCTGCCCCTCGGCGCCCTGGTTGCCCTGAAGCGGTTTGTCCTTACCGGTTATTTTGACCAGGCCCACCCGGCCGGCCTCACCATCCTGCTGGCCGCCCTGGCTCTTGGCATTTTGGCCCGCAAGGGCTTCTGCGGTTGGATCTGCCCGGTGGGGGCCGTCTCCAATCTGGCGGAACAGTTGAGTACCAGGTTGCGGATCCTCCGCCCCCTGCCCCGCTGGCTCGTTCTGCCCCTGCTTGGCCTCAAATATCTCCTGCTGGCCTTTTTTTCTTATCTGATTCTCTGGCGCATGCCCCTTGCGGCCGTGAAAGGCTTCATGACCTCGCCCTACTATCTGACCGCAGATGGCCGCATGCTCCTCTTCTTTCTGGAGCCCACCACCCTGGCCCTGACGGTTACCCTGGCAATCATCTTGACGAGCTTCATTGTCCGTAATTTCTGGTGCCGCTTTCTCTGTCCCTACGGCGCCCTGCTTGGTCTGTTAGCCTTTCTTGGCCCCTTTATTATCAAGAGAGACGAGGGGCTCTGCAGCCAATGCCAACAATGCAGCAGCAGTTGCCCGGCGGAGATCCCGGTCCATACCAAGGTCGCCATCCGCAGCCCTGAATGTCTGGGCTGCCTGGAATGCACGGCCGTCTGCCCTGAGGAGGGGTGCTTGCAGGTCAAGGCCTGTAACAAAAAAACACCCAGCTGGCTGCTGCCCCTGGTTATTATCGCCCTTTATGGCAGCATCTACCTCTGGGCCCGGTTCAGTGGCCACTGGCAGAGCAATCTCAGTGCCGAGGCCCTGAAAACGATCTACCAAAATTTCCTCCACACACCATGATTCTCCGTATTATTTTTGACCAGAGTGATGGCCTGAGCCGCGGCTACCAGGTCGTGGAGATCCGTGATGAGCTTGACCGCGACTATACCTTTCTGGCAGATTACGAACGGTGCTATTTCTCCCTGACGGAACTCCAGGAGGAGATCGCTATAAAACTGCAGGTGGACCCTGCTGAAATTGAAATAGAAGAGGTCTAAAAATGGACAACCACGGGCTCACCATGATCTTCACCGGCAACGGCAAGGGCAAGACCACCTCCGCCCTGGGCCTCGCCTTCCGGGCCCTGGGCCACGGTTTTCCGGTCTGCATTATTCAATTTATCAAGGGCAGCTGGAAATATGGCGAGCTTGACAGCGCCAGACGCTTTGAGGATCTTCTCGATTTCCATGTCATGGGCAAGGGCTTTACTTGGCAGTCGGAAAATCTCGACGAAGATATCAAGGCGGCCAGGGAGGCCTGGGATTTTGCGGCGAAAACCATCCTGGCCGGCAAACATCATTTGGTGATCCTCGACGAACTCACCTATCTCATCCAATACGACATGGTGCCGGAGGAGGAGATATTGACTGTATTACGGCAAAAACCCGAGGCCATGCATGTGGTGATCACCGGCCGCAATGCCAGCCAGGGCCTTGTTGATTTTGCCGACCTGGTCACCGAGATGACCGAGATTAAACATCCCTATAAAAAAGGAATCAAGGCCCAGAAGGGCGTTGAATTTTAATGGCGTTGGACGTTGTCCCTCTTTTCCACAGTGTCTTTAGTTAAAAATAGATCCATTGTGAAATATTTGGAACGATAAATTAGGATTCTGATTCGTGTCTTTTTCTGTCAAAATCGCTTTGTTTCTTTTTACTTGTCTAAAAAGGAACCGAGCCAGCGGAGTGGGCGAAAAAGACACCCCTAACATCCCTGGCCTTTGGCACCACTCGTCTTCCGCCGTACAAGGGGCATTGCGGAAACTCGCATAGTTTATGCCCGTAGTGTGGGTGCTCAAACATGCCGCAATGCTTTATCCCTTGCCCCCTCCCTGCTCGTTCAGGGCTGAATGGGGAGAAAACAAAGCTGATTACCCCCAATTTCAATATGCTTCATAATGAATAAAAAAATATCTCCAAACAACTGGCCGGCAACCTATCCCTATGGTGAGGTGATCAGGGTATGCCTGCCGCTGGTCATGGGCATGGGCGCCACCATGGTCATGGAATTTACCGACCGGGTTTTCCTGGCCAACTATAGTGTGGCCGCCATTTCTGCCGCCCTGCCCGCCGGGATTGCCGCCTTTCTCTGTATGGCCTTCCTGGGCGGCGTCGGCGGCTATATCTCC
>JBFFNX010000340.1:0-2789 GCA_041562995.1 Desulfurivibrionaceae bacterium
AAAACCTGTTTAAGAGCCTGACTTTTGCCGACCATCCCGCTAAAATTACTCTCACCTTCCAAATAGCGTAACTGATCACGTAACCGTCTGTTCTCCCGCCGCAGACTTTCGCGCTCTTCGGCCTTTCTTAAAGCCATTACAACTTCATCTACCTTGAACGGTTTGGAAATGAAATCATAGGCCCCGCAGTTCATGGCTTCCAGGGCCAAATCGATAGTTCCGTAGGCCGACATCATGATTACCGTCGCGTCACCCCGACAGTCAACAGAGGCCCGGAGAAAATCCATGCCATTCATATTGGGCATCTTGACATCACAAAGAATAAAATCGAATTCATTCTCTCTCAACAACTCAATGGCTTGCAAACCATCTGCGGCCGTAACAACTGTATAACCGGTGCTTTCGGTCATAATTTTCAACATATGCCGCATATTCTGTTCGTCGTCGATAATCAGTAACTTGCGAATCGTTTCTTTTTTTGACATATTCCCAACCAACAATCATCTCTTGGTATTTTCAGGCGCGTCTGAAAGCGGCAAGATAACGGTGATGGTAGTTCCGTCACTGTCGCTTGACGCCTCGACCCTTCCTTCCATATTATCAACAATGGTAAAACAGATCGATAGCCCCAGACCAGTCCCCTTCCCCGGCTCCTTGGTTGTGTAGAAAGGGTCGAAGATATTCTCAAGATTGGCGGACGCAATGCCTGGGCCATTATCAATAACCTGGATTTGAATAAACTGCCTACTATCCTCTTTCAGATTAACGGTTCTGATCGTAATTCTACCTTCCAGACAATCATCACTGTCGCTTTTGATGGCATCAGCGGCGTTCATCAATAGATTAAGAAAAACCTGATTGAGCTGACTGCTTGTCCCAACTACAAAATTATCTTCAGCCGCATATTCGCTGGCAATCGTTATCCCCGCCATCATCGGTTGAACGGTGCAAATTTCCACCACTTCTTTAATTGCTTCATGGACAGAAACCGCAGATTGCTGTTCATCCGGCGGCTGCCGGGCAAAATCAAGCAGCTGCCTGATGATTGTGTTGATGCGATGCACCTCTATTTCTGCCCTGACGATGAAGTCTTTCTTTTGATCATCTGAAATAGCGGTTTTCTGCAAGAGATCAAGGTAGCCGATAATGATCCCGATAGGATTACCAATTTCATGGGCAATACCGGCCGAAAGCCGCCCGACTGATGCCAGCTTTTCGGACCTGATCATTTCCTGTTGGGTTTTTCGCAACTTGAGATTGGCTTCTTTAAGATCGGCTATAGTTTCCTGCAATCGACTTCTATCCCGATTTATCCGGGCAAGCATTTTATTAAGAGTAAGAGAGAGTCGGTTGAATTCACCATCTTTTGTTTCCGGCAGAAAGGTAAATTCATCGTCATCGCGGAACTCTTCGGCGGTACTTACCAGACGATTGATAGGTTTAAGCAGTCTCCGGTAAAGCTGATAGAACCCCAGCATGACCAAGGCTAGCAGGTTGAACATGAAGTAGACGAAAAACATGCGCTGGATGTTGCGAAGTGATTGATAAATGTTTTCTAAATCAAGGGCAACGGCGCTGGCCCCGACAATTTTTCCCGCAACAACAATTGGCCGCGAGACCAACATGGTTTTTCGGTCCGGCCATAAAACACCTCGGGTTGTCCCCTCAAATGAGGACAAGGAGTTACCTGACTCAATGGTTTGGCGTGCCTCCCTGCTGAGAGAGGTGAGAGAATCACAATCCGACCCCACGCTCAAGATACTGTCTCCCCCGCTGTTTATAACCAAGAGGCAGTTGGCCGCAGCCTCATCGAGGGTCATCGTTAATTGTCCCGGAGACAAGCCTGAATCGGGAAAACCGGCAACTAGAACCGGACCGGTGACAGCAAGTAGTGAATTACCAGTTTCAAGGCGAACTTTAAGGAATTCCTGGCGGGCGGCACCGATCATAACCAGATCAACCAATAGCATTGCCGCTGCCAGAATAAGCAGTAAATTCAGGATAATGCTGATTTTAAGTCCCTTGGGATACATAAATCGAACCGATAGTTTGAGCATAACAAACAAACACAGTTATTTACCCGCGAGTAAGACTGATAACATCAATGATGTCATTATGCCACTTCATCGTGACTTGTAAATGGTGAAGCACCAAAAACAACCAAACTTTTTCAGAACGATTGTTTGGGCGGTGAGTCTTGATCATAGCGATCGCTTGACTAAGGCGACCCACAAAGTAAGATGATTTACTCGTAGCTTTGATCTTGATAACGGAGAATAGTAATGGAATCTTTTGACGAATTATTGGAAAAATCAACCGCGATTCATGGCCATGTCTGTGCCGGACAGGTTATTGGGGTCAGGATGGCCATCCTGGGTTTGAAGGAAATCGGTATTTCGGAGCCACGTGGGCTTGATCGTAAGAAATTTTATGTTCTGGTCGAAATTGATCGCTGCGCAACGGATGCCATTCAGACTGTTACCGGCTGTAGTCTTGGCAAGCGCTCCCTTAAATGGCTTGATTACGGGGTTATGGCGGCCACTTTCGTAAATCTTGAAGACCAACGGGCTGTCAGGATTACCGCCAGAGAGGAATCCCGTGAAATCTCGAAAAAGTATTGCCCGGAGATCGAAGACAAATACAAGCGCCAATTGGAAGCCTATAGAATAATGGCCGACGATGAACTCTTTGCCATCCAACCGGTTCGGGTAAATATCCCGGCAGAAGATATGCCGGGACGCCCCATGAAAAGAGTTCAGTGTGAGAAATGCGGCGATTGGGTCCAGGAC
>JBFFNX010000341.1:0-2773 GCA_041562995.1 Desulfurivibrionaceae bacterium
ACTCGTTCATCAACTGCTCGGAAAGATATCTGCCAAAGGATGACGTTCTGTGTAATTTGCTGCTCTCCACAAAGGTCGTGACCACCAGACCGTTTGCCATATCGCCGTTGACCGGGTCTGGGTCGTCCATATTGGTCATGAGTTCAGCAGCCATCGCCTCAATGGAGAGAACCAGGCCGGTTGCCTCTTGATGGGGAGCAAGGCTCTGCTGCTGTGGGGCCATGGCCGCAGGTCTTTGTTCAAGCGCACCACATGCCGACAGGCAGGTGGTGCTGAAAAATAACAGTATAATGAAGAGGCGCCTTATCATAACCTTTGTCTTCCTTATAAGATGATTGGTCGGATGAACTGCTCGCAAAAAGAAGCAGAGGCGAAAAAATAAATTTCTACCTTGTCATCGGTCTGATGGGTAAACATCTTTAACTAAAAGCTACCGATATTAATAAAAAAATCGTTGCTGATTAACTTTAGACTACATATGGTGTGACAAGGCGGATTGCCTACCTGATATGGCTTGACGGCTGTTTCTCGAAAAAAGTGTAGCATGTTTAGGGTGCGGACAGTAAGTGGTTTACCCATGGCAGGCCCGTGGATGCTGTATTTAGTTAAAAAGACGTTGTTATCTCAGTTAAGGCGGAGATGGGGCGGGCAGGAGAGTGGTTGTGTTATGGGCAAGGATGTCTCCCGGCAGGAGTTGATCAGCGACGAAGTATTCATGCTTACGGATGGCGGCGAGATGCCCGAGGTTGCTTTCCATAGCGCGGTCTATTATCTGACCCAGGATGAGGATGGCCCATGTCTTGAGTTGGGCGAAGAAGAAGTTGCCATTCTTAAAGAGGCGGTGGTCAAGCGTTATAAAACCATTATCCTGCGTGATTTATGTCCGGAAACCAAGACCAAGTCCATCTATCGCGGTTTGGAGCGCAGCGCCGCCAATTGGCAGCGGCTGAAGCTGTATGCCGAGCGGGAAAATATGGATATCTCCTTGATTCAAAAGCAGGTCGGCCAGGCCCTGCTCAACTTCTTAAGGCATGAGCATGATGCCGTTATCTGCCAGGGCGAGGTGTGCTGTGTGAATTGCAGCCCGGAGAGGCTTATGGCCTACGCCAAGAGCCTTGGTGTTGTCCTTGAGGGCGAAGTCGCACAATGGCGCGAGATCTTCAGATAAAATTTCCTTTTACCACTCTCTTTCAGCAGAAAATATTTTATGGGGATAGCCGAAAAAAAGCCTGATGTCCTCTCCTCCGTGTCCGGCGAAGAGGCCCAGAAGTACCAGCAGGAAATTGCGCGCTTGCTGCAGGGCGTATTACCGGAGGGCTGGCAGTGGGTGGCCAGTTCCAAAGATACGGTGGTGGCGACCACCACCACCGAGCCTTTTGTCTTTTATAAGGAATTTCTGCCGCGCAGCCCCTTTGAAAAAATAAAAAGCCTGGTACGTGGCAGTCGTTGTCAGCGGGCCAGGCAGCAGGCCGAGATCCTTAAAACCGCTGGTCTGCCCAGCCCGGCGGTTTTGGGTTGGGGTGTCGGCCGCAAAAATGAATTTCTCCTGACCGCAGGCTTTGCCGGCAGCGGATTTTTTCAATTTTTAACTAAGAATTTCACCGGGCCCCTGAGCCGTGACCAGTTTCACCGCAAAAGGCTGCTGCTGCAATCGGCCGGAACCCTGATTGGCAGACTGCACCGTAAGGGAATCAGCCATGGCGACCTGCGCCAGAACAATCTTCTGGTCCAGGAAAATGAAAAGGGCTTTGGCTTTTGTTTCATTGATAATGAAAGCAATAAGTCTTGGCGGCGGATCCCGATTGCCAAAATTGTCACCAATCTGGTGCAGTTTTCCATCTGTTCAGGGCATGTCTTAACCCGTACCGACCTCCTTCGACTGTTTGGGGCCTATAGCCAGGCCTATCCCCGTTTTCATGGGGAAGCCAGGCGGAAGATTCTGGTTGAGGTGATGCGCCGGAGCCGCGCCAGGATTCTTCATTATAGTGTCAAGGACAGACTTAGCCGGGCCGCTCAGCTCGATACCATGCAGGGAACGGGCTATTATGACCGGCAAAGTCTTCTTGCCCCTCAGCTTGAGAGGGGCTGCGATCTTAAGGCATGGTTTGATGGCGGCGCGTTTTGCAAAAATGATAAAAATATTCAGGTCAAAAGGCTTTCCTGCCCTGATGGTGAGGTCATTGTCAAAAGATTTCTGGGGCAAGGATTTTTTGCGCCCATCAAGAACTGGCTCAAGCTCGAGCGTGCTCCACGCCTCTGGAAGATGTCACATATCTTTATAGCTCTGGAGATTCCCATTGCCCAGCCCTTAGGATACGTTCTTGCCGGCCATGGCCCATGGCGGCGTCAGAGTTATTTTTACAGCGACTATGCCGAGGGCAAACGCGATCTGCTTTCTGTGAGTAAAGAACGACCGCAGCTCATCTACCGCTTTATCGACCAGAAGCTTTTTTTTCGCATCGCGTTTTATCTGGCCCGACTCCATAACAACGGCTATTGTCATGGTGATACCAAGTGGGCCAACATCATGGTGGACGAGGCGGGCAGCGACCTGCTCTTTATTGATCTTGATGGCGCTGGCCAGGTTAAGTCCTCCTTGGATCGTAGGATAGTAAAAGATGTCAGTCGCTTTATCGTCGACATGTTGGAGCAGGATGTGTCTGCGGCCGAGGTTCGGAAATTTGTAAAAGAGTATAGCAATATGCGCGTTGCTGGCAGGAAACTGGTGCAGAAGAAAATTACCCCCCACATCAAAAAGGCCCTGGCTCGGCAC
>JBFFNX010000342.1:0-2731 GCA_041562995.1 Desulfurivibrionaceae bacterium
ACAAAAGTAGAGATGGCCATTTGACCGTTTTTGTTCCGGCAACTTGCCATGGCAAAGAGCAGACCCTCATGGCGGAGGTCCTTGAGGACCTTGTAAATCTGGCTGGGCCGGAGATCGTCAGCCTTGTCAAAAAAGCGGACTGCTCGGTCTGCCGATACCCGTTCAGCAATGATCATCTGGCTGAAGCGTTCCGGGATTTCAAGTTTTGTGCACATTTCCTCGATATATTTCGTCTTCAAGCGCGCGGTGAGGGCAAGAAAATAAACCACCCACAGGTGGATTTTGGTGTCGAGGTAGAGCAGTTTATACCAGGACACGGCATGGTCGGTCTCACGCAGGATTTTTTTGTTGCGGGTGGTGATCTTCAGGCGCGAATGAAGAAAGGGTAACAAATTGAAATGATCAAGTCGTTGGATGGCAGGCAAGGGATCTTTTTCAGAAAGGATCATCCTGAGTTCCTGGAAAAAACGCTGGCCCATCTCGGCGTCAAAAAGTCCCAGGCGTACCGAGTTTTTGATCTGCTTTTCCGTGTGTTTACCTAAGTTGAATCCCATCCGTTGCTCAAAGCGGATGGCCCGGAAGATACGGGTGGGGTCCTCCACAAAGCTTAGATTGTGGAGGATGCGGATCATCCGATCCTTGAGATCGTTCTGGGAGTTAAAAAAATCAACCAGAATGCCGAAGCGGTCTGGGTTGAGATGGATGGCCATGGCGTTGATCGTAAAATCCCGACGGTAGAGATCCAGTTTGATGGAGCTCGATTCCACGGTGGGCGTGGCCGCTGGATGCTCGTAATACTCAAGGCGGGCGGTGGCAATATCAATCTTCATGCCGTCCGCTAGCACCACCACTGCGGTGTTAAATTTTTCATGGGTACGGATCTTACCCTTGAGAAAGGCGGCAAGTTTTTTTGCAAAATCGATACCATCACCTTCAATAACGATATCCACATCTAAGTTCTCGACGCCGAGAAGAAGATCGCGGACAAAGCCCCCCACCACATAGGCCGTAGCCCCGCAGCCCACGGCAATCTCGCCAATAGTCTGCAAAAGGTGCAGCATCTCTTTGCTTAGGGTGTGGCGCAGCTGAGTTGCCAGGTTGCGGTTGCGTTCCACGGAAGGAAAATTCTGGCTGTTTTTAAGCTCGGGCAGAAAGGCAGGGTCGCCGGCCAGCAGGTTGAAAAGGTCGGTGCGGGTGATGATGCCGGTAAGTTCGCCATTATTGACCACCGGGATGGTGCGCTGGCGGTTTGAGATGATAAGGCGCTGGATGTCAAGGATGTTGGCCTCCGGGCTGACAACCTCAAATTCGGTGGTCATATAGCTTGCCACCGCTTCGTCACCAAGATCGTGGTGGATGGCCTTGGCCGCTTCCCGCCTGCTTAACAAGCCGAGGATCTCCCCCTTTTCGACCACGGGTAATACGGTGATATTATAACGAATAAGGAGTTTGTTGGCTTGAGTGATGGCCATGGAGGGTTCCACGGAAATAACAGGGGAACTCATCAGCTCGCCGGCCAGTGATTGGGGGCGTACTGTGCTGTGGAGTACTTTGAGTAGCTTTTCCTCAACCTGAACCAGGGAATGGTCTTTGAGGCTGGCCGAGGCGGCCGAGGCATGACCGCCGCCGCCGAACGCCATGGTAATCAGGCCGACATTGACCTCGGGTACCCGGCTCCGGCCGATAATATAGACCCGGTCTTCCATGGCAGCCAGGGCAAAAAGAACATCCAGGTTTTCCATGGTCATAAAGCGCCTGACCAGCAGGGCAAATTCGTCGCAATAATCGGGGAGGATGATGCGGGCCACGGTGATGGCAATGGTGTTGATGGTGTAGGTGGTGGCGGATTTTATCAGCTCATTAAGGAGTCTGACCTCGTTACTGGTAAGTTCCTGGCTGATGTACTGGGTCACCATGTCAATATTGGCGCCCTGTTCCAGGAGCCAGGCCATGGCAAGGAGATCAGCCGGGGTGGTGCTGGCAAAGGTAAAATTGCCGGTGTCCTCATAGACGGCCATGGCAAGGGTGGTGGCTTCCTGGCTGGTGATGGGGATCTTCTGTTCCTGAAAGAGCTGGACAAAGAGGGTGGCGGTGGAACCAACGGCCCGGATCTCCTCCTTGCTGCCCCGCATATTGCCAGGGGTGTCAGGATGATGGTCAAAGAGGTGGAGTTTGAGGTCAGGATTTTTCAGGCAGTGGTTAAAGGGGCCGATACGGCTGGCCTGGCGGTTATCGACCACAATGAGGCGGTCAATGGCATCGAGATCGATGGAGCGCAGGAGGGTAAATTCAAAGCTGAGGCCTGATTCGCTGAGAAAGCGCCGTAAATTACGTTCCTGGGACCCTGGGAAAACGAGTTTGGCATCAGGGTAGAGCTTGCGGGCGGCCAGCATGGAGGCCATGCAGTCAAAGTCGGCGTTGAGGTGGGAGGTGATGACATCCATAGGCGGGGCAATAGACAAGGGTCTCAAGGCAAGAAAAGGACGAAAGAGTAAGGGGGTAATGCTTTGGTAAAATTAGAATAGCATATTTGCCGGACCCTTCCTCCCTATCTTTTTTAGCCACGCGGGTGAAATTTTTGGTGAATGGATTTGAGGCGGTTGCTATCCACATGGGTATAGATCTGGGTGGTGGCGATATCGGCATGGCCCAGCATCATTTGCACGGCCCGTAAATCCGCATCGTGGGCCAGCAGATGGCTGGCAAAGGAATGGCGCAGGACATGGGGGGA
>JBFFNX010000343.1:0-2723 GCA_041562995.1 Desulfurivibrionaceae bacterium
AGAGTGATGCCCCGTACGCCGGGCAGGTAGCGTTAGCACATGGCAGTATTGCCGAGGATCTGGCCTATTATTATACGGTTTCCGAACAGATTCCCACCGGCGTTATCCTGAGTGTGTTTTTTGATGACCAGCAAGAGGTAAAAGGCGCCGGCGGCATATTTCTGCAGGCCTTGCCGGGGGCAGATAGAGACGTGGTTGGTGAGGCGGAAAAAATGATGCTGGGCATTGGTTCTCTGGGAGAATTATTTGCCAAAGGCCAAACCCCGGAAGGGATAATCAGGGAGACCTTTTTTGGCCTTAAGCCGAAAGTATTAGAGAGCAGCCGGGTCGAGTTTTTCTGCCGCTGCTCCAAAGAGGGCATGGTCGGCTATCTGCAAGGTCTGCCCCGGGAGGACAAAAAGGATATTCTGGCAAATGGCCCGTTCCCGCTGGTAATCCACTGCCATCACTGTAACTCGGCCTATGCGTTCGCCCAGGAAGATCTGCAGAGCCTCGCCGACTGAAGCCGGGCGGTCATAATCCGGTAAGGCCTCTGGGGGCGGAGCAAGTCACGTGATTGACCAAGCGATGGGTTAGCCCAAAACCTCTTGGCTTTCAGCCTTAGACACGGTTTTTAAGGTGAAAAAGAGGAGCACGGTCGTTAGGTGGTCCGGTGCCAAGCAATGCCATACGTCCGGTAGAAGGCATCAACTATATAAATGCCGATGGGCACCGCCAGCAGCCAGGAACAGAGGTGGAAATAAACGATGAGTTCCCGGGAAAAATGGGAGCTGACAAAGGGCTGTTGGAAAATAAGGGCCAGCAGCAGGCCGAAACCGCTAAGCAGAGACGGAATAAGAAGGTATTTGTACAGCGGGTGTTTGATGGAGTTGGAGTGGCTGATAAAATCAAGCTTGCTGTACATCAGCAGGGAGATGAGGACAATGGAACCTGATAACAGGTAGATGTTCTCGAAAAAGGTAAAGGCCACCAATACCGCAACCGCACCGGTGGGCGAAGGCATGCCGACGAAATCGCTTTTAACGCCCTTGTCCTCCTTTTGTTCGGCAAGTTTGGTGAAATATGCCAGGCGCAGATGGACATAGAGGAAATAGACAATGGCGAGCACGATACCCATATAAGAGAGGGCGTCCTTCAGTTCTGAAAAGCGCAGATAGATGATCACCGCGGTGGCCAGGCCAAAGGTGGAAAGATCCGTGGACGAATCAAGGGTGGCGCCGAAGTCCGAGTGGGCCTTTAATTTCCGGGCAAGGGGACCGTCAACGGCATCGCAGAGTGCTGCCGACAGAACCCAGAAAAGCACGACAAAGGAGCGGTGCTGGACCGCCACTTCCGGCATGGCGAAAAACACCGCCGTCACACCGCAAAGATAATTGCCGAGGGTAAAGATATTTGGGATCAGGACAATATACCACGGCTTGTTTGATTCTTGCCGTTGGGATTGGCTGTAGGCATTGACATAGGAAAATGAACGGAAAAAAGGAAACAGCGAGATCACCGTACAGAAACATAACAGGATGGTGGCCCACAACATCAGATTGGCCGGGAATGCCTGGGCGATAATCTCAAGGAATATGGTGCCGGGCAAAACCTCCACCCTGAGCAGAAAAATATAGAGAACGGTAAATTGGACGCCGGCCTTGATCTTGCCCAGCCATTGGGCGCTGACATCTTCGCCCCGCCGTTTGAGGCGATAGCGCTGCAACATGCTGATGATTTCGCGGCCAAAGATGATCGCCACCCCCCACCAGCGGAAATCACCATACAGATAGGCAGTGACCGCCAGACAAAAGGTAACCCATTTGTCGGCGGCCGGATCGAGGGTCTTGCCGTCTTCGCTGACCGCATTCCATTTACGGGCAAATTTACCATCAAGGCTGTCCAGGATGCAGATCAGGGCAAAGGAAAGATGAAAGCTGAAGTTGGCCAGGGGATTATGGAAGACGGCAAAGTAATGGACGCAGAAGACCCAGATGCCAAGCGGAAAACGCAGCAGGGATATGATATTGGGAATGTGCCGGGTGTAACGACCGAACAAGGGGTGCACGCAATCGTCAGGCTGCTTTTTTTTGGGGCCAAGCAGGATTACGGTTGTCAGGGTAAGAGTGACAAAGACCAGAATCAGGTTCGTCATCCCCTGAAAGGCGACATTGTGGAGATAGAATTGCAGCACTTTATCAAGCATTGATTACCGTAGATTAAGGTTTACCATTTCGTTATGAGCAATTGAGATCAAAAAAAACGTTATAGTCACAACCTATCAACCAGCAAATTTTCACGCAATATTTGATTTTAGCGCTGGGATGAAGAATAAAAGGAGAATAACAGGGGGCAGGGTAAAAGTAACGGCCCTCTGTGTGAGTTGCCATAGTGCCTGTAATGACGGCGGTGTGGGTGGGTCCTATCTCGTGAAGTAGGGGGAGACTCTCTCTCATGGGTTGTGGGTTGACAAAGCGCAAGAATCCGGGGCAGGCTTTACCTGTGGACATTGGAGATGGCAAGGGTACGCTGGTAAGCACAAAAAAACCGCAGTCCTCATACCCTGCGGTTTTTTGCGCCAAATGGCGGACTTGCCTGTTGTGAATCTAGCCTTTCTGGATGAAGAACCTGAAAAACCCATTGCCTTCTTTGTCGCCAAGAAATGTATGGCCGGAACGGCCACACCAGTTTGGCAGATCATTTTTGGAACCTGGGTCAGTCCCTAGTACTTCAAGGATTTGCCC
>JBFFNX010000344.1:0-2717 GCA_041562995.1 Desulfurivibrionaceae bacterium
CCCATGGAACAATCGCTCAACACCCCTGTCAGCCACCGCATGCCTCCTCAAAACAAAGAGGCGGAACAATGTGTTCTCGGTGCAATTCTTCAGCAAAAAGGCATGATGGCCAAGTCCGTTGACCTCATCTCGCCTGACGATTTTTATTTCGAAAACCATAAAGCCATTTTCAAGGCCATGGTCACCCTTTTTGACCGTAACGCCCCTCAAGACATGATCACGGTGATTAACCATCTGACCAGCACCAACACCCTGGATGGCTCTGGCGGCGCTGCCTATATCGCCACTCTCACCGACACGGTCCCCCTTGCCTCAAATATCGTGCACTACGCCAAGATTGTTCGCGAAAAATCAATCCTACGCCAGCTCATCAGCACTACCACCTCCATCGCCTCCCGTTGTTACGATGAGCAGGATGAGATAGACCGCCTCCTTGACGATGTAGAGACCACTGTATTTGAAATATCCAGTAGCAAGAGCGGCTCCAAGTTCGAAGCAATGACCACCATCATGAAGGGCACCTTTGACAAGGTGACCCAGCTTGCCGAACGCAAGGAACTTATCACCGGCGTCCCAACCGGCTATGATGCTTTTGACCGGATGACAGCCGGCCTTCAGCCCTCAGACCTTATCATCGTAGCAGGTCGTCCCAGTATGGGTAAAACTGCCCTGGCCATGAATATGGCCCAGAACGCCGCCATGAAGTTTGCTGTTCCAGTGGGTTTTTTCAGCCTGGAGATGTCTAAACATCAGCTGGCCATGCGTCTTCTCTGTTCAGTCGCCAGGGTGGACTCCAATGAGGTCCGTACAGGCAACATTAAGGAGCATGACTGGCCGAAACTGACCAGGGCCACCGGAGAGCTGACCCACGCCCCCATCTTTATCGATGACACGGCCGCGATTTCCGTCCTTGAGATGCGGGCCAAGGCTCGACGTCTGAAAATTGAACACAATATCGGTCTTGTAGTTGTTGATTATCTCCAACTCATGAAGGGCCGTGGAGACAGTCGTGAGCAGGAGATCAGTGAAATTTCCCGTTCCCTGAAGGCCATGGCCAAGGAACTTGACATCCCGGTTATCGCTCTTTCCCAGCTTAACCGGAGCCTTGAGAGCCGCCCCAACAAACGCCCCCAGCTTTCCGACCTCCGTGAATCAGGCGCCATTGAGCAGGATGCGGACGTTATCTGCTTTATCTATCGTGACGATGTTTATAATAAGGCTGAGGACAACCCCAAAAAAGGACTGGCCGAACTCATCATCGGCAAACAGCGTAATGGCCCCACCGGCACAGTCGAGCTCGCCTTTATCGGGCGCTACACCACCTTTGAAAACCTAGCCTATCAGCATTCAGGTCAACCCATCCCCTCATAATTTATCCAATGCGCCGCTTGCTGCCGTGTCACCGAGCTGATTATCTAACAGCAGAGGGGCTATTGACGACTTCAATTTGCTGCCATCTCACCGAGCCCCTGCGCCCTGCCACCATAGCGGCGCATCTTCGGCACCTGTGAGTGCCGGCATCCCTTCCATCTGTTTTTTTTGTTTCCATCTCACCGGCCTTATTGCACTTCACGGCTGATATGGTAAAAAGATTCCTTAAATCAGAGACCTGCCCTATTTCTCGTCTCCCCCTCATCTTACCCAAACCAGCTTCACCCTTTTTTTAAGGATACCTTATGGCCACTGCCGACACCGACCATTATGATTTTGCCGCCATTGAGAGTAAGTGGCAGCAAAAATGGCTACAGGAAAACACCTTCAAGGTCACCGAAGATTCAAGTAAGAAGAAGTATTATCTCCTTGAAATGTTCCCCTACCCCTCCGGCCGTATCCATATGGGTCACGTCCGCAACTACACCATTGGCGATGTCGTGGCCCGCTTCAAACGCATGCAGGGCTATAATGTCCTTCACCCCATGGGCTGGGATGCCTTTGGCCTGCCGGCCGAGAATGCCGCCATCAAAAACGCCACCCACCCGGCCAAATGGACCTATGAGAATATCGATTACATGCGCGGCCAGCTCCAGCAGATGGGCCTTAGCTATGACTGGGATCGTGAACTTGCCACCTGCAACGATGACTATTACCGCTGGGAGCAGCTCTTTTTCATCGAGCTTTACGAAAAAGGGTTAATTTACCAGAAGGTCACCATCGTCAACTGGTGCGAAACCTGCAACACTGTCCTGGCCCGCGAGCAGGTCATTGACGGCTGTTGCTGGCGTTGCGACCAGGGTGTTGTACCGCGAGAGATGAACGGCTGGTTCTTTAAGATCACCGATTACGCCGAAGAACTCCTGGCCGAATGCGACAACCTCAAGGGCTGGCCGGAAAAGGTCCTTACCATGCAGCGCAACTGGATCGGCAAGTCAACCGGTGCCCAGGTTGATTTTACCATCGAGGGTCACGATGATGTGCTGACCATCTTCACCACCCGGCCCGACACCATCTACGGCGCCACCTTCATGTCCATTGCCCCTGAGCACCCCCTGGTCACCGAATTTACCAAAGGTACGGTGCTTGAGGCCGAGGTGGCCGAATTCGTCACACGCACCACCATTGCCAAGCAACGTCAGAAGGCAGGTGATGAACTCGACAAGGAGGGGGTATTTACCGGGGCCTACGCCATCAATCCCTATACCGGCGACAGACTCCCCATCTATACCGCAAATTTTGTCCTCATGGAGTACGGCACCGGCGCGGTCATGGCAGTACCGGCC
>JBFFNX010000345.1:0-2707 GCA_041562995.1 Desulfurivibrionaceae bacterium
AATAAGAAAAGGATGGAGAGAATGAAAAAAGCTGAAAGGGCGATAATCAGCCTGACTGACAAATCTGGAATCGAAGGTTTTGCACGGGAACTCGAGGGGCTCGGTATCGAGATTTTATCCACCGGTGGAACCGCCAAGAAGATGCGTGATGAGGGCATCAAGGTCATGGACGTTTCCGAGTTTACCGGTTTCCCTGAGATGCTCGACGGCCGGGTGAAAACGCTGCATCCGAAGGTGCATGGCGGTATCCTGGCCCAGAAGACCAATGCCGACCATCTGGCCCAGATGAAGGAGCATGGTCTGCAGGCCATTGACATTGTTGCCGTCAACCTCTACGCCTTTGAAAAGACCGTGGCTGACCCAAACTGTACCCTGGCCAATGCCATTGAGAATATTGACATTGGCGGCCCCACCATGTTGCGCGCTGCAGCCAAGAATTATGCCGATGTGACGGTCATTGTTGATCCGGCCGATTACCCCATCGTAATCAGCGAGATCAAGGCCACCGGCAATACCACCCTGAGGACCCGTTTTAAGCTGGCCCGCAAGGTTTTTGCCCTGACTTCAGCCTATGATACCGCCATTATCAAGTGGCTTGATAAGATTGACGCCGACAGCCACCCAGAGCTGGTCTGATTGGCCAAGGGGGGAGGGGGGGCTTCTGGGCTTCCCTGGGTCATGGTCTTTCGTAAGGGGAAAGATCATGGTGGCGGGTGACAGTTTCCTGGTAACGCTTTGTGGAAATGTTCGTTGCTGTAGCTAAAGACAACATTACTGCGCCGGCAACCGGAAACATGAAAAATGAAGTTCTTTGGTAAACGAAGAAAGAATGTGGAGATGACCTGATGAGAATGGCTGTACTCCTTTCCGGCAGTGGCCGGACCCTGGACAATTTCCATGAGCGCATTGCCGCCGGCACCATGCAGGGCACAATCGAGGTGGTGCTGTCCAATGCCAAGGATGCCCTGGGCCTGCACAAGGCGCAGAAGTATGGCTATCCAGCCTTCCACGCCCAGGGTAATGAGGCGATCAATAAGATCCTTTTGGATCATGATGTTGAGCTGGTCCTCTTGGCCGGTTATCTCAAACTTTACACGCCACCGCCCACCCTGGCCCAAAATGTCATTAACATCCATCCCTCCCTCATTCCGGCTTTCTGCGGCTTCGGTTTTTATGGCATGCGGGTTCATCGGGCCGTGAAGGCACGTGGGGTCAGGGTGACCGGTTGTACGGTGCATTTTGCCAATGAGGTCTATGATGAGGGGCCGATCATCGTTCAGAAATGCGTCGATGTTGCTGATGATGACAGCCCCGACGATATCGCCCATAACGTTTTTGCCAAGGAGTGTGAGGCCTTTCCCGAGGCCATTAACCGGGTGCATGAGCTTGGCGTTGATTATTTCTGGCAGCGAGTCGCCCGGAACAAGGAGTATCTCAGATGACCAATCGCTCTGTCCTCATGACAGCCCAGGATATTGACCGCGCCTTACAGCGTATGGCCTTGCAGATTATGGAAGCCAATCAGGGGATGGAGAAGCTTGCCTTGGTCGGCATCCATACCGGCGGGGTCTTTTTGGCCGATCGCATCAAGCAGATCATCAGCAAGCAGGAGCAGCGCGAGCTTGAGGTGGGATATCTTGACATCACCCTCTACCGGGATGACTGGTCGCAGATCAGCCAGTTGCCCATTGTCAAAACAACGGATATCCCCTTTGCCGTCCAAGGGTGGACCATTGTTCTCATTGATGATGTCCTCTATTCCGGCCGGACAGTGCGGGCTGCCTTGGATGCCATCATGGATCTCGGCCGCCCCCGTTCCATTCAGCTCGGGGTGCTCATCAATAGAAAATGCGGTCGTGAGCTGCCCATCCAGGCCAATTATTCCGGTTTGGATGTTCTTGAAAGTCATAATGAGCATGTTTATGTATTGTTGAAGGAAAAAGCAGGATGCGACGAGGTCATCCTTGAGAGCAAGGACGCATAAAAAAGAGGAGTTGCTGGGGCGGAGCAGGGCGCGCTCTCAGATGGAGAGCGATTTTGAGCGAGAGAATAATGCCATGGCAGGACAAGGAAAAAGTGTTGATAGCTTTGATTTGATCCAACAGCGGATCAAGAGCAAGCGTGAGGATTATAAACGCTATAGCTTTACCGCTGATCAGAATAATATTCTCAAGACCTTTTTTGATCTCGCCCAGGAGTTTAACTCCCTGGATGAGTTTTACGCCATTTCCGTTCTCATCCTGCCCCACTACATGAAGGTTATCTGCCGCCTCTATCTCAAAAGTGATGACGGTTCCTTTCAGCTCGTCCAGGCCAGTGATTCGGCGCCTCTTGCCAGCCCGCAGCCAGCTCCTGCCGATATTCAGCATATCTCCACGATTTCCCGCCAGGACAACACCTTGCTGTTGCCTATCTTCCTCGGCAGTTCCAGCGGCAAAGAGGGGGAGTGCTTTGGGGTCTTTGAGGTGGTATCCGCCAAGAAAATTTCCAAGCAGGTCGAATTTTTTCTGGAAAAATTTACGAACCGCATTGCCGTTTCGCTCACCGCTAAATTAGCGGCGCACCAGAGCCTCAAGCATATTGAGTTTGTCAAGAATCTGGTCACTGATATCGAGCATAATATCATCATTCCCAATATGTATTTTAAGCATCTCTTTAATAAGCTTCGTAAGAAGATTAAAGATATGGATGACCTTGAACAGCAGAT
>JBFFNX010000346.1:0-2701 GCA_041562995.1 Desulfurivibrionaceae bacterium
CGGGAGCATGCGGCCATGAGTCCCCGTCATATGGGGGCCCGCGCCGTAATCACCCGGAGTTTTGCCCGTATCCATGAGACCAATCTCAAAAAACAGGGGGTTCTGCCCCTTACCTTTGTCAACGCCGCCGACTATGAGCGCATCCTTGAGGATGACGTCCTTGATATCACGGGCCTGACAACTCTACAGCCGGGCAGCAGCATCACCGCTATCCTTCACCACAGCGACGGCTCCAGCGAGGAAATCGCCCTGCGTCATTCTTTAAACCAAGAGCAGATCGACTGGTTCAAGGCCGGTTCCGCCCTTAATTTCATGCGCAAATAACAGCTTCTTCCTTTCAAAAAAAAGGAGGCGTCCCCTTAAACCAGGGGAGCCTCCTTTTTTTAATTGAGCGGGCCTTTTCTACAGCGAAAGACAGCTGAGATCTTTGCACCGCCTACCGCCGCTTTTATTCCTCATGGACCAGAAAACTGCCGAACTCCTGAAAGACGAATTTGATGTCCAGGGCAAAACCAAGCCCCTCAGCATGGCTGGAGATCAGTTTTTTGGTATTTACCCCAATAACCATACCCTCTTCGGTGACTAAGGGGCCGCCGCTATTACCCGGATTAATGTCGGCGTTGGTCTGGATAAACTCATCCCGGAAGGCAGAAAGGGACCCCGATGTCACAGAATTGCGCAGACCAATGGGGTTGCCGATGGCATACAGGGTCGCCCCTTGGGGGATGGTGGAGGAACGGACATGCTGGAGATGGGGGGTGGTGAATCCATTTAATTTCAGCAGCGCCAGGTCATACTTTTCACTGAGTTTGACCAGATAGGCATCAAGCTCTGTTTCATCAGCCAAATACACCTTATAAAAACGGCGATTCTTCATGCTGGCAAGTATCTTTTGATACTGACTATTTGCTTCATCCACCTGACCCTTGGCGCCCTTGTACTCGGCAAGCCTTTTTTGATAGGAGTTCTGCCAGAGCTTGAGATAATCCCCATTGGCCCTGATGGTCTGCCGCATGGAGTTGATCTGGGCCGGGCTTGCCTTTCCCGCAATAGCTTTGCGGAGTGAGGCCTTGTCGCGCCGCTGATTCTGCTCGGTATTTTGCAGACGATCTTTTTCGTTTTGCAAAGAGGCTTGGGCATCACGCAGCATGCCCTTGGCCTCGTTTAATTTCTTGAGACTTTCCTCCTTGGTTTTTTCCGCAACCCGAACCACATGTTTATTAGTAATAATGTAGCCGTCGTTACTGATAAAAAAACCAGAGCCGGAACCGAGGGCCGACTCGATGGAGACCGTGGCGATATTAGCCTTTTCAATAGGGGTCAGCGGTTGGGAATCCCTGGTCAACTTGGCAAAAAGATCATTGTCATCATAGGTCTCGCCAGCAACGTTATCCGCAGCAAGGCGGATCGCAGCGGGCGCATGCTGAACACTCGTATCGGCTGTGGTCTCGCTGCTTTCCGCCTTGGCTTTGTTGGCTGCAGACGGTTCATCAAAGGCAATGCGGGCGACTTTGTCCATGGCCATGGCGATGGTGCCACCATACTTCTCATAAACAACAAAATTACCCTCCACCCGGCACTCCGCCGTTTTCACCACCTTGCCGTTTTTTAGATAAATCTCATGGGCCCCGGCATTGGGGGTAATGACGAACAGAGTGAGGATAGCGGCTATCTTAAAAAAGATTTTTTTCATTTCCATGGCCACGCTACTATCTTGTTAAATCATAAAACAAAGGAGGATTTGCCTATGATAGCGGTATTTGTCCAAAGCCTCAATATCGGAACCCCTTAAAAAAAGGCTTTTCCCCAGAAGGAGGTCCTTACCGGTATCTATAAACAGCCGGTAGAGAAAGCTGTTGGGCTGTCAAAAAATGGCCTGAATCATGGACACCGGAATAAACGGCAGCGAAGACCAATGAAAAGATCCTGGGCATGCATCCAGGCCAAAAAGCCCTTGTTACCAGTGGTTTCTCAGAAAGCAGCGAGATGAAGAAGACCCAGGAGTTGGGAGCGGGACGGTACATCAGAAAACCATACAGCATAGAAAAACGCGGCGAGGCAATTTTGGAAGAACTGCGCCGCAGCCAGTAAAGATCATTTGCCGTTTTCCGCGAGACCTTTGGCCTTGTCAAGGTTAAGGGCCTGCTTGAAATTTCTAACCTTAGCAAGACTACAACCCGTGAAATCGGCATTCTTGACATTGGCCTCCTGAAAATTGGCGGCGGTAAGAGTGGCCCCCTGAAAAAGGACCCCGGTCAATTCAGCCTTCCGCAAATCAGCCTGCCCTAGGCGGGCTGAGGTCATTTTCGCATCCTTCAGGTTGGCGCTGTAGAGCTTGCTTTCTCTTAGATCTGCGCCGGTAAGAGTAGCCCGCTCAAGATTTGCCGCAGTCAAATTAGCGCTGCGCAGCACGGCCTTGTCCAGGTTAGCCCCCCGCAAATCGACGTTTTGCAAATTGGCGCCACTTAAGTCCGCACCACTTAAGTCCGCTCCGCGCAGATCAACACCGCGGAGATCCACATCTTTCAAGTCCACATTTTTTAAGTTCGCTGACCGGAGAGCAACTTGTGAAAAAGTGGTCTCGGTAAAGATGGCCCCCTGAAAATTGCCCTGACTAAAATCGCAGTTATCAAGCTTCATCTTGCTCAAATTGGCCTTACTGAAATCGACATCCTTGCCCTGCAAGTCCCGGCCAGTGGCA
>JBFFNX010000347.1:0-2686 GCA_041562995.1 Desulfurivibrionaceae bacterium
GGCTTAGCTTATTTCACCTCAAAGGGACACAGAAAGACATCATGTTCGTCATCATAATAACAGTTCTTGCCTTTACTTCGCTCATGACCATGGGGGAACGCCTTCTTATGTTCTTTTCCAGACATCGTGGCCCCAAGATCACTCGTCTTTTTATCCATCTCAAAGGGACAGAGAAAGACATCATGTTGTTCATCATAATAGCAGTTCTTGCCTAAACTCCTATCATGGCCCTGGGGGAACAGTTTCTTATGTTTTTCCCCGGACATCGTGGCCCCAAGATCACTCGACTTTTTATCCATCTCAAAAGGACAGAGAAAGACATCATGTTCAGAATCATAATAACAGTTCTTGCCTAAACTCCTATCATGGCCCTGGGGGAACTCTTTCTTATGTTCTGCCCCAGACATCTTGGCCCCTTGCTCGCTCGTACTTGTACCGGCCATACATCCAGTTGAGGTGAGGACCATTGCACTAAATAATAATGCTGCGATTCCAAAATGTTTCATTTTCATGGCTAATCTCCCTTACGTTAAACAAGTTGAAAGGATAATGAAGGAAGAAACCTCCATTAAAGAGTTAATAGTTAAGGCTATCACAGCGGTATTTGCCAAATCAAGATGATTTTTCCTCAATAAATTTCTTGTGTAATCTCACAAGTTACAGCGACCAAGGCGGGTTGCCGATGGGCTGGTGGGCGCCTTAACTCTCACGTAATAGAGACAGACCTCGGTTTTTTATCGTCCATACCAGAAAACGTGATCTGAGGTACTCCCGATTTGACGGACACCAAGATAGGGGTAAATATTATCCCAGAAGATGTCCTATGCAGAAGAGGAAAAAGGAACAAAACCTGTTCGAAGCTAAACAGCTAGCACTAACCGCGAAACTCCCTTACTTCTCCCCATACCCATCCATATAAACCCACAAAACCGCCCCCAACTCCACCCCCTTCTCCTTACCCTCCGGATCGGGCAACGTATACCCCGCCTCACTCAAAGCAGCAAACCCCCACCACCCCACGCGCGGACAGCTAAAACAAAAGATCCCGTTACCATCGGCCTTCACAACCTGGGTTATATGGTAATCGCTGGGCGCCTGCAGACGGCCATCCTCATTATAAAACTCCACCTCCACCTCGGCATAGGGCACCACCTTGCCGTTCAGCAACACCTGCCCTGTAAAACTATTCCCACTATAGTTGGCAAAGGGCCTGGTCAAGGGCACGATCTCAGTGGCCAGGCCCAATGGCTCATCCCAGCCGCCATCAGCGCCATAGGCGGCGATAATGGTCTTGGTGTAATGGATGATGGACAGCTCCTCGGCCGCCTCCCAGTAGGGCGCAGGCTCCATGACAAACTGATAGACGCCGGGACGCCTGACCCTGTAGGGGGTCTGCCAGGCCTGATGGCCCATGACAGCAGCCTTGGTTAAGGAGGGTGCCAGATCAGTGCGCTGGCCCCCGCTGACCACATAAAACTGGGCCGGTTTGGCAAGGTCCATACCGATATTTTCAAAGGGATGGGAAAAGGACAGGGTGAGGTCAACGCTCTTGTTGGTGGGGCTGACGATATTGGTGGAAGGAATGACCATGCCGAAATGGGCCATGGCCGGAGTGGCGGCGGCCACCAGGATGGCGGCCGTCCACAGGCTGAATATCTGTTTTTTGATCATCTTTATTCTCCGTTGGTTGGTTCCTGGCCGCTGCCAGCCGTGCTGGCGACCGGCTGTGGCAGCGGCCCTGGAAATCTGTGTTACAAAAATATTTTTCGTGTTCAGGGAGGGTTAAAAAAAGGCGCTGCGGTTTGGCCGGCCCCTGCACCATCCCTTGAGGAGGTCCAGGGCCGGGCGCCTGCAGCGCGATAACACCCTTACAAATTTCGTGTTACCAGATCATCATCCGCTCTCTTTGTCAACAAAAACATGTCTGGCCCTCGCCCCGCCGCCAAGCTGGGCGGTCAGGGGGCGGCGGCCCGGGCAGCGGCCAGCCAGCTGTTAAAGGTCTGCTGATTGGCCTTGATCCAGGCCTCGGCGTGTCTTTCGCAGGCCTGCCAGCTCCCTTCCCCCCTTTCCAGCATCTTCAGGTTCTGGGCGGAGACGTCGCCGGCCGGAATCTGCATAACGGCAAAGAGTTTGGCCGCATCCGGATGGGCCTGACAGAACTGGCCATTGGCGACGATATTCTGGTTGTTGATCTCAAAGCCGTAATTTTTGCCGTTGGCAAGGGTGGTGTCCACGGCACGGTTATCCGGCAGGGAGGAGAACGGTACCTCAAGCCAGACCACATCCTGGTTTGGCACCAGCACCCCGCTGACCCAATAGGGGATCCAGGTATAGTAGAGCACCGGTTTGCCCTCCTGAAAGCGCGTTATGGTCTCGGCAATGATGGCCCCGTATTCTCCCTGGTTATGGGTGACGGTGTCACGCAGATCAAAACTGGTGAGCTGATGCTCGATGACCCGTTCGCAGCCCCAGCCCGGCGGACAGCCGGCCAGATCGGCCTTGCCATCACCGCTTACATCAAAAAGGGCGGCGATTTGCGGATCTTGGAGCTGGCCCATATTGCTGATTTGGTATTTTTCAGCGCTTTTTTTGTCGATGAGATAGCCCTGGGCACAACCGGGGATATAGGCCCCCTGGCGATAGAGCTTGGCCGCCCCGCCGGCCTTGTCGAAAAAGGAGGTGTGCA
>JBFFNX010000348.1:0-2660 GCA_041562995.1 Desulfurivibrionaceae bacterium
CCGAGATTGCCTTCCTGGATCAGGTCAGCAAGGCTCAAGCCCTGGTGCATATAGCGCTTGGCGATAGATACCACCAGACGAAGGTTGGCCTTGATCATGGCGTCTTTCGCCGATTCAATGGAGCGGGTATAGAGGCCAATGCGATTATTGGCAACGCCAATGTGCTCGTTGTCCATATGAGCGGCGGCAATGGCCTGCACCGTGCGGCGCATATGGTTCAAATGTTGTTTCTTGGGCTTTAAGGTCGGGTCGCGTTTTTCCCAGAGGTCAATGCGCTCAACAAGGGTGATAATTTCTTGGAGCTGTGACTGGTCGGTACGGATGGTTTTGATGATGGAATCAAAACCCTCGCGGATGGCCTTGGAGTATTTTTCTTCGTCAGCAGGGGTGAGAAGGTCAAAACGTCCCATCTCACGGAGATAGGTAGTGGTGGTTTCTTCTACGTCTTGAGCGGGCTCGAGCTTGTGCCCCTTGGAGGGAGTATTGTCACCTTCGTTGCTGTCAGCGTCGTCCTGTTTGTCTTTCTGGTCAGAAGGGAGGCTATCAACAACCTTGATATTATTATCTTCGAGAAAGTCTAAGACGATATCGATAAATGAGGCATCTTTTTCTTCAGGAATCAGATCGTTGAGCATGTCAATGCTGACATAACCACATTTTTTACCGATTTTCTGTAATTTAGCTTGAATGTCTGCTGGCACAGGCACACTCCGTAAAAATATGTAAAAGGCCTTTTGTTCTTATGAGAAGAGGCCTATATGAACAATTTGTTCCTTGCCTTCCATGCCCTTAGAAAAAGATCAATTGCGGTGATCTGCAGGCAAAAAAAATACGTGTCACCAGGATGTGCTAACCAGTGACACGAAAACTCCATAACCTACTTAATTGTTATCTTTAAAGCAACCATTTTTTGATTTGTCCGCGACGCTTTTCTTGACTTTCCAGGGCGCCACACGCATAATCAGCACAATATTTCTAGCTTAACTCGACATTATGAGGTCATTGTCCCAATGCGTCAACGATGTACAGCCATCCTCCTCCATATTTCATCATTGCCTGGGGCGTATGGTTGCGGTGATATCGGTGCGGGCTTTCAATTTATCGATTTTCTTGTCAAGGCTGGAATTCGTTGCTGGCAGTTTCTGCCACTCTGTCCAACCTCTGCGGCCTTTTTCTATTCACCCTATATGGCTTTTTCCGCCTGTGCCGGCAATCCTCTCTTTGTCAGCCTTGAACTGTTAGTTGCCGCTGGCTTTCTAGAAGAAGGTGATCTGCGTGGTTTGCAGGAATCGTCAGAATATACTGCAGATTTTGTCTATGCTGCTGCTGTACGCCAACCCTTGTTTTTCAATGCCTATCACCAGCTTAACGGCGATAATCGTCAACGGTTTTTGGACTTTTGCGCGGCTGAGCAGGACTGGCTTGACGATTATGCCCTTTTTATGGCCTTGCGGGAAAAATTCAACAAGAGCGCCTGGAATAATTGGCCTCAAGCTTTTGCCAGGCGCGATGCTAAAGAGCTTGCCGTCTTTTGTGAGAAAAACGAAGGTGCCGTGGAGTTTCAGAAATTCTGTCAATTTATTTTTTTTGAACAGTGGCAAAAATTGCTGAGCTATGCCCAGCGGCAAGGAATTCTTCTCTTTGGGGACATGCCCATTTATGTAAGTCACGACTCGAGTGACGTCTGGGCCAACCAAGACTGTTTTGACCTTGATCGAAGTAGCGGTGAGCCTCGCAATGTGGCTGGTGTCCCACCCGATTATTTCAGCGCCACAGGACAGCGCTGGGGTAATCCCTTGTATCTTTGGAAACAAGGGGCAAAGGAAAATGCATCTTTGTATCGCTGGTGGCGCATGCGTTTTCAGGTGGTTTCGGGCATGGTTGATATGGCCCGCATTGATCATTTCCGGGGTTTTGAATCTTACTGGAAGATTCCAGCCAAGGAGAAAACAGCTGTTAAGGGTACGTGGCAGAAAGGACCGGGCCTGGGATTTTTCAAGAAGATGGCAGGGGTTGTTGAAGATCTTGACATTGTTGCCGAAGATCTTGGCATCATCACCCCTGCGGTGGAAAAACTGCGCAATGAGCTTGGGTTTCCTGGGATGAAGATCCTGCAGTTTGCCTTTGATTCAGATGCTGACAACACCTATTTACCCCATAATCTGACTGATCCGAACTGCCTTATCTATACCGGCACCCATGATAATGATACGGCGGTTGGCTGGTATTTCGATCCGGAAGTTCCGCAACGCTCTAAGGACCGCCTCCTGCGTTATGCAAAAAGCGACGGGCGGGCTATTCATCTCGATTTTATTCGACTGGCGCTTTCCTCCACCGCTTATATGGCGGTACTCCCCATGCAGGATGTCCTGGGCTTTGGTACTGATTGCCGGATGAACAAACCCTCCACCATCGAGGGTAATTGGTTGTGGCGCTGTGCTTCACGCTATCTCAATGACGACGTGGCAGTTTTTTTGTATCAGGAAAACGATTTCTATGGGCGTATCTTTTTTGCAGAAAGTGCGGGTGAAGATGCTTGACAAAGCATGGTCAGCAGAGTAATTAGAATCCCTTATTTCATGGCCCCTTCGTCTAGCGGTCAGGACACTGGCCTCTCACGCCGGTAACAGGGGTTCGATTCCCCTAGGGGTCACCATGAA
>JBFFNX010000349.1:0-2654 GCA_041562995.1 Desulfurivibrionaceae bacterium
CCAGGAAATTTTTGACCGCGTTCCTGCTACCGGTGATGCTGGTAAAGACCTCCAGTGTAAGCCGATGAAAATTGACTGGACCTTCTACTGCAAAGAGTGTGACGGTATGGCTTCTCTTCGTACCTGTTGTCATGGTAAAGAGTCCCGCGTTATTCTTTCCGGTACCAAGCTCCGTAAGGCCCTTTCCGAAGGTGCTGAGATCGTTGACCATTTCGGTCGCGAGGAAGTTCTTGACCACCTTAAACTGTACTATGCAAGCCTGACTGAGAAAGTTGAAGTCAAGATGCAGGGTGCTGCTTCTGGTTCTGCCATGTAATAAACCAGCTTTTAAGCTGATTTATACTGCATAAAAAAGGGGAGACGTCTTAATTGACGTCTCCCCTTTTTTTATGCCCCTCACCCTAACCCTCTCCCCCCAGGGGGCGAGGGAACTTAAAGGGATGATCATTAAGATTCTATGGAAACTGAACCTTAGAATTCATTCCACCGCTGATCCTCACCTGGACGAGTCGTTAATACCCTCGCTCCTTCGGGGAGAGGGTTAGGGTGAGGGGGTATTATTTAGTCAATTCTCTATGGATTTCCTCAAGCACCGCGTCTAACTCATCAAACACCTGATTGTTCCAGAATCTGCGTATTGTAAATCCCTGCTCTTTGAGGAAATCGCTCCGTTTTTTATCATAGCTGACTGACTGCATATGTTGGCTGCCGTCCAGTTCGATAACCAGTTTGTTATCGAGGCAGATGACGTCAACTATATAGTTGTCAACAGGATGCTGACGGCGGAATTTGCAGCCAGCCAGTTGGCGGTTGCGTAGGTGCTGCCAGATTATGTTTTCGGCTTCGGTTTGATTTTTACGGAGGTGACGAGATTTTTGGTTCATGTGAGATATTCCCTCTCACCCCGACCCTCCGAAGTCTTCCCTTGGTCGCTTATCTCCCTCAGGGAGAGGGGGTTGTCAGCTAAAAAGAGGGGCAGCCTTGATATGAGGAATTCCTGGGGAAATGTTGACCGCTTCTACTTAAACTCCTTCATCAGCGCCGCTGAGGTAGAAAGATTCTATTTCAAAGAGACCATCACACCGTCCTCACTAAATTGCAGTTTGTCTTCCCTGGCCAGCCAGCCCATGGCCGCCAGGACATAGGCATTGCTGTTTTTCTTCTGCATGATGGCGTTGATCAGGCGGGTGGTGGGCACCAGACCGTTTTTGTCGAGATAGTCGTGGATGGTGCCGGCGGTAAAGCCGATCTGCTCTGGAATGGTCAATCCTTTCTTGGCTTGAAAGGGAAGCGGGGCTTTCTTTTTCACGGTTTCTTTTTCCGCAGCCGTCAACTTGTTGACGGCATCCATGGCCTCATGGGCACGTTTGGAGACCTTGCCCACCAGATCTTCAACCTTTTTCTGGGCCACCTTGCCGGCTGATTCCGCCTTGAAGGTCGAACGGGCTAGTGCCTTGCCAACCTTTTCTGTAGTTTCTGTAAGTTTATTCTTTTTTGCTGCCGTCATCTGGGGCCTCTTGGTCAATTAGGTTTTATGGTTATTGCTACTCATTCTCATTGTGAACATCGTGGTCTCTCTTGTCAAGAATGGCTTTCTGGCTGGTCTCTAAAGTGGCTAATCATTGGCCATTCGCCCAACCGCGACAAGCACAGCGGTCGTGTCAGCTTGCCGGATTGTCTGCTCGCCTTGGTAAGCGAATTCTTTTATAAATCTTTGCAAGGCTCACGACTCTCTGGTCTCCCATGGGCGGCAATGTGGCTGCCGTTTAAAAAATGACAATCGTTTCAAGGGTATGATATTAATAATGGATGCAGGTTTTGGGAAAATGTGCTGTATTGACGTGGTCAGCAAGGGGAGTGACGCTGCTTACCCTGTTAGGGCAATGAGTAATGGACACGAGAGTTGGGGGAGGGCCTTACGCGGTTATTTCATCCCCTGTTGTTTATAATTAAAACATGAACGGTGCAAGCATGAAACAGCTCCAGGTTGGTTTAGAGGATCGGGCCTATCCTATTTTGATCAAGGAAGGACTGCTCTCCGAGATTGGTCCGGAACTTAAGCTGAGGCAGATTGCCAAGCGTTATATCATTATTGCCGATGACAATGTCGCGGAACTCTTTGGTGGCCATGTCGTCGAGTCCTTGCGCAATGCCGATATTCCCGTTGATCTCTTGACCTTTCCCCATGGCGAGGCAAGTAAGAATCTGACCACGGTGGAGAAATTAGCACGGTCCCTGGCCCAGCTCGGTGTTGATCGCCACGATGCCTTGATCGCACTTGGTGGCGGAGTCACCGGCGACATTACCGGCTTTCTGGCCGCCATTTATATGCGCGGCATCCCCTTTGTCCAGGTGCCGACGTCCCTGCTGGCCCAGGTTGACAGTTCCGTGGGGGGTAAAACCGGCGTTGATATCCCGGAGGGCAAGAATCTGGTGGGCTGTTTTTATCAGCCCAAATGCGTCTTTATTGACAGCGCTGTGTTGAAGGAGCTCCCCCCTGCGGAGTTGCTGAACGGTCTTGCCGAAGTCGTCAAGTATGGCGTCATCTACGATTTAAACTTCTTTAACTTTCTGGTTGCCAATCAAAAAGACATTCTCAATATCGAACCCACCGTTATTGAGGCGGTGATTGCCCATTGCTGCACCATCAAGGC
>JBFFNX010000350.1:0-2640 GCA_041562995.1 Desulfurivibrionaceae bacterium
CCCCCGTCCGTATCGCCCCAGACGCGAGACTCCAGATTGAGCGGCAAAAGGTAGTGAACCCCCGCCACCCCCCGTGTCTTATCAACATCGTCACCCTCGGCCAGCAGATCGACTCCTGCAAAAACAGAGAAAAACCTGTTTATGTAACGGTCATAGGTGAGGATACCTTCCGATTCCGTGTCTTCGACCTTCACCCATCCTGTTTCCCAGTCCAGGGACAAAATATTACGTGTATTTGCCAGGGTCAGAGAGGCTTCGGCCATGTTGCTGAGCAGGTTCGCTTGCCCCCAGCCATACCAGGAGTCCTTATAGAGTGCGGGGCGAATGGCGGCGACTTCCGGTGTGGGAGTAAATTCCTCGTAGTGGATGAGGCGCGCCATGCCGGCTTTCATGTGATAGAGCAGATGACAGTGGAAAAACCAGTCTCCCAGTTCGTTTGCCTCGAACTCGAAGACGGTTGTTGACATGGGGGCCACGTCAACCGTGTGTTTCAGTGGAGAAAATTCTCCCTGGCCGTTGAGCACTCGGAAAAAATGCCCATGAAGGTGCATGGGATGGTGCATCATGGTTCGGTTGATCATGATAAAGCGCACCACTTCATCCTTGCGGATGCGAATCGAATCGCTCTCTGAAAGCGCGATGTTGTTGAGGAACCAGACGTAGCGTTCCATATCGCCGTCAAGGGTGAGGCGGATTTCCCGCACGGATTTTCCGGCGGGGGTGGCAGTGGATTTGGTGGCCCGCAGTTGCGGGTAAGGGGTCCAGGGGCGGCTTGGGTCCATGCCATCAACAGCCAGATTACCGGATTCGGAGACATCGGCCGCGAGGAAACGGAAATCCGTGCCATATTTCTTGCCAGATCGCGACGGTTGGGGCTCCATCAGCATGGAGTGATTGTCATTTTCCATGCTACGGGAGGGTTGGTGAACCATGGTGCCCATTTCAGCCTCTGAAGGGTTTGCGCCATGGTTCATGGTTCCCATGCCGTGCTCAGAGCCCATATCCATCGAATCCATCTCCATCATTCCCGGATGATCGAATGTGCCGGTCTCCACCTTGTGATCGGGCATCCCCATGGTTCCTGCGGGGGTGAGGGCAAAGATCTGTTTCAGGCCAATGTGGCCCATGGCGTGATAGAGGTTCGGCCTGGGAACATTGTCGGCCGGGTGGCGTTCGCCGGAACCGATCCAGATCGAGGCGTAGCCAGAACCGTCGTGGGCGGTAGCCCTGAATTCATATGCTCCAGAAGCGGGCACCTGGATGAGGACGTCATAGGTTTCCGCAACGGCGATGAGAAAGCGGCTCTCCTTGACCGGTTCCACGTCCTGGCCGTCCGCCGCGACAATGGTCATCGGCCCACCGGCGAATTCCAAATGAAAATAGGTGGTGGCGGAACCGTCAATGATCCGTAAACGCACAGTCTCATGCGGCTTTGCAGAAAGCGTTGATTCAGGCTTGCCGTTGACGAGAAAGAGGTCATAGGCCACGTCCGCGATGTCCATGGACGGCATGCGCTGGAATTCACGCTTGAAGTAGTCGCCGAGCATGCCGAGACGGGCGGCACCAAAGATGCTCTGGGCGCTGCCTTTTTCGAGGGCGAACCATTCACTGCCGCGCTTGAGCGTCCGGTTTACCTCGTGCGGGTCCTGGTCGGTCCAGTCGGAGAGCAGGATAACGTAGTCCTGGTCGGGTTTTTCCCCTGGCTGACTGGGTTCGATAACGATGGAGCCGTAAACACCGCTTTGTTCCTGCAGGCTTGTGTGGGAGTGATACCAGTAGGTTCCGCTCTGGCGAATGGGAAACTCATAAGTAAATGTCGAGCCTGGGCTGATAGGCGGGAAGCTGATATTGGGAACCCCGTCCATGCCGGGCGGCACGAGCAAACCGTGCCAATGGATGGAGGTATCCACGGCCATTGAATTTTTGACACGGATCCGGGCGAGGTCGCCTTCCTTGAACCGCAAGGTCGGCCCCGGGATGCCTCCGTTGACGGTCATGCCCCAGGCTGGGTTCCCCGTAATACTGAGTTCCTGTTGGGAGATTGCAAGATCGTATTCGACTGTTGCGGCGTGAACCGGTGTAGGAACAAGGATAAAAAAGCCGATCAATCCTACTGTAACAATATTTTTTAAGAAAAAGATCATATCTTATCTCCTAATGCTGGCTACATCTCGGTGTCAGCTCTAGCGCCTGGCTGGACGATTTATTTTTTTGGGACTTCCCTGGATTCTATTCTTTTGATTTGGTGATACTTTCCGGGTTCTTGCCAATATATTTCAACGAATATCGCCCTTCTTGTCCGATGAAAGGCAATAACAACAGCCGAAACAACGTTACCTCTTCCTTCTTGCGAAATTGTGAGAGACCGATAACCATCCCTTGGTGACCGGCAACAGGCTGGCTGCGATAGGTACCAAACAGCCGATCCCACCAGGGAAAATTAAAGCCGAAATTACTGTTGGTCTCACGGATCAGGACGGAATGATGGACCCTATGCATATCAGGGGTGACCACCAGCAGGCGCAGGAGACGATCAAGGGCGGTCGGCAGACGGATATTGCCGTGGTTAAACATGGCTGTGCCGTTCAGGGCAATCTCAAAGATTAACACGGCAAGGAGCGGCGGGCCAAGGGTGGCCAC
>JBFFNX010000351.1:0-2605 GCA_041562995.1 Desulfurivibrionaceae bacterium
CTCCATCTTGGCGACACCGTCCTCATCCAGCGGGCCGGTGACGTTATCCCTGAGGTGGTAAAACCGGTGGTGGAAAGACGCCACAGCAATGCCGTGCCTGTCACCATGCCTTCTGTGTGCCCGGCCTGCGCCACCCCCCTGATCAAGAAGGCGGGGGAGGCGGCCTTACGCTGCGCCAACGCCTCCTGCCCGGCCCAGATCCTGCGTAGCCTTATCCATTTCACATCCAAGGCTGGACTGGACATTGACGGCCTGGGCAAAAAAGCGGTGGAGCAATTGGTGGCCGAGGGACTCATCGAGGATATCCCCGGCATCTACACCCTAGACCCTGCCGATTTAGCCCTTCTTGACGGCTGGGGCGAGAAATCGGCACACAAGGTGACCCAGAGCATCAAGCAGAGCGCAAAAGCCTCCCTGGCCCGTTTTTTGGCCGCCCTTGGCATACGTCATATCGGCGAGGTGACCGCCGAGCTGTTGGCCGACCATTTCCAGAGCCTGGAGCGCTTGGCGTCGGCCTCCATGGAAGACCTGCTTGATATCGAAGGAATCGGTGCCCAGATGGCGGAAAGCCTGGCCCTCTATTTTGCTGATCCCGCCACCAAGGATCTTTTGACCAGGCTCATGGCCGCCGGCTTTCAGTTTGCCTCGACCCCTTCGCGCCCTAGCGGAGCCTTGCCGCTCCGGGGCACCACCTTTCTTTTCACCGGCAAGCTGCAACTCTTTTCCCGCAATGAGGCCAAGGAGATGGTAAAGAAGGCCGGTGGCAAAGTTGCCTCTACCCTGACCAAGAATGTTGACTATCTGGTCTGTGGCGAAAAACCGGGGAGTAAACTAAAAAAAGCCCTGGACCTGGGGACCACCATCTTCACCGAGGAACAGTTTCAGCAGTTGTTGAATGGTTCTTAAAGGCGTTGCCGTACAAAGATTTTATCCTGCAATTCTGGCAACCCCTTGCCGCACTTGTCATTGACAAAAGATGCCCTCTTTTTTAGAGTGGCTTTTTCCTTATTTTATATGTGTTTAGTGGAAACAAGATCCGATTATTGCAAAACCCATCAGCAACGTCGCAAAGAAAACTCGACGCGAATCATCTGCCCCAACTGCGGCAATGACAGTGATTTTTTTGAGGTGGCTGATGGTGTCATTCTGACCACCAGATATATCCAGAACAGCGATGGCAGCTTCAGCCAGGAAGGGGATGAATCGCAGATTCTCGGCGACATACGCCTTTACTGTGCTGAGTGCAACGAAGATCTCAGCGTTCATCATCAGCGCTTTGTGGAAATGCTTTTTTGACGGCCATGCAGCTCATCCCTGACAACGATACCCTGCTCAGCCACTTCCATACCCTGGGAGCTGATCATTGTTTTGTCGGACGGGTGCGGCTCAAGGCAGGTGAGGAGTTCATCCTCCATGACCTGGTACAGCGTGGCGTTCTCCTTTTTCCCAGCGCTCTGTCCCAAATCCTGGCGCGCTCCAAGGTGGCTCAGGCCCGTCTTCTCTCGCCATTCATGCCGCCCCTCACCTTGGCTATTTTTGATCAGCACGAGCTTCTCTCGGCGCTGAACCTCTACGGCCAACATGGTATTGGCAGCGTGGTCACCAAGGATGACCAGAAAAACGGCGGCCTGGGCATCTACAAATGGGGTTCTGTGGAAGATGTTTTCACCCATGCCAGTCTGGGTGTCCTGCCCTATCCCTTTGTTCTACAGCCCTTTTATCCTGAGGCCACGGACACTCGCGTCATCATCCTTGGTTCGCATCAGGAGAGTTACCAGCGCAGCAACCCGGATAATTTTCGCAACAATCTCCACTGTGGCGGCACAGGGCGTGTTTCTCCCCTCAACCCGGATCAGCAGGAGCTCTGCGCGGCGGTAATGGCACGCGGCACCTTTCCCTATGCCCATCTTGACATCGTCACCACGGCTGACGGCCGCTCTTATCTTGGCGAGATTAATCTCAGGGGCGGATTACGCGGGGCGCAGCTGAAAGGGGCACGCTACCAAGAAATCCTCACCGCAATCCACCACGATTTTCTCAAGCAAAACAATATCTCTTGTTCGCCCAAATCGCCTTCAGCCTCGCCTGTCTGAAAAAATTCTAATCACCCCCTGGATCTCAGCCCATTTAACCAGTCATTACCGCCAAGGCGGATTTCCCTGGCTTGAGCAAGACTCCCTCTATCCTGAGTCTGCCCATATCTCCCGCCTTGGCGTTAAGGCCTTGATGTCCACAAAAAGGTGGCGAGAGTTCAACATGGTAGCCGACAGCTGCTCCGTATGGCTGAAGGCCGATGCTCCTCAAAAAAAAACAAAAAAAAAGGAGATTGAATCAAATGATTCAATCTCCTTTTAAAAGCTTAGGACTGCCTAGGCAGTCGCGATAAACTTAATTATACACAACCGGTAGGCTTGGGAAGACCAGCCATCTTACAGGCGCCTTTACCAGGTCCTGATGGGAAGAGCTCATAGATGCGCTTGAGCGGGAAACCAGTGGTCTTAGAAAGAATACGGACCATAGGAGCAATCCCGTTCTTCTTGTAGTACTCTTGAAGAGCGTTGATAACTTTCCAATGCTCGTCAGTCATGTCAGTAATGCCTTCATC
>JBFFNX010000352.1:0-2602 GCA_041562995.1 Desulfurivibrionaceae bacterium
AGCATGGACGCTCAGTTTTGATTTTGTGCCCAGCACCATCGTTGGCGCGACGCACCCGGCACAACTTGACGACACCTTCAAGGCCTCGGAGTTGAGCCTCTCAGAAGAGCTTCTGAAAGAGTGTGACCGCATCAATCAAGATATTCTCTACCCGATGGGATAAAAGAGTGGTGCTGGCAGAAAGGCGGGCCCTTCCTTTGTTCTAGGGCTAAAAAGGCGCAGCCCCCTGCCAGCTCGTATCCCAAAACAGTTCCGGGCCCGTTGTGGGTTTATGGCCTGGTCAAAACCAGGCAGCAAAGAGTGCGCTGTCCTCATAAAACCGAACACCACCCAAAGTGATGCCTGGTCCCATGACAAATGCATCAACGACGGGGTGCAGGTCATGGCACAGTAATGAGCAGCTGCCGCAAAATAACCAACGGCTAAAAGCAAGGGCAATCTCCCGACCGGGAGTGTCAGTAGCCTCATGCCGCTATGTTCGGGTTGAACGAATTAGCGCCATATCGGTAGAGGAAATCGTTAATAAGGAGTGCCTGGTCAGCGGTTATCTTCCATGCCCCTGTTTTGGCGCATTGGGGGTATTTGGTGAAAAAGACGCGGTTCCAGCCCCGGGGTGGTTTTGATTCTGCATGTAAAAACGGGGCATTTTCGCTGTTGCTTCGTGTGTGGCACACCTTGCATTTTTGATCAAAGAGCCGCCGGCCTTTTCCACCCCAAAAGCTATCAAAACCTAACGTCCGGCAAGATTTACTGATTGGGTCATAGCGCTTTAGGTCGTTTGCCGCGGCAGGAGATAGGCTGATGGCGCAACAGGACAACAGGCATAGCAATACGACAATAATTCTTTTATTCCATTTCATTGTTTTTCCCCATGGCTTTTTTGAATCGGTATTTCTGGCTAGCTATCAATAACTCAACGAGCTGAACTGTGAAGAGCGCCCCCGGTCTAACCCTTTTGTGCCGTAATAGGTCCCGGATCGGCTGGTGCATGACTCGTTGTCGTTAGTGTAATTTTAAAACAGTGACTTAATAAGCTCCGCAAGCGGCATAATTGGGTCGCATAACGTCAAACGGTTATTTTCCCCTGACCACCGCGCACAGCTCTTTCTCCTTGCCAACTCATGGTTGTGGCCTTAGTCTGACTGTGGCCATTATAAAAAAATGATATTTTATTTAGTTTTCCCGCCTGACTATTCTCTTGGCGCTGGCGAGGAGGAAGGAGTGGAAAAAAATGAAAAAAGTAACAATCCTGGCATTTGACAGCGCACCGTCAACCACTATTACCGGCCCTCTTGATGTGTTTTCGTTTGCCGGGGGCTCGGCAAACTTGATTGCTGAAGAATCGCCTGATCCTAATTTTCAGGTACAAATAGCAAGCCCGGATGGGGCGCCTGTGCAATGTGCAAACCGGGTCTCCATCGCTGCTCACCTGGCCATGCATGAGGTTGAAGATCCTGATTTGATAGTTGTTGCCGGGGTGTGGGATGTTGAGAGTGTCTTGTCGCAGCAGCAGGCAGCCGTTGACTGGCTGCGAGGGCAGCATGCCCGCGGTGCCCATATTGCAAGTATGTGCACCGGCAGCTTTGTTTTGGCTGCAACCGGACTGCTCGACGGCAAGGAGGCCACAACGCATTGGGGGGCTGCTGAGGTGTTCAGGCAGCTTTTCCCCAAGGTGGATCTGAAACCAGAGCGGCTCATTACGGATGCCGGCGGACTCTACTGCGCCGGCGCTTTTACCGCTTGCTATGACCTGTCGCTCTACCTGGTTGCTAAATATGTCGGCTATAATGTCGCCGCCGAAACCGCCAAAACACTGATCCACGACATTGGCCGCATTACCCAGACGCCCTATTCTTCTTTTAATTTTCAAAGAAATCATACTGATGATTCCATTCTGCAAACGCAGCGCAAACTTGAAAAAAATTATTCGGAAGATGTCGATATCGATAACCTTGCCCAGGAGACCGGGATGAGCCGCCGGACATTTGAGCGGAGGTTTAAGACGGCAACGGGTGAGACTTGCCTGCTCTATCTCCAAAAGGTCAGGGTGGAGGTGGCCAAGCAAATTTTAGAAGAGAAAAACAGCTCTTTTGACGAAATCAGTTACGAGGTGGGCTACGAAAACAGCAGTTTTTTCCGGAAAATTTTTCAGAAGCACACCGGATTGCGTCCCACCGAATATCGCAATAAGTTTCAGCGAAAATGGAATTTCGGGGTGTGAACAAGGGGTCAACGGATCAGGGCTAATGAGATCCGGGGACACCATACCTAATTATCGGAATCGCAGTGGGGGGTGCACCAGGCGCCGCGGTCACCAGTACCTCACGCGCGCCCGCCAGTTTGAACGGCTTCGGCCACTGCAATGCACTCGAACTTGCTTGAAGCCTGGCTGGGCGCCCCTCCTGGCTTTACCTGTAGGCGGGAAATATAAATCCATGGCCCTCGAAATATGATTCATGATGTTCGATGGATTTGACTGAAAAGATGAGTGCGAGCCGGACATGGTGGTAGCCAACCAATTCTATGAGCATGGTTGTGTTAATTCTTGCTAAAGAAGGAAATAATTATGGATATTTTTTTGAAGCAGTTCAAGGGGATTAAT
>JBFFNX010000353.1:0-2581 GCA_041562995.1 Desulfurivibrionaceae bacterium
ATGAGGACACCTTTTACACCTACCAAGATTTGATCAAAGAGAAACAGGCCACAGAGGATAGCCTGGAGAAGCTCCTGATCCAGAAACAACGCAGTAACATCAAAGCCCCCTTTGACGGGGTGGTGCTCAGTAAAAATGTCGATATCGGCGACTGGGTCCAGCAAGGCAAGGATATCGTTACCATTGGCTCCACCAATGATCTCTTTGTCCAGGTACCGGTGGGCGAGACCATGCTCCGCCACATCACCATTGGTGACAGCGTTCCGGTGAATATCAACGCCTTTGATCGCGAGTTGACCGGCACCATCCATGCCATTGCGCCCAAGGCCGACCCCCAGACCAAAAATGTTTTTTTGAAAGTGAAGATTCCTGCCCAGAAAGATATCGCTGAAAATATGTCCGCTACCATCTTTGTAGCGGCGAGCTCCAAAAAAATGCTCGCCATTATTCCCCGCGACGCCCTGATCAAATTTCAGGGCAAGGATTTTGTCTATACCGTCAAAGAGGGTAAGGCCGCCATCCTGCCGGTTAACATTGTCGCCTTCCTTGGCCAACGGGTGGGAGTGGACAACCCTTATATCGTGCCTGGCATGCCTGTGGTCATCGAAGGCAATGAACGCCTGCGCCCTGACCAGGCCGTCGTGGTGGCTGGAGAAAAATAATGGATATCATTAAAACCTCCATAGAAAAACCGGTGGCTGTCACCGTTGCCGTCATCCTGGTGGTTATGTTCGGCCTTATCGGCCTTAATAAGCTGCCCGTCCAGCTCACACCCGATGTCGAGACCCCGAAGATCACGGTGAACACCACCTGGCCCGGTGCCACTCCCTATGAAATCGAAAAGGAGATCATTGAAAAACAGGAAGAGGCCCTCAAAGGCCTGCAAGGCCTGACCGAGCTTGAGAGCGCCAATTTTAACAGCTATGGCGAGATCTCCCTCTCCTTTGAACTCGACACCGATCTTGACGCCGCTTTGCTCCGCGTTTCCAATAAGATGAACGAGGTGTCAAACTATCCGGGAAATTCTAACCAACCAGTCATCGAGGCAGCTGGCGCCAGTAGTTCGCCGGTGATCTGGATGATGCTCAAGACAAAACCGGAAAACAAGCACCACATCAATGAGTTCAAAACTTTTTTCGAAGAAAATGTCCGCCAGCATCTTGAACGGGTCAAAGGTGTAGGCTCTCTCTTTGTTTTTGGCGGTACGGAAAACGAGCTCCATATCACCCTGGATGCTGAAAAGATGGCCCGCCACAACATCACCATCAATCAGGTGATCGGCTCGGTGCGCAAAGCCAACACCACCATTTCCGCAGGTGTCCTCGGTATTGCCAAGAAAAATTACCGCATACGAACGGTGAGTCAGTTCCAGTCTCCGACTGAGGCATTAGATGTCGTCATTTTTGATGATGGCACCAAACGTGTTTATCTCCACGATGTGGCCCGGGTTGCCAATGGCTTTAAAAAAGAAGATGTTGCTGTAGAGCAAAACGGCAGCCAGGTTATTGTCGTCGGTGTTCGTAAAGAACAGGGAGCCAACGTTCTGGCCATGACCGAACAGCTTGAAAGCAAGGTCACTCAGCTGAACGAAGGGCTGCTGGCCAAAAACAATCTATACATCGACTGGGTATACGACCAGCGGCCTTACATCAATACTGCCATCGACCTGGTGAAACAGAACGTCTTGGTTGGTAGTATTCTGGCAATCTGCGTTTTGCTGGTTTTTCTGCGCAGTATACGATCCACCATAACCACCGCCATTGCCATTCCCATCTCGGCCATCGGCACCTTTATCTTTTTATGGATCATGGGCCGCAACCTGAATGTGGTGAGCCTGGCCGGTATCTCCTTTGCCGTGGGTATGCTGGTGGATAACTCCATCGTGGTTCTGGAAAATATCGACCGCCACCGCAAGATGGGCAAATCAGCCATGACCGCTGCCCATGAGGGCGCCAGTGAAGTCTGGGGGGCAGTGCTGGCCTCCACCGCCACCACGGTTGCCGTCTTCCTGCCGGTGATCTTTATGCAGGAAGAGGCGGGCCAGCTCTTTCGCGATATCGCCATTGCCATCACCTTCTCGATCATCCTGAGCCTCTTCGTGTCGATCTCGGTGATTCCCTCCCTCTTCCATCTTTTTTATCGCAACCAGAAGAGTCCGAGGCAAGAGGCCAAAAAGAGTAAGTTCGGCGCTTTTTTTGTCGCCAAACTGATGGGGCTCTCTGATCTCTGCCTGAAAACCAATCTCAGTCGGCTATCCGTTGTGATCCTCTTTACCAGTTTTTCCATCGCTCTCACCTGGCTCCTTATGCCCCCGGCCGAATATCTGCCCCAGGGCAACAGAAACCTGATCTTAAACATACTCATCCCGCCACCCGGTTACTCGGTGGACAAGATGAAGGAGATCGGCGCCTACATCTACCAGGAGGTCGATCCCTATCTCAAGGAGGATGGCAAGGACGGTATCCCCCAGATCAAGGATCTTTTCTACGTCGCCTCCGACCGCATGACCCTCTTTGGCGGCCTTTCTGCCCACGAAACCAGGGCCAAGGAGATGATGCCGCTTTTTAACAGGATCATGAAC
>JBFFNX010000354.1:0-2578 GCA_041562995.1 Desulfurivibrionaceae bacterium
ACATTCTTGCTGACAATGGCGTTATCATCATGCATGATTGCAACCCGCCTCATGAAGACGCTGCATTTCCAGCTCAGTCTTTAGACCACGCTGGCTCGTTGAATTTGCTTGGCTGGACCGGGGAATGGTGTGGGGATGTATGGAAAACAATTTGCCACCTAAGGAGTTTCAGAAATGACCTCCAAGTCTTTGTTTTAGATTGTGATTTCGGGTTAGGGATAATTACCAAAGGGAACCCTTCCTCCACCCTTAATCTAACCAAGAATGACATCGAGAAGATGAGTTACCGTGAACTTGATACAGATAGAAAAAACTTACTAAATTTGAAACGCGCTCCCTATTTTTCTGAGTTCCTAGATAACATCTAACCAAACTTCTGAATACTCTGCACAGGAATTCAACCCCCTTATGTCCAAATCACCACTCTCCCAGTTTACCGATAAAAAGATTTGGGCCATGATGCGCCCCTATATGAGACGCGTGCTGATGGCCCTCTTATTCAGCTTGGCAGCCTCAGGGGCAAGCGGTGCCATTGCCTGGATGGTCAAACCGGTTATTGACACAATTTTCGTTGAGAAGAACTACGCCATGCTCACCTGGTTGCCCATGGCAATTATCGCAGCCTATTTCCTCAGGGGTAGCTGCCAGATGATCTACTCCTACCTCATGCGCTCTGCTGGGATCAAACTGGTCCGCGACACCCGGATCCGCCTCTATACGCACCTCCTCTATCTGCCCACCTCAGCCTTAGGAACAGAATCCTCAGGCAAGATGATTTCCAGAATTTTAAACGATGCCGGCGTCCTGCGTTCCCTGGTTTCCGATACCCTGCTCACCATTTTCAAAGAACTACCGACCATCATTGTTCTTTTGTGCGTCGCATTCTACAGACGCTGGGATGTCACACTGCTCGCCCTTGTGGCCGTGCCTGGCATTGTCAGCTGTGCCCATCGACTGGGCAAAAGCATCAAGGTGAAACGCACCGAGGCCCAGCAAACGATTGCCACCTTAACCCATCGTATTAGTGAGGCTGCCAGCGGCACCAAGGTCATCAAGGTCTTTACCAGTGAAGAACCTATGACCAAACGATTTGTGCAGGAGAGTCAGAGCAATTACCGGCGTGAGGTAAAAATCGTCCGCTTGAGGGAAATTACCAAACTGGTTGTTGATATTTCCACTGGCCTTGGGGTGGGACTTGTCATCTGGTATGGCGGTAATCTCGTCACCCAGGGGGTGATCACCAGCGGCGACCTTTTTTCGGCCCTGGGTGCAGTAGCCATGGTCTTTGGTCCGATTAAACATCTTGGCAACTCTTACTCAGTATTTCAGGAAATTCGCGCCGCTATCGACCGCCTCTCGTGGCTGGAACAGATGGATAAAGAAAAAAGTGGCGATCAGCCCCTGCCAGGTTTCCAGGAAGAGATATGCTTTCAGGATGTCTGCCATCGCTATAGTGCCGATGGCGAACTGATTTTAAAAGATATCAATCTCACCATTACTAAAGGTGATGTAGTGGCCATTGTCGGCGCCAGTGGGGCAGGCAAGACCACTCTGATAGACCTGCTACCCCGGTTCCATGATCCTGCAAGCGGCAAAATTCTGATGGATGGACAGGATATCAGGGAGATCCGCCTGCCTGATCTCCGTAAGAAAATCGGCATGGTGAGTCAGGATGTCATGCTTTTTAATGATACCGTTAGGGCTAATATTAGTTTCGGCAACCCGGAAGCCACAGACAACGATATTGAAGCGGCGTGCCGTCTGGCCTTTGCCCATGACTTTATCGCAGAACTCCCCGCCGGTTACGACACCCTGCTTGGTGAACGAGGTCTTAATCTTTCCGGCGGCCAACGCCAACGTCTGGCCATTGCCCGGGCCATTCTCAAGAACCCTCCCATCCTCATCCTTGACGAGGCCACCTCGGCCCTGGACGCGGTTTCCGAACAACTTGTCCAGAAGGCCTTGGATCAGCTGATGCAGGACAGGACCACCATTGTCGTGGCCCATCGCCTCTCCACCATCCGTAATGCCAACCAAATTGTGGTTATGGATCATGGTCAAATTATTTCCCAGGGTAGCCACGATGAATTAATGACGACGTCGGCTGCCTACCAGGACCTCTACCGTTCTTATAACCAAAGCAAAGAAACGAGCTCATGATAGATTGCCACGGTACCCGATTTGAACTCGTTGACAGTGGAAATGGCCTCTGGGTCTTTAAAAAATGGCAGGACTTTTTACAAGACGCTGGTCTTGTCGAATTTACAGACTTCTGCACGCTGACTGGCAAGGAAATGGATCGTAACCGCCGCAGCGTAGTCTATCGTCTGGAGCTAGGCGTTAAAAGGGAAATTTTCTATCTTAAAATCCACACCAATTATTACCAAAGGGGCCTAAAAACCCTGTTTAGGAAGGTTCCATACCCATTCATCGAACTCAGCAATATGATGGAGTATGCCCGGGCCGGTTTAAGCAAACTGGAACCGGTGGCCTGGGGTTGGCAACCAGGGACGGCCGAAGGCGACATCAGTTTTCTGCTCATCAAAGAACTCCCCGGATATAAGTCTCTCCAGGAATG
>JBFFNX010000355.1:0-2556 GCA_041562995.1 Desulfurivibrionaceae bacterium
TCCGCTCATCAGGGCCAGATGCTCTTTACCACCAAGATGAGCGGGGCGGCCGCCCTTGCCCATCTTGAACAGCTCTATAAGGCTGGTATTCCCATCGATGGCGAGATCACCAAGGAGGTCAAGGGTGGCTTTGATGTCAAAATAGCGGGTACAGTCCGGGCTTTTTGTCCTTATTCGCAGATTGCCCTGCGACGGGTAAGTGATTCCAGTCAGTTTGTCGGCCAGACCCTGCCCTTTGTCATTCTCGAGTATAAGGAGAAGGGCCGCAATATCATCCTTTCCCGCCGCGCCCTGTTGGAAGAGGAGCAGAACGAAAAGAGGGAGGCCTTGAAGGAAAAATTGGCTGTCGGCGATGTGGTGACCGGCACCATCACCTCCCTCCAGAATTTCGGCGCCTTTGTGGACATCGGTGGCATTGAGGGCCTTATCCCGGTTTCAGAGATCAGTTGGGGCCGAGTCTCGGACATCCGGTCCACCCTGGAGGTGGGCCAGAGCGTTGAGGTCTCGGTGATGAAACTAGACTGGGACGCCAACCGATTCTCCTTCAGTCTCAAGGCCAACTTGGCCGATCCCTGGGAAAATGTGGAGACCCTGTTTAAGGAAGGCCAATGTTTGCAGGGGGTCGTGGTCCGCATTGCTGATTTCGGTGCCTTTGTCAGTCTTGCCCCCGGTATTGACGGCCTGGTTCATATTTCCAACCTAGGGGCCGGCCGCCGTATCAATCATCCCCGTGAGGTGGTTAGCGATGGTCAGGAGCTTGAGGTGCGCATTGATCAGATAGATGCGGAAAATAAGAGAATCTCCCTCTCCATCCCTGAACTGGAACTTAAGAAAGAGGAGATGCTGACCAAGCAGCGGGCGACCAAGCAAAAAGAGCCCGATCTCCGTGAAGAGTTTGATCGCTTCAGTAAGAAGGACAAGGCAGAGGCGAACAGTGGTATGGGCACCTTTGCCGATCTGCTCAAGGGCAAGTCGAAGTAGTTTGTCGTAAAGAGATACGTTTCACCACAAAGGCATTCTTTTTAATACCCCATTGAGGGGTATTAAAAAGAATGCCTTTGTGGTTTTAGGAGTGTTACTCCTTTTTCTTGAACTTTTTACCGATCTGAAAGGCCTGGCCCACTATTTTTCCTAAGCCGTGGTACTTGCGGATCACCGGCGAAAAGACGAGGGGCTTGAGCAGATCCACATCAGGCAGGTCTTTTTCGCCGAGAATCGCCTTGTCCGCCTTGACGTCGATAATCTCACCGATGAACTGGGTATGGAGGCCGATCTCCACCACCTGCTGCAGGGTGCATTCCAGAATGAGCGGAAACTCCTCGATAAGGGGGGCGTTGACCGTATCACTTGTGCCGGCCGTCAAACCGGTATCTGCCAGCTTGTCGGTCATTCGACCGGTGGAAATTCCGAAATAATCCGTCTCGGCAACCAGCTTTTCCGTACCGATATGAACGGTGAAGGCCTTGGTACGCAAGATATTTTCGTGGGTGAGGGTGGCTCCGCGCAGGGAGACGGCCAGGCAGGGCGGTTTCGAGCAGCACATGCCGCCCCAGGCCGCTGTCATAGCATTGGCGCTGCCATCTTCGTTATAGGTGCCGATCACCCACACCGGGGTGGGGTAAACGAGGGTATTGGCGCCGAGGGATTCTTTCATTTTTCAACTCTTTATTGCTGGGGTTACTCAAAAAGCTAGAGGTTAACCACAGAGGCCACAGAGTTTTTTGAAGAAATTATCTCCGTGCTCGCTGTGCTCTCTTTGGTGATATCTTTTATTCATTTTCCGCACGTTGGCGGACCACCTCAAAGAGGCTGATGCCGGCGGCCACCGAGGCATTGAGGGAGTCCAATGAGCCCTGCATGGGGATAGTGACCTTAAAGTCGCATTGCTTGGCCACTAAGGGGCGGAGGCCCTTTTCCTCATTGCCGATGACCAGGCAGACAGCACCTCGCAGATCCGTCTTGAACACAGAGGTGCCGCCATCTTTGACCGTGCCGTACAGCCAGATGTTTTCCTTTTGGAGTTTTTGGAGAAAGCTTGCCAGGTTGGTTACCATACAGATGGCCAGATGGGCCAAGGCACCGGCGGCGATCTTGGCCGTGGTTCCCCCCAAGGGCGCGCTGCGGTCTTTGGGCAGGATAACACCGCTGACACCGGCCGCTGCAGCTGAACGGAGAATGGCGCCCAGGTTGTGGGGGTCCTGGATCGAATCCAAGGCCAGCAGGAAGGGGGGCTGCGTCTCTTGGCGGATCAGAGCCAGAAAAGCCTCTTCACTTAGGGTTTCTGTGGCCCGGGTCCGCGCAGCCACGCCTTGGTGATTGACGCTGCCGCCTGTTTCGCCGGTAATGGCCAGGGACGTTTCAAAACGGGTCTTGATGCCCAGTGACCGGCAGAGTTCGATAATTTCCTGGATCTTCTGGTTTGGCCTGCCCTTAACAATGAAGATTTCATGAATGGTGGCAGGGGCCTGATCGAGCAAGGCCAGAATAGGGTGGATTCCCCACACCAGATTTTCGTTGGCCTGCATACGTTTGCCCTGGGGGGCAGAAGGTTTCTCA
>JBFFNX010000356.1:0-2497 GCA_041562995.1 Desulfurivibrionaceae bacterium
ACTGCTGTTGATTCCACCCCGCAATTTGTTAAAGGGGTGTATAAAAAAATGGAGAAGAACCTCGCCATTATCCGTGAACGCCTTGATCGGCCCCTTACCTATACCGAAAAACTACTCTACGGACACCTTGACGATCCCACCTCCGCCGCGCTTGAACCCGGTTCTTCCTATATCAAAACGAGGCCCGACCGTGTCGCCCTCCAAGACGCCACCGCCCAGATGGCCATTCTCCAGTACATGCTGGCCGACAAAGACGAGGCTGCGGTGCCGGTGACAGTGCACTGCGATCATCTCATTCAGGCCCACAAGGGCGCCAAAAATGATCTTGCCACCGCAACTATCCAGAACAAGGAGGTGTACGACTTCCTGGCCTCTGCCTCCCAAAGATATGGATTTGGCTGCTGGAAACCTGGGGCTGGCATTATTCACCAGGTAGTTCTTGAGCAATACGCCTTTCCCGGCCAGATGATGCTGGGCACCGACTCCCACACCCCCAATGCCGGCGGCTTAGGCGGCTTTGCCTGTGGCGTGGGCGGCGCTGATGCCGTGGACGTCATGGTGGGCCTGCCCTGGGAGGTGCTCCACCCCAAGATTACCGGGGTCAAGCTTACCGGCGCCTTAAGCGATTGGACCGCACCGAAAGACGTCATTCTGAAACTCCTTTCCATCTTAAGCTGCTCCGGCGGCACCAACCGGGTCATTGAATATTTCGGCGCCGGAACCGCCTCCATATCCTGCACCGGCAAGGCCACCATCTGCAACATGGGTGCCGAGCTGGGCGCCACCACCTCAACCTTCCCCTATGATGAACGGATGGCGGCCTATCTCAAGGCCATCGGCCGCGGCGAAACCGCCAAACTTGCCGAAGAGTATCGCCATCTCCTGGCGGCCGACCCCGAAGTCGCGGCCACTCCGGAAAAATATTACGAGCAGATCATCGAGATCAACTTAAGCGACCTGGAACCCCACCTGGTAGGCCCCCACTCGCCGGATCTGGCCTCGCCGGTCTCAAAAATGGCTGAGCACATGGCCAAGGGTGGCTGGCCCACCAATATGACCACCGCCCTGATCGGCTCCTGCACCAACTCCTCCTACGAGGACATGGGCCGTATCGCCGCCATGGCCGAGCAACTCACGGAAAAAGGGGCCAAACTCAAGGTGCCGCTGTTCATCTCCCCCGGCTCCGAGCAGGTGCGGGCCACTATTGAACGAGACGGCATTCTTAAAAAGCTTGAAGACATCGGGGCCGTCATCCTCACCAATGCCTGCGGGCCCTGCATCGGGCAATGGCAGCGGGAAGATGTCAAGACAGGATTTAAAAACTCCATTGTCACCTCTTACAACCGCAACTTCCCCAAGCGGGCCGACGGCAACCCCGAGACCTGCGCCTTTATCGGTAGCCCAGAGACGGCAATGGCCTACGCCTGCGTGGCCAGAATGGACTGCAACCCCTACGAAAAGGGGCTTGTGGCCGCTGACGGCTCGACCTTTACCCTCAAGAGTCCGGGCCAGGTTGCCGAGGTACCGGCCGCTGGCTTTATCCACGATGATAAAGGATTTCTGGCGCCGCCTACCGACAGATCCCATGTCGAGGTCCTTGTTGACCCGGCCTCCGAGCGCCTGGCCCTGCTTACCCCCTTTGCACCCTGGAGTGGTAAAGACTTCGAAGGCTTGCAGTTGCTGATCAAGGCCAAAGGCAAATGCACCACGGATCATATTTCCCCGGCCGGGCCCTGGTTGCGATTCCGCGGTCATTTAAACAATATTTCCGACAACATGCTCACCGGCGCGGTCAACGCCTTTACCGATGGCGTCGGCACCACCAAAAACCAACTCACCGGCGAAACCAAGGCGGTTAACGAAGTAGCCCGCGACTATACCGCGGCCGGCAAAAACTGGCTGGTGGTGGGCGACACCAACTACGGTGAAGGCTCCTCCCGGGAGCATGCGGCCATGAGTCCCCGTCATATGGGGGCCCGCGCCGTAATCACCCGGAGTTTTGCCCGTATCCATGAGACCAATCTCAAAAAACAGGGGGTTCTGCCCCTTACCTTTGTAAACGGCGCCGACTATGAGCGCATCCTTGAGGATGACGTCCTTGATATCACGGGCCTGACAACTCTACAGCCGGGCAGCAGCATCACCGCGATCCTGCACCACAGCGACGGCTCCAGCGAGGAAATCGCCCTGCGTCATTCTTTAAACCAAGAGCAGATCGACTGGTTCAAGGCCGGTTCCGCCCTTAATTTCATGCGCAAATAACAGCTTCTTGCTTTCAATAAAAAGGAGGCTTCCCCTTAAACCAGGGGAGCCTCCTTTTTTTATTGAGCGGCCCTTTTCTACAGCGAAAGACAGCAGAGATCTTTGCACCGCCTACCGCCGCTTTTATTCCTCATGGACCAGAAAACTGCCGAACTCCTGAAAGACGAATTTGATGTCCAGGGCAAAACCAAGCCCCTCAGCATGGCTGGAGATCAGTTTTTTGGTATTTACCCCA
>JBFFNX010000357.1:0-2432 GCA_041562995.1 Desulfurivibrionaceae bacterium
CACATCAAGGGCGTTGAGTACCTGATGGCCGGTGCCTTTTTTGTCGCCTTTCCGGTATTTTTTAAATATATCGATAAATCTGCCAAGGGAAAAGGCGCCAAAGCATAAGAAAACAATTTCATTGTTTTCTTCCATAAAAAAAGCCGGGACAATAAGTCCCGGCTTTTTTATGTGCTGCGCGGATGAAGGCGTGCAATCCCGCTCATTTCATTACTCCTGCCCACTCATCCCAGATCAAAAGGCAATCAAGCGCTAAGGGGCAAGGGCATTGTGCCCCATGCGGGGCGGAACCTTCCTCTAAGCCCAGCTCACCTCATTTTCAGCCACAGGACCCATGACCACGGCGCAGATGGGACCGGAAAAGATCTTAACGGCAAGGGCTGCAATTTCTGCGGCCGTCACCTGCTCAAAAGAGGCGACAACTTCAGCAAGGGGGATATGCCGGCCGAAATAAAGTTCATTGCGGGCATTCCTGGTCATCCGCGACTCAAGATTCTCGGCAGCAAGATAGAGGCTGCCACGGGTATAATCCAGGGCAAGTCCCATCTCTTCAGGGGACAGGGTGTTCTCCTTGCCAAGGAGAAGCACTTGCTCGGCAATAACGGCCAGGGTCTCATTGATCGACCCCGGGGCAACACCGCACGAAATCCCTACGTAGCCGCAATCAATATAGGATTCAATAAAGGAAGAAATGGAATAGGCAAGCCCTCTCTTCTCGCGGACCTCCTGGAAAAGGCGCGAACTCATATTGCCGCCGAGAATGGTACTCAACAGCACCAAGGCATACCTGTCCTCCGAGGTTATCTCAAGCCCTTTGACTCCCATGACAAGCTGTACCTGTTCAAGATCTTTGCTGACCACTTTTTGGCTCAAGACACGCTCAGGTGCTGGAGCAAACCTTTGATGATCACTTGCTCCCCAGGAAAAATCTCCCCAGAGAGGCTCTAAGAGCTGACAGAGCTCCTGATGATCAACGTTGCCAGCGCAACTGATCACCACCTTCGTTGGCGTGTACTGGTCGTGGATATAATGATGCAACTGGGCGCCACTCATCTGGCCCACCACCTGTTGATCGCCTAAGACCGGACGAGCCAAGGAATGATCCCCCCAGAAGGACGCCTCAAAAATATCATGAACCTGGTCTTCGGGCATGTCTTCCACCATGGAAATTTCCTGGAGAATTACCTGGCGCTCACGTCCGACCTCTTCCTCGGCAAATTGGGAATGGTGAAACATGTCTGAAAATAAATCGACAATCTCCGCCAACTTCGTATCCATAACCGTGGAATAGAGACAGGTAGTATCCTTGGAGGTAAAGGCATTTGCCATACCACCAAAGCTATCTAGCATCATGGCGATCTGTTGAGGCGAGTGCCTTGTTGTTCCCTTAAAAAACATATGTTCCAAAAAATGGGAGGTGCCACTTGTGGCCTGCACCTCGTCACGGCTGCCCACATCTACCCATATCCCCAGGGAAATGGTGTGGGCGCTGGGGATTTTTTCACTGACCACCCTGACGCCGTTTGCAAAAACACTTTTATTGTACATTCTGAGCCTTATCTATCCTTGTTGCTATTTTAATGATCATCTTTTGAGTTCAGAAAACAGGTAACGGACCGCACCACAAAAAAAAGGGCAGAGGACATTGGTCCCCTACCCTTTTACAGACTGCAGCGCTATAGATGCTTAGTCTTCAAGACAGGCCTTACGACTCAAACGAATCTTGCCTCGCTGATCCACGGCAAGAACCTTAACCTTGACCTCGTCACCTTCCTTCAGGACATCGGTTACCTTTTCAACCCGGCCGGTATCAAGCTCCGAGATGTGAACAAGGCCGTCGGTGCCTGGCAGAATCTCGACAAAGGCGCCAAAATCAACGATGGTCTTGACGACACCGTTATAGACCTTACCGATCTCAGCCTCGGCAGTAACCTCGTTGACCTTATCCATGGCCTTCTGGGCCAAGATGCCGTCAGCGGCAAAGATTTTCACCTCGCCGGAATCAACAACATCGATCTTGACATCAAGTTCAGCAGAGATGCCGCGGATAACCTTACCACCGGGGCCGATAAGGTCACGGATCTTGTCAGGGTTAATCTGCATGGTAATAATCTTGGGGGCGTGGGCAGGCATTTCAGCACGAGGCTCAGCCATGGACTTGGCCATCTCACCAAGAATATGAAGACGACCGGCCTTAGCCTGAGACAAAGCAGTGGTCATGATCTCGCGATCCACACCCTCGATCTTGATATCCATCTGCAGGGCAGTGATGCCCTCAGCAGTACCGGTAACCTTGAAATCCATGTCACCCAGATGATCCTCGTCACCGAGGATATCGGTGAGAACAACCACCTTGTCGCCATCCTTAATCAGGCCCATGGCCACCCCGGAAACAGGGGCCGTGATAGGCACACCCGCATCCATCAGGGCCA
>JBFFNX010000358.1:0-2429 GCA_041562995.1 Desulfurivibrionaceae bacterium
ATGACTCGGTATCGGAAGGAGCGACGAAACAAGGGAAGTCACCTGCCAAGGCCGCTTTGAACTGCTCGGTGCCGGTGCCGGAGATACTGCCTTGCAGGGAAATGGCCGATTCCACCGGTAACAGACGCTTATCAGCCAAAGCGGGAACCAGCTTGTGGAACTTGAGACCATTGATTTCATAAGCCATTTTATAGGCAAGGTCCGCCGGAGTAAAAGCGCCCTCGAGTTCCAGAAAATTAAAGTATGGGGATTTAGCGGCTAATTGAAATTCGGCCTGCTCAGGGGTCAAGGTGATGGTTGCGCCAATATCTGAAATGCTCAGCGGCAGGAAGAGGGCCTGGTCGGTGAACAACCCATCATCGAAAATTACCGAGCCGCCTGTGACGGTGATCAGGGCATGGGGTAGGGATCCCTGCCGGGGGCGCTCGTTATTGAAAGCAAATGATTCAATTCGTAACTCCGGGTTAATAAGTTGCACTTCCCGTAATTCAAATTTTTTCAACAACAGAGAACGCCAGAGCGGGAATATCCTGGTCTCGGGTAGAACCAGAAGAGCATCTTCTTTTGTTAATTTAGTATTGCGGAGCGAAAAATGGGGGGTTGGCAACCAGTAGAAGTCGAGCTGGGCAGCATCGATCTGCCACCCTGATTTTGCCGACACTACTTCGGCGACCCTGGATCGGACCACGTCAATATCCAGCAACCTTGGCGCGAGAAGAACCAGTGCCGTAAAAAATATAATGAGTAATGCCGGTATGTAGATTCTTTTTGGCATCTGGGCATAGACCAGGGGTTTCTAATGAATGGTAGTTATATTAAAGAATAAAAGGACGCGATTCTCAATGGAATTGCGTCCTCTTAAAACTAAATACTCAAATTTATGCATAGATTAAACCAAAAGATCATCCTCTTCAGGGCGATGGCGGCGTTTTAGTTTTGCCGGCTTCCAAGGATAGGCGGTTAGGACCAGGGCTACCGCCAGGCAAAATAACAACCAGCCGATTCCATATGTGAATAACTGACTGGAGGTATATCCTTCGTAATTATTGGCAAGATCGCTGGCGCAGGAAAGATAAAGCAGATAGATAAGGACGGCCGGCGTGGTGAACTTGATGAAAAAAACCCAGGTTTTATGGATGCCGATACCGGAGCGGTTGATATGTTTACGCAGGACTGTAGCTTTAAGTATCCAACCGATGATAAGACATTCTAGCAGGCCGCCGACTACCAGCGCATAATTGGTTATGAAATGGTCGGCAATATCAAGGACGTAAAGTCCGCCTCTGGTCGTGAATATAATACTGCCCAGAAAACCCAGGATGCAGATTGCGGTTGCCACTTTGCGCCGGGGCCAGTCGAATTTGTCGGTGATGGCGCAGGTGAAGGCCTCGATCAGGGAAACCCCTGAAGTCAGGCCGGCGATGACCAGCATTGTAAAAAAGATAACCCCGAACAGGCTGTTGAAAGCGGGTAGCAAAGAGATCGCCTTGGGATAGACGACAAAGGCCAGCTGGGGGCCACCCTTAATGGCTTCTTCGAAGGCAACTCCTTGGCTCTGCGCCATAAAACCGACAATGCCGAAAACGGCCAGTCCGGCAACCAGTGAATAAGCGCAGTTTACCATACAGGTAATAAAGGCATTTTTGCTGATGTCGGTCTTTTTGGGCAGATAGCTGGCATAGGTGATCATGATGCCGAAGCCCAGGGACAGCGTAAAGAAAATCTGACCGAAAGCCGCCGCCCAAACAGTCCCGGCCTCACTGCGAATCTGTGGATCAGCGGCGAACAGATTGATCTTGGTCCAGTCGGCATGGAGATAATGGCCGAAGATCGCCTCCGACGCCCCCTCCAGAGATACTGTCCAGCCAACAATAACGATGGTGAGTAAAAAAAGGAGCGGCATGAAAATCAGACTGGCTTTCTCGATTCCATGACGGATGTCCCTGAAACAGACAAACCAGCAGGTCAGCCAGACCAACATAGTGGTAAAAAGGATGGGCCATCTGATCCCGCCCAGATGGCTGGGCGAATCCGAGAGTTGCAGAAAATTAGTGAAGAAAAATGTTTGAGTGTCATCACCCCAGGCGAGGGAAAAAGCATAAATCAGGAAGTTGACGCACCAGCCGATAATCACTGAATAGTAGAGCATGATGCCGAACATGGCCACCACCGGCATCCACCAGCCCAACCACTCGAACCGCCTGCTGATCCTGACAAAACTCAAAGGTGAAGATGCCTTCTCGTGATGCCCTAAGCCATATTCAAGGATCATGATCGGGATGCCAGCCACCAGCAGGGCGACAAGGTATGGCACCAGAAAGGCACCGCCACCATATTGATGGGCCATGTAACTGAAACGCCAGATGTTGCCCAGGCCAATAGCAGAACCGATTGAGGCCAGCAGAAAACCAATGTTTGTTCGCCAGCTA
>JBFFNX010000359.1:0-2399 GCA_041562995.1 Desulfurivibrionaceae bacterium
AACTTCATCCGCGCCAAGGCCGCCATCTACGCCGGGGTCAAGACCCTGGTCGAGGAGGTGGGGCTTGCCATCGGTGACCTGGAGCAGATCATCCTGGCCGGGGCCTTTGGCAGCTATATTGACCTTGATTCCGCCATGACCATCGGCCTGCTGCCGGAGGTGCCACCGGACAAGGTCATGTATGTCGGCAACGGTTCGCTGCTGGGATCATGGATGAGTGCGTTGAGCAACCACATCAGGCAGGATGTGGTTGATGTGGTCCATCGGATGACCAGTTTCGAGCTGTCCGAGGTTCCAGACTTCAAAGACCAGTATGTGGCCTCCTTATTTCTACCCCATACCGACATCTCCCTGTTCCCGGAAACAGGGAAACGGCTGGGCGCTGCCGGCACCGAAACAAAATCGTAAGTCGACAAGGGTCCGATGTGCTGCTGATAAACTATTTCTCCTCTTAGCGCTGATGAAGACCTGAGCTACCCTCTTTTTTAGAGTTGCCGCCTCAATAAAACATGCAATCCTTCTCCCATTAAAACCCATACATTTTCAAACAAAGCAGGATAAGGGTGTAACTGACTGCTGAGAGTGCGGTTGACATCATGACAACACTTCCAGCCAGCTCACCGTCTGCGCCCATATGACAGGCCATGATGTAGGTTGAAATGGCTGTTGGGGCAGCGGCCATGAGGATGCCTATGGCGAAATCCAGCCCTGAAATTTTCAGTGCCAGCATCAGGGCGGCTGTTATAAGCGGCAGTAGCAGCAGTTTCATTGTGGTGGACAGGGCTGCCTTCCAGACATCTCCTTTCAATTTTTCCAGGGAAAAACTACCGCCAATGGAGAGAAGTGCAAGGGGCAGAGTCATTCCTGTAGCGATGTTGAGTGACCTGTCGAGAATAGTGGGCATGGGTATGCGAAAAAAGCTCCAGAGGATACCAAACAATGAGGCAAGAATAAGCGGGTTTATGATGATCTGTTTTACAATATCGGGATAGCTGGTGCGCTGCTTTTGTGGCAACAGCAGCGCAATGACAGCAAAGAAGTTCAGTACTGGCACGAGAAAGCCAATGAGAATGCCGGCCCTGGCAAGACCGCTGTCCCCATAGGCATTAAAGACAATGGCCAAACCAATGTACGCCAGATTGCCCCTGAATGATCCCTGACAGAAAGAGCCAAGGATAGGCGGTGGAAAACGACACCACTTTCCGTACAGGTACGAGATACTAAAACAACAGGCAACGCCAGCACTGGCGGCCAGCACAAGTCTGAAATTAAAATTTGTCGAAAAATCGGCACCAGCTATCTTGTAGATAAGAAGAAGCGGCAGACAGATATTAAAGACAAGTTTATTGACCTGTTGGAAAAAATTGCCATCCACAAGTCCTCGTCGCCGGATAGCGTACCCCAGTCCGATAACAACAAAGACCGGAAGCACAATTTCGAGAACATTCACCATGATGTTATCATTTACTGAAATGTGAAGAATTGAGGCGCTTATGAGGGGGTCAGGTTTGAGCCAGCCCTTTATTTTGCTCTTAATGGATTCTGATTACCATCGAATTTCTGCCTTGGTGGGACCTTGTGTCATTCCACTGAAGGTTTGGGAGTAAAGTTACCGGTTTACAGTCCCTGGTTAACGGTTGACGGTTAACAAACTGAAATTACATGGAAAATTCCATTTCCTGCTCACCTGACACAATAATGGCTGAAACATGGTGATACTCAGATAATAGATTGACGATGGTCATCTCGACCCTACTGCGGCGTCATACCAAAAACCGTTAGCTGTCCTTGGCTATACCTTTTCGTCATTGTCGCCATTGTATTCCGTATTCTGCCAATCAAGTTCTGCCGGGCTTGATTCCTTCCATTTGCTAACGAGTTCTTTCGCCTTTAGAAAATCAGCCTCTTCAACATTCAAGACGCCCCACCCTTTTTGAGTCTGAAAAAGGCCATCATATGCCGTGTCCCGGTATGTGATAACTTGCGCGGAGATATTATGTTCAGAAAGCAGCCTTTCGAGGACAAGGGCTTCTGCTTCGTCAAATGGCGTAAGGAGTGTTATTTTGCTCATATTTCCCCCCCGCGTACAACCAGGCTAAACCGCCTACGACAGCGCCCATAAAGAAAAGGGAAAAGTGGCGCCAAGCTGAGATTTGCATTGCCCGTAGTCCCTGAGCTTGTCATGTTTTGCATTTGTTTAACCTCCACAGCTTGTCCAACCTTTTGCATACCATGCCCCCAATATATACCGATATACCGGTATATACTTTGATATACAAATATGGCTTTGCATATTCTATTCCAGCTTGTTTTTGTCGAGATACTCGGTGGCTACTTTTGCCAACCAGGCGCTCCGATTACCAATGATATGCCGGTCAATGCGAGCCAGCAGCTCTTCA
>JBFFNX010000360.1:0-2399 GCA_041562995.1 Desulfurivibrionaceae bacterium
GGGCCACAGAGGCGGCAGACGGCCTCGGTCAGATAGTTCCAGACATGGGAGGGCTGCCGTTCCAGTTTGCCGGCCAGGAGTTCGCTGAAATAGGCGATGATTGCTGGGGGACTTGTCTCTCCCCAGGCCACCAGGCAGAGCAGGGCCTCCAGGCCGGCCCCTCTGATAAAGGGGTCAATCGTACTGTCTTCAATCATTGCCTGGATGGGCCCGATCTTGCCGCCGCTCACTCCCGCCAGAAGCTGGCCCAGATTCTCGGTGACCACGTCGCCGGTGAGGCTGATGGCGGTCTGGCCCGGGCTGGAGAAGAAAGCAATGAGGGGGGCCAGGGCCTGCTGCTCACGAAACTGGGCCAGGAGGAACATGGCATAGAGAAAGCCGTTGTCATCCTGGCGCTGGGCCAGGCCCTCAATATCGGCACCTGCCTGGCTAAGGAGCTCGATAAGCACCGGGGTAATCTCCTTCTCCTGGGCAATGGCGGCCTGGAGGGCGATTTTTGGCAAGACGCCCGGTGGTGATGAGGTGAATGTGCTGATTATCTGGTCAATATGCATGGTGTTTTCTTAGGGCTGGTCTGGGCTGGATACCGGCTGATCCGGGGAAATGAAGTCCTGGAGTTCCTCATCGTTGTAAAAGGCCCGTTCAAAGAAGAGGCCCAGGGCCGGGGCCGTGTATTTTTTGAGGTCGGTTATCCCTGGTTTACTGAGGAACATCTCGACATCGCCGGCTGTCAATTCGCCTCGGCCCACTGCGGCCAAGACCCCGGCGCAGCGGCGCACCATTTTCCAGAGGAAGTGGGAGCCCACAATGCGAAAGACCAGCAGGCCGTCCTCGCTGAACAATTCAGTCTTTATCACCTGGACCAGGGGTGATTTTTTGGCGAGGATCTTGGGGTCGGTGAAGGAGCTGAAATCGTGCATGCCGGCAAAGAGGGCCGCGGCCTCTGCCATGGCCTTGGCGTCAAGGTGACCCTGCTGGTACCATACGTATTTACGGTCAAAAACCGATTTTTGGCTGCTAAAACGATAGACATAGGAGCGGGCCACACAGTTATGACGGGCATGGAAGCGCGATCCTGCCATCTTGGCCTCAAGCACGGCAATGTCCTTGGGCAGCAGTTTGTTGAGTCCGGCCATGATCTTGGCGGCGGCCATGTTGGTGGTGGCCTCCAGGTGGGCGGTGTAGGCCATGGCATGAACACCGCGGTCTGTGCGGCCGCAGCCCTGGATATCAACCTTGCCCTGGACAAGCTTAGCCGCGGCCTGCTGGAGGGCACCCTGGATGGTGTCGGCGTCCTTCTGGCTCTGCCAGCCGCTATAGCGGCTGCCGTCAAATTCCAGGATCAACTTATAACGTCTCTTTTCCATTTCTTCAGTCATTGATACTGCTCACGGTGATGGTGTTATGTTGGTAAGAAAAGCGGATGTTGAGGTCCCAGAGATTCATGCCGTATTGGCGATCATCGTCATGATGGTAGGCTGGCCTGGGGTCTTGGGCCAGCACCTGGCTGATCAGGGTCTGGAGATCCCGGCCACTGCGCTCCTTATAGGCCTGACAAAAGGCGATGGCCTCTGGGCTCAAGACAACCTCAAGGCCTGCCACCGGCTCTGGGGCATAGCCGTAGTCTGCTTGGGGGAGGGCATCGGTGTAAGGTATGTAGGGTTTTATATCAAGCACCGGGGTCTGGTCAAGGAAATCAACGCCGCTGACATGGATGGTGACACCCTTATCCTCAAGGCGGATTTCTTCCAGACGGACCACTGAGCTGCCGATAAAGTTGGGGCGTTGGGGGGAGCGGCTGGCAAAGACCCCCACCCGCTTATTGCCGCCCAGGCGGGGCGGGCGCACCGTGGGTTTCCAGCCCCGTTCCACGGCCCGATGAAAGAGAAAGAAGACCCAGATATGGGAAAACTCAGCGAGTCCCTCCAGGGCCTCGGGACGGTTATAGGGCGGCAGCATTTCCAGCCGGGCCGTGGCCGCCGGCACCAGGCCTGGCTGGCGGGGGATGCCGAATTTATCCGTAAAGCAGGAGTGGATAAGGGCAATGGGCTCCATAGTAATGCAGCTCTTTTTATCTGTGCTCTTTTCAGGTAGGATCATGACCACCTAAGGTAACGGTTGCATGGTGTTTCGACAATGCCTTTTAAGCCACGGAATCCAAGGAAAAGAGATGAATTTCCCAGATAGAAATTTTAGCAAAACCCTGCTGGCGTGGTTTGCCGACCATGAGCGGGACCTGCCCTGGCGCCGGACCTATGAGCCCTACCATGTCTGGATTTCGGAGATCATGCTCCAGCAGACCCAGATGGATCGGGTGGTCGAATTTTTCAGCAGATTTATAAGGCGCTTTCCTGATATTGTCTGCCTGGCTGAGGCTGGCGAGGATGAACTCCTTAAGA
>JBFFNX010000361.1:0-2362 GCA_041562995.1 Desulfurivibrionaceae bacterium
AGTGATCAAACCATCATGCTTGGTGATAATCGAATAGGAAATAGCCAGGCCAAGTCCGGTGCCGGTTTCTTTGCTGGTATAGTAGGGATCAAAAATTTTTAATAAATTTTCTTTGGATATTCCGATTCCCTGATCCTGGAAGGATAAGTGGACGTATCTGCCGGTCGGCAGCGGCGGTACTTCATGCTCGAGGAGATCCAGATTGGCAACTTTAATGGTCAACTTCCCCCCGTCAGGCATGGCCTGGCAGGCATTGATAACCAGATTCTGACATACCTGGCTCAGTTGACCTTCGTCTACTTCGATGGCCCACAGATTTGTCGGTATTTGAAATTCACATTTGACGTTGGTGCCGCGCATGGTGAAACGGGCCGAGTCTTTGATGAGTTCCTTGATATCGGTGATCTGTTTTATCGGCGCACCGCCCCTGGAAAAGGTGAGCAGCTGCTGGGTCAGATTTACGGCCTGCAAGACCGCTTTTTCCGCACTTGCCAGTTTGCTGAAGGTCTGGTTGTGGGGTTTGATATTTATCTTGGCCAGGGAGATATTGCCGAGGATAGCAGTGAGCATATTATTGAAATCGTGAGCTATCCCGCCAGCAAGGATACCGACAGACTCAAGTTTCTTGGCCCTGAATAATTCCTCTTCCATCTTCTTTTTTTCAGTGACGTCCCGAAAGATGCACTGGGTCACCACTGGTTCCCCTTCCTGAAATCTGCAGCAGGCATTGCCTTCAATGGCAATTCGGCTGCCGTCTTTGGCCACGAAGGTGGTATTGATATACTGAACCTCTGCAGATGAAACAACCCTTTGAAAGGTTTCCTGACAATGACCCTGGCAATCTGGGGAAATGAGATCAAAAATTGTCAGACCAGTATCTATATCTTCCTGATTGTAACCGAAGGTTTTCATCCAGGCCCGATTGACCAGGAGCAGACGGCCATCGGGTCGAACCACCTGGATAATATCTGTGGCGTTTTCAAAAAGGGTGCGGTACTTCTCTTCACTATCAAGAAGGGCCTGCTGATCAATCTCCTGGGAACGTAAATCCCGGAAGATGCCGGTCATGGCCACCGGTTTACCTTCTTCAATTTTGGTTTGGCACCTTCCTTCCACTATAATTTTTCTGCCATCCCTGGCTACAAAGATCGTTTTGTTGCGATCGAGGGTCTCACCCTGCATCAGGCTATCGAAGATTTTGTGGCACTTTTCGCGGCAGTCCTCATCAACAATATCCATGAGTTTGAGCCGGGAAATTTCCTCCGCGCTATAGCCCAGGGTATCCCGCCAGGCCTTATTAACATAGAGAAAGACACCTTCCGGGGTAACACTGTGGATAAGGTCGCTGGCATTTTCCACCAGAGGAGCGTAGAGATCAAGTTTCTGAGCCTGATCCGCCATGGTTTTGAGGTGCAGGGCGGCCTCTTCTTCTAATTTTTGGTTCTTTTCCAACAGCTCTTCATAGGTTGGCTTGGTCGCCATAGGGCAATCTCCACGAAATATTATCGGCTATGGTTTTTAGGGAGCCTGAATCAATGTTTCGGTAAAAATACACTATAATACTAACTGAAATTCTTCCAATTTGATATCATAACCTGCTTTTGGGGCGAATAATCGGCGATTTGGCAAATTACATTGAGTTAAACCGGGGAGGTTCACTCTGACCCCAATTATACCTTCGTCCCTTGACTAGAACCCAATCGTTCTATTCGTCACGGTCGCAGCCAGTTTCTTTTTTGGCGAAGATGGCGAGAATTTCAGGAGGCTGGAGCTTGTAGGCTCGTTTTGCCAGTTTTTTTAAAGCCGGCTTTATTCTGGCCAGCGGCTGGAGAGGCGGCAGGATGGTCATTGTTTGCTCGATCGGCTGTGGTGGTGAGATCTGCAGTTTTCGGTCTAATCCCTCGGCGAGCCCAACTTCCATGCCGCCCTGCATCGAACCAGTTGCCTTTGGGTCGTCCATGGCCCGCAGGAAATGGATAATGACACTCAGGTCGTTCTGCCGGTAAAATTCTTTGACCTCCTCGGCAATAAGGGCCTGGTCCTCCTGGAGTTCATTGACATTGGTCCTGTAACGTTCGGCGTGCCTGGTCAGACTCTCGTAGCAGTCCAGGATGTAGTTCGTGAAGCGGCTCGACCTGAAAAAGCCGTGAAAGTGTTGGCAAGCGAGAACCCTGTTGATGATGTTGATCGACTCGCTCAGATAGGGGTCGTAAAAAAGTTCTTTGTGCAGCCCGATAAGGTCGAGAAATTCTGTTATCAGCTCATCCTCTCTGAGCAGTACGTATATGCGGATCAGGTCGAAACTGATCCGCTTCTGGAGGATATAGGAGTATTGCCTGGCCTTTTCGGAAAGGGCTAGTTC
>JBFFNX010000362.1:0-2356 GCA_041562995.1 Desulfurivibrionaceae bacterium
CTCTGCGTGGGCTGTGGCCGCTGCGGGACCAACTGTCTGGCCGATATTACCGTGCCCGAGGTTATTGCCTCGGTTCGGCGTGGTGGGGTGGCAGATGTCTAAGCTTCCCTCTTTGCAAAGCGGCAAGGGCCTGGGCCATGACGATTTCAGTCATAATGCGGAAATCACCAATGTCTATGCTCTAACGACCACTGAAAAGCTGTATCAGATCCAGATCATTGATCCGGTGGCGCGCCAGAATTTTATCTTTAAGGCCGGTCAATTTGTCATGCTGGAGGTGCCGGGGATTGGCGAGGCCCCTTTCTCCATCTCCTCCTCGCCCAGCCGGCACGGCGATATTGAACTGTGCATCCGGGCCGTGGGCACTTTGACCAATTTTTTGAGCCGCCTGGGGCGTGGCGTCATGGTTGGCATCAGCGGTCCCTTTGGTACCTGTTTTCCGGTGGAGGACATGGTGGGCCAGGATGTCCTTCTGCTGGCCGGAGGGTTGGGCATTGTCCCCCTGCGCGCCCCCATGATGACCGTTTTGGAAAATAGAAGCCGTTATGGCCGGGTTGATATCATGTATGGTGCCCGCCGGCCCTCGGAGCTGCTCTTTGGCTATCAACACGCCATGTGGCGTGAGTTTGATGTTGGTCTGGAGGTTATTGTTGACCAGGGTGAGGAGGGCTGGCAGGGTGCGGTGGGCCTGATCACCGATCTCCTCGCTAAGCGCCTAGCGCAAGGAAACCGTGGCCCGTTGAGCAAAGAAACCAACGCCATTGTCTGCGGGCCGCCGGTGATGTTCAAATATGTCTGCGATATGCTGCTTAAGGCCGGGCTCCCCATGGAGAAGATCTTCGTCTCCCTGGAACGGCGCATGCATTGCGGCCGGGGCAAGTGCTGCCGCTGTAATATCGGTTCGACCTACACCTGCCTTGATGGCCCGGTCTTTGATTATTGGACGGTGCTCAATCTCAAGGAGGCCATCTGACCAGGATGAATACTGAAAAAAAATATCTCGGGGTGGCAATTCCCCGGCCCCGGGTGGGATTTTTTGAGCTTTCCTCCTGTGAGGGCTGCCAGCTCCAGCTTTTAAACAACGAGGCGACCCTCCTGGACTTTCTTGATCTGGTGGAGGTTGTCAACTTCCGCGAGGGCATGAAGGAGAGGAGCGATGCCTATCAGATCGCCTTTGTCGAAGGCTCGGTGACCAGGCAGGATGAGGTAGTTCGTCTTGAAAAGATTCGCCACAATGCCGAGCTGCTGGTGGCCCTGGGCAGCTGTGCCTGCTTTGGCGGCGTCAATCAGCTCAAAAACCGTTTTCATGATCTGGAGTGGGTGAAAAAAGAGGTGTATGGCGATCACCCCATTGACAGTCAAGAGGCCATGCCCCTGTCCGCCTTCATCAAGGTGGACCTGGAAATATTCGGTTGTCCCATTAAGAAGGAGGAGGTGGAGCGCATTGTCACCAATCTTGTCCTGGGCAAGACCATCAAGCATCCGCAATATCCTGTCTGCCTGGAGTGCAAGGCTAAGGAGAATATCTGCCTCTTTGATCTGGGCGAGCCCTGTCTGGGGCCGATCACCAGGGCGGGCTGTGATGCCTGGTGCCCCTCTAATCGCTTGGGCTGCTGGGGCTGTCGGGGCCCGGCTCCGGAGGCCAATGTCGAGGAGCTTAAAAAGATCGTCGCCAGGAAAAATATCCCGATGGAAAGATTGGTCGATCGCCTTGAGTGTTTTGGTGGGTTTTCCGGCGAGGCGGCGGCCTTGCGCCGAGAGATGGAGGCAATGAAATGAAAATATCCTGCGAGGTGGATGTCAGGCACCTGACCCGGGTGGAGGGCCACGGCAATATCAGGATTTCCATTAAGGATGGCCAGGTAAAAGAGGCGCGCTGGGAGGTCGTGGAGACGCCCCGTTTTTTTGAGGCCATGCTGGTGGGCAAGCTCTATGAGAACGCCCCCTATATCTGCGGTCGTATCTGCGGCATCTGCTCCATCGGTCATACCCTGGCCTCCATCCGGGCCATTGAAAATGGTTTCGGTTTCGTGCCACCTGCGCAGACCGCCAGGCTCCGCCTCCTGTTAAAGCACATGGAGACCCTGCAGTCCCATATCCTCCATATCTATTTTCTGGCCGCCCCTGATTTCCTCGGGGTGGGCAGCGTTCTGCCCCTGACCAAGAGCCATCCTGGCGTGGTGCAGCAGGCCCTGCGCCTGAAAAGGCTGGCCAATGATATCTGTGACGAGGTGGGGGGCCGCCGTCTCCATCCAACCCGCACTGTGGTGGGCGGCTTTACCATGCTGCCGGATAAAAATTCCTTACGGCAGTTTCGCACGCGGCTGCTGGCCAGTCTGGCTGACCTTGATGCCAG
>JBFFNX010000363.1:0-2329 GCA_041562995.1 Desulfurivibrionaceae bacterium
TATTGAGCCTGGAGACATCCTTATGATTCCAACTCAGGGCGCATACACCTACAGTTTAAGACAAAATTTTATAAAACCCCTGCCAAGGGTTGTGACTTTATAAAAAACATCCAGGGAGGCCAGAACGACAAGAGACTTAATGCCAAATAGCATGAACTAAAGGATATTCGGCCCTAAATCATTAAAGACAGATTGTTTTTCGAAAACCTTAAACTCAAAAAGGCAAAAGGTGTAGACATGCAAAAAAAAGCGATAATCAGAACAATTATTCCCCTGCTGGCCATTATCTCATTACTCCTGATCGTGACCGGCACAGCCTCAGCCCTTTACTCCGGTAACGGTCCCATGGTTATGGCGGCATTAGACGAAGCGGCCACGGCCGATGAAAACCAGGACCCTGTCCCGGAGGAAGATGCGGCCCCTTATGCTGAGGAAGAGCAGGAGCCTCTCCATGAGGAAGCCGAGCCCCTATATATAGAGGAGGAAGGATTGCAGGATGATTTGCCTGATTCTGACGAAAGTACTCCTTCCGAAGACCTCAGTGAAGAAGAACGGAGGCTCTACCTGGAAAGGCTTGAAAAAGAAGCCAACTAATCCTTCTGTAGACAAACAAAGTGGCGGTATTGTAGCATTTACAATGCCGCCATTTTTCATTTCAGGAAGAAGACATTCAATGAACTGATTAGCGATGGTTATAATCAGAAAATGGTGCATTATGATCGCATTGGAGTGCAAAGACCTCACCCCTCTGTTTCGTCTTTGTCATCTGGCCGACCCCGGGCGCGATTGCCCCGCAGACGGGCTTGCCCCATGAAGATGCACCCCGGGCGCATTGCATTTCCCTGCGGCGGGGAACGCGTGCCAGCAGAATTAAAAGACTTATGTGTTTTAGAGCACCAGGTTGTTGTCACCCATGGTGACGAGGGTGCTGGCGAAATATATTCCCCCTTGAAAAAGCATGTTCAAGCTCTCATCTCCATACCAATCGCCCGCGCTATTCTCGACCTGAACCGGGCCGAGGATAATAGCGGCGTTGACGGGGTCATAAAAAACCATACCTGCGGGGATGTAGCGGTCTACCGCAGGTTTCCGGCCAATTCCCAAAACCTGCAACTTCTTGCCCCGTATTATCAAGCTTCTCAACGAGAGTTAAGCGCGTATGCAGGCCGAAAAGGAATTGGCCCCGGGATTGATTGCCACACCATGTCTTCAGTGGTCCCTCCGGCCCGCATTGATCCTGGGCGGGAAGGGCCTTTGATTTGTCTCAGGAAGGGCGATGGCGCCTGCCCGGCACCATGTCCCATAGCTTGAGACCGGGGTATCAGCGAGGCCGATAAATTTAGTGTGGCAGTGGCAATAAATAATCTTTTCAAGGCAGGGTTTATTGGACGGCTCCATCGATCAGAGGTGGCTCGGCTGCAGGTAGAATTTTCCCGGATTAACACAATTTCAAATTAAAAAAAGGCAACGGAATATTACAAGCTCTTCAGCCGTGGTGGGATTTGCATGGGTGCAGGCGCCAGGGCGAATTAAATGATTGGCCACAAAACTCCGCCTGGATCTCAAATTTAATAAAGATTAGTCTCCGGACTGGCAATCGTAATCTTAATAAAGGATAATAATTCATCTGGCTTGCTGGGGGCAAAAAGATCTAACAGTGAAAAATAATAGCTCGCAATAAGTCGGTCGCCGCGGCAAGTACCTTGGGTTTGCGGGCTCAAGGTAATGGTTGCTGAACGGGCTGGCAACAGTAAGTCCCTGGGGAAAAAGAGGGGTGTAAATGAAAAATCCAGAGAAGCAATCCAATGAAATATTTGCAACTCTTACCGGGTCCGAAATCTCAAAAGAGTTTTCGCAGAGTATTGCCAGTGATGCATTAAGCATTGTTTTTGATGCGATCAACTCGAGTGTTGGCGGGATGATTATTACAGATCCGGAGGGCATCATTCGTTTTGCGAACCCATCTTTTTGCAAAATGTTTGATTATGCCTTGACCGAAGTTGTCGGCAAAAATGCCGCTGATTTGTTTTCTGCAAAAGACGTAAGAAAATTTTCCGATGTGATAGCCTTAGTCGACAGCAGTAGGGACGATACGGAAGAATTTATTGTGGAGAGGAAAGAGGGCACAAGTTTTGTGGTCGAGGTTTCGGCCTCAAATGTTACCTCGGTTGCAGGAGATCTTATAGGAAGAATGGCTTCCTTCGTTGATATTAGTAAGCGTAAGGAAATCGAAAGTGATCGGGAAAAACTTATCAAAAAACTGCAAGAGGCACGTGATCAAATAAAAGTTCTGCGAGGCATCCTGCCAATATGTGCCTCATGCAAAAAA
>JBFFNX010000364.1:0-2318 GCA_041562995.1 Desulfurivibrionaceae bacterium
GTGGTGGGCGCCGCCCCGGATCCCTATGTCGCCCGGGATATGATTGTCGACCTCAAGCCCGATGTCATCACCCTGGACATTGAGATGCCGCGGATGGACGGCATCACCTTCCTGCGCAAATTAATGAAGCATTTTCCGCTGCCGGTGATCATTGTCAGCTCTCTGACCCAGGCCGGTAGCGCCATTGCCCTTGAGGCCATGGATCTTGGCGCGGTTGAGGTGCTCGCCAAACCGGGTGCTGCCTACTCGGTGGGGGAAATGGGGGAGCAGCTGGCTGAAAAGATCCGGGCGGCAGCCCGGGTGGATGTTACCAGGCGGCGTGCCTCCGCCAGCGTCCTGGCCCCGGTTTCGGTTTCAAGCAGGGCCTTGACCGCCTCCACCAATAAAATCATTGCCATTGGCGCCTCCACCGGCGGCACCGAGGCCCTGAAAGATGTCCTCACCCGCTTGCCTGCCACCATCCCCGGTATCGTCATTGTCCAGCATATGCCAGCCAATTTCACTAAGAGCTTTGCCGAACGCCTCGACTCTCTCTGCCCCTTTCAGGTCAAGGAGGCTGAGGATGGTGACACCGTTATTCCCGGCCTGGCCTTACTTGCTCCCGGCAATTTTCATATGGTCATGCGCCGTAGTGGAGCCCGGTATTATGTGAATGTCAAAACAGGTCCCTTGGTCTGTCACCAGCGACCAGCTGTTGATGTCCTTTTTAACTCTGTGGCGGCCTTTGTCGGTAAAAATGCCATCGGGGTTATTCTGACCGGCATGGGTAAGGATGGCGCCCAGGGCATGTTGAAGATGAAAGAGGCAGGCGCAGAGACTATTGCCCAGGATGAAAAGAGCTGTGTGGTTTTTGGCATGCCCAAAGAGGCCATAGCCGCCGGTGGGGTGGATCAGATAAAGCCACTGGACCGGATCAGCCAGGCCATTGTTGACCTGCTGTAAGAATCTGAGAATGTGAGAAATAAGAACGCCGCTCCCACTGCGGCTGGCGAAATTGCCACCTGCACCAGGCGACATCTCGTTCCCTGTTCTTGAAACTTTTTAGATTTTCACCTACTTATTTCCCACCTTCTGCTTTCAGCCACGCCTGTTCGTAAGCAAGCAGGGCCTTTTTAATCCCGCTTCCTCCGGCAAAACCTCCCAAGCCTGAACTCCCTACAACCCGGTGGCAGGGGATGATGATGGGTAGGGGATTTTTGTGGCAGGCCTGGCCCACGGCCCTGGCCAGCTGGGGATTACCCAACTCGCGGCCAATATCACCATAGGTTCTGGTGGTTGCAAAGGGAATACGGCTTAAGGCCCGCCACACTCGGTGCTGGAAGGGGGTGCCTCTCTGGATAAAGGGCGAATTTTGCGGAAAGGTGGTTGCTGTGCCCTGCAAGGTGCGAAGAAGAAAGGCGCATATCTCCTTTTGCTTGGCCAGGTCAACTGTCCCAAGTGGTTCAGGACCACAGGCAGCCTGTTGGCATTCTCTGTCAAAACTGAGGTGGATAACCTCATCGCCGGCGACTAAACCCCATATCTGTAGAGAGTTCCAGGTGCAGTAGAGGCTGTGTAAAGGTTTTTTTGTCATCTTTTGGCCCATCTGATGGCTTGAGGGGAGAAAAATTAAATTATACACCATATATACCCCTTGAAAGGCGGGATACCCCAATCAGGAGGTTGGAAGAAACTCTTTTCTGCAAAGAAAGGCGCGCTTTTCCTTGAATTGCAGGCTTTTGGGGGCCGCTTCGTCCTGGAAAAAACTTGTTATTAGTCTGGGCTGCCAGTAGGGTAGGGCTATATTCCACACCATTTCTTCATAAAATCGTAGACCACATGGGGGCGCCAAGGCGAGTCAACGATCATGTCCTTTTCAGCAAAGATTCATCTTTCGAGCTTCGTATGGAGCGTTTGTTTTCTGTTTTTAGGAAATGCAGTGAGCGCTGATATGCTTTCGTCCAGCGCCGTGATCTCCAGTGTTGCCAAGCGCGAACCCTTAATTTCGCAGTGGAGTCCGACTCCATCGCAACAGACTGATTCCTCGACGAAAGCCAATCGTCTTACCGACACTGCCAAGAAAAAACCATCCCTTGTCACAAGAAATACCCGAAGTTTTGAAAGGCTAACCCCCACGGCCCTGCGCAGCAAGTTGTCGTCCCGCAGTGCCATTATCATGGCTTCCGATACTGGTCAGATCCTTTATGCCCATGAACCCGATCGCAACGGTCAGCCCGCCTCCACCATCAAGATTTTGACCGGTCTCATTGCCATGAAATCCCTGGGCGACTCCACCAAGGTGGAGATCAGCCACAAGGCCTCAAGAATGCCCCGTTCAA
>JBFFNX010000365.1:0-2308 GCA_041562995.1 Desulfurivibrionaceae bacterium
CCGCCGACCACGATGGGGAAATAGCTTAAGCGGCGATAGGTCTCATGAAAAAAAAGTTTATCACCCGGGGTCAGATGATGGAGAGCTCCAATACCTAAAAGAGTGAGGACCAGGAGCGTGAAATGGAGTGCCGACTTGTTGACCATGGTGATTGTCTTTACCAATTAAAATACATTGCGGTTTGTGGGGGGCTTGACGGACAATAATCCTTTCACCCATATTGCATTGTAGCAAGCCCCCCCTTAAACACAAGCTTCGTGAGTTTCGCGAGCGGGTTATCATTTGCCCGTTGGAGTTTATCATGAAAAAAATTTCTTCTCATACTCGCCTTCTTAAGGACACACCACTCGTGCAGGGCGCCGAAGTTCTTGGCACCTATCTCGCTCATTTTGAATCTACCGACCCTATTGATAGGAAAATCGGCAGCGCTGAACAGCACACCCTCCTGACTGAGGGCATGGCGCGGCTCATCGACATCCGCATTAAAGAACAAGGAGGCTTACTCCTCCTCTTTCCACCTGCCCCAAGCCCGCCAGCAGTGCCCACGCATAATACAAAATTGTAATTTCGTTAAATTCAATTGTTACATTATTGTAGCGCAAGATGGCGCCTCAACCCTTCCCCTTCCCCGCAAATCACCTCGTAAAACCTGGCAGAGAAAGGGTTTGCCGTAAAAACAATCCCACCACCCTCCTTTGGCACGCTTCTCGCTATATCCCAAACAAACAGAATTTTTCCCCTAAGGAGGAGACAATGAAAAAAATCGAAGCAATCATCAAACCCTTTAAATTGGACGGTCTAAAAGACGCCCTGCACGACATCGGTGTCACCGGCATGACCGTCAGCGAGGTAAAGGGTTTTGGCCGCCAGAAGGGCCACACCGAGATCTACCGCGGTGCCGAGTACAACGTTGACTTTATCCCCAAGGTCAAGGTTGAACTGGTGGTTAAAACCGACATGGTCGATCAGGTCATCAGCACCATTATCGAGGCGACCCAAACCGGCAAGATTGGCGACGGCAAGATCTTCGTCCTACCAGTGGATTCCATCACCAGAATCCGTACCGGCGAGAAGGACGAAGACGCCATCTAATTACCAACACACTTAGCCTTACCACTTACCGCCAATTCGTCACAGACGACTACCTAAAATGAGGTTGATCATGCTTAAAAAAATTCTTCTATTGGCCCTGATCCTGGCGCCCTCCCTGGCCCTGGCCGAGGATGCGCCACCCACTATTGCCAGCAATGCCGACGCCATTGCCCTGGTCCAGGAACATGCAAACTTTCTGTGGACCCTTATTGCCGCAGCCCTGGTCTTTTTCATGCAGGCTGGTTTTGCCATGGTTGAGTCCGGCTTTACCCGCGCCAAGAGTGCCGTCAATATCATGATGAAAAACCTCATGGATTTTTCCATGGGTAGCTTTTTCTTCTGGGCCATTGGCTTTGGCCTGATGTTCGGAACCACCAGCACCGGCTGGTTCGGCACCACTGATTTTTTCCTCTCCGGCTGGAAACCGGGTGGAGATGAGTGGGTCCTGGCCTTCTGGATGTTCCAGTGTGTCTTTGCCGCCACAGCTGCCACCATCGTTTCAGGTGCTGTTGCCGAGCGCACCAAGTTCACCGGTTACCTCATCTATTCCGCTGTCGTCTGCGCCTTTATCTATCCTGTCTTCGGCTCCTGGGCCTGGGGCAGCCTGCTTAACGGCAACGGCTGGTTGGAAGGTCTTGGCTTTATTGATTTTGCCGGCTCCACAGTGGTCCATTCCATCGGCGGCTGGGCAGCCCTGGCTGGCGCCATGGTACTTGGTCCACGCATAGGGAAATACGGCCCCAAAGGTGAGCTGAAAGCGATCCCAGGCCACAATATCCCCATGGCAGCCATTGGCGTCTTCATTCTCTGGCTCGGCTGGTTCGGCTTTAACCCCGGCTCCACCACCACCGCGGACAAGTCCATTGCCATGATCTTTGTCAACACCAACCTGTCTGCGGCAACCGGTGCTATTGCTGCCATGGTCACCTCCTGGTTCATCTTTAAGAAGCCAGACATCGGCATGAGCTTAAATGGTGCCCTGGCCGGCCTGGTTGGTATCACCGCGGGCTGCGCCAATGTCACCCCATCAAGTTCCCTGATCATTGGCGCCATCTCCGGCACCCTTGTGGTCCTCTCCGTCATGGCCTTTGACCGCGTCAAGATCGATGATCCGGTTGGTGCAATTTCAGTTCACGGCGTCTGTGGCGCCTGGGGAACTTTAGCTGCCGGCCTCTTCAACATGGACGGCATGACCATGAAGATCATCACCACCCAG
>JBFFNX010000366.1:0-2293 GCA_041562995.1 Desulfurivibrionaceae bacterium
ATAAAAAAGCCGATCAATCCTACTGTAACAATATTTTTTAAGAAAAAGATCATATCTTATCTCCTAATGCTGGCTACATCTCGGTGTCAGCTCTAGCGCCTGGCTGGGCGATTTATTTTTTTGGGACTTCCCGGGATTCTATTCTTTTGATTTGGTGATACTTTCCGGGTTCGTGCCAATATATTTCAACGAATATCGCCCTTCGGGTCCGATGAAAGGCAATAACAACAGCCGAAACAACGATACCTCTTCCTTCTTGCGAAATTGGGAGACGCCGATAACCATCTCTTGGTGACCGGCAACAGGTTGACTGCGATAGGTACCAAACAGCCGGTCCCACCAGGGAAAATTAAAGCCGAAATTACTGTTGGTCTCGCGGATCAGGACGGAATGATGGACCCTATGCATATCAGGGGTGACCACCAGCAGCCGCAGGAGACGATCAAGGGCGGTCGGCAGACGGATATTGCCGTGGTTAAACATGGCTGTGCCGTTCAGGGCAATCTCAAAGATTAACACGGCAAGGAGCGGCGGGCCAAGGGTGGCCACCGTTGCCATCTTGATGAGCATGGATACAATGATCTCAAGGGGATGAAAGCGCAAACCCGTTGTCACATCAAAATCCAGATCAGCATGGTGAACCATGTGCAAACGCCAGAGGGCCGGCACGGCATGAAACATCACGTGCTGCAGGTAGATGACCAGATCAAGAAGCAGTACGGCCAGCAGCACAGTAAGCCAGGCCGGCAAGGCAACAAGGTTGAACAGGCCCCATCCGGCCTCCTGGGCTGCCGCAGCCACCCCCATGGCGGCCAGGGGAAAGATGAGCCTCACCAGTAGAGAGTCTAGAAAAATAATGGCCAGGTTATTGAACCAGCGCCCGGCCTTAGGCACAGTAAGACGTCTTTGGGGGGCTGCCACCTCCCAGACGGCAACCAGCATGAGAATGGCAATAAAGGAAAAAAGACGAAGCTGGCTCTCGGTGAGTGTGCCCAATGGGGTATCCTCCCTTGTTTTCGTTAGCTACTTATAATTACTGGTCTAGTCACGTTACTCCATGCGGACGGTTTTAAGCCGTAGGGCATTACTCACCACAGATACAGAGCTTAAGCTCATGGCCGCAGCGGCGATAATCGGGCTAAGCAAAATACCAAAGGTTGGGTAGAGGACACCGGCGGCAATCGGCACGCCCAAGGCATTATAGAAAAAGGCAAAAAACAGGTTCTGCCTGATATTGACCATGGTGGCCCTGGACAATTTCCTGGCCCGGACAATGCCGGAGAGATCACCCTTGACCAGGGTAACGCCGGCGCTTTCCATGGCCACATCGGTGCCGGTTCCCATGGCGATTCCCACCTGGGCCTGGGCCAGGGCCGGGGCATCATTAATGCCGTCACCGGCCATGGCAACCATTTTTCCTTCATCCTGAAACCGTTTTACAATAGCGGCCTTCTGATCAGGAAGCACCTCTGCCACCACCTCATCAATATCGAGCTTCCGGGCCACTGCCTCGGCGGTGGCTCGGTTGTCACCGGTGACCATTACCACGGTCAGGCCTTCATCGTGCAGGGCCTTGATGGCTGCCGGGGTGGATTCTTTGATGGGGTCGGAGACGGCCAGGATGCCGGCAAGTTTACCGTTTGCCGCCACAAACATCACGGTCTGCGCTTCTTGACGCATTTCTTCGGCGCGGTGGGCTAGTTCAGCTGTATCCACTCCCGCATCATCCATGAGCTTAGGGTTACCAAGCAAGACAGCAGTGCCGTCAACGGTTCCGGCAACTCCTTTGCCGGTCACCGAGTCAAAATCATCCGGGGTGAAGGTTTTGACGCCCCTCTCCTGGGCGCCAGCGACAATGGCCGCCGCCAGGGGGTGCTCGCTGGATTTTTCCAGGCTTGCCGAAAATCGCAGTAAGTCCTCTTCCTCCATGCCGGAGGCACAGACAACAGCGGTGAGTTTCGGTTTTCCCACAGTCAGGGTGCCGGTCTTATCCACCAGCAGGGTATCGATTTTGCGCATGGTTTCAATGGCCTCGGCATTTTTAAAGAGCACACCCAGGGTGGCTCCTTTACCGCTGGAAACCATGATGGACATGGGGGTTGCCAGGCCAAGGGCGCAGGGACAGGCGATAATCAGTACCGACACGGCGGCGATCAGCGCAAAGGCAAGCCGGGGCTCAGGGCCGACAAAAAACCAAATCACAAAGGCAAGCAGAGCGATGACAATGACCACCGGCACAAAATAACCGGACACGAGATCGGCCAATTTCTGGATCGGTGCCCGGCTGCGCTGG
>JBFFNX010000367.1:0-2274 GCA_041562995.1 Desulfurivibrionaceae bacterium
TCAGGGTATTAACCACATCACGGGCCACGGCCGGATCGGCATTCTTGTAATAGATGTCGATGATATTTGTTTTCTTGCCAAGCTCGCTGACCCGGGTATTCTGGCGCAGGCTGTTTACCGTCTCGTTAAAAGGCAGCAGGGTCAGGCGGAAACTCTCACTCTTTTCACCCTGGAGATCAGTGAGCAAGAGGGTCAGCCCCTGGGCATGGAGCAATTCACCAGCCCGGCCCTTGCCAACCAGCTTGCCGTCATCATCCTTGACCTCAAAGCCATCTTCTCCACTGAGCTTGATGTGATAGACCGGTACTTCCGCCGAACTGGTAAAGTCCCGAACCTGGAAGGAGAGATCTGCGGACTTTTTATCAATCCGCCAATCAAGGTGGAGGCGGCGCACCACCTCCTCGGCATTGGTGCGGGACTTGATGATCTGGATCTCGGCTTCCACCGGGCTGCCCTGGCCAAGACCCAGGTCGCCCAACAGATCAAGCTTGCCCTTCTCATCCCGGACATGCAGGGTACCGGAGGCCTCAAAGATGGGGGTAGCCAGAAAGGTAAAAAGGGCGACAGCAACAAAGACCGCCACAAAGGCGATCAAAAAGGGTTTTTGGCGCCGGGCCAAGACCGCGATATAATCCGCCAGATGGATTTCTTCTTCCTGCCAGGCCGACTGCTGGCCTGGTGGAGATTGCTGAGAGGGGTCTTGGTAATCCATAGGGTGTACTTAATCCTTCAGAAATGTGGAGTAAAATCGCCACACAGAGACAATCGTTATTGGTCGAGGTACTTGATCTGGACAAAGGGCGACAAGATCGCACTCACAGTCTGCAGGGAAGGCAGGATCTCCTGGAGGGCCTGGTTCCAGCTCCCCACGGCGCTATGGGGTACATAGATGATATCGCCTTCAACAAGGGAAAACGGCAGGGAGTTGCCACGCAGGGCCTGATTTTGATCTACCACGACAAGCTGACCACGGGTGGCGGAAAGCGAACGGATAATGCGGATATGCTCATTGTTGCCCTTGATCTCGCCAAAGCCGGCGCTGGCCAGGGCCTGGGAAAGGGTGAGACGGCCGTTAGGCATGGGAACTGATCCCGGCTTACTCACCGCCCCAAAGACAAAGACATTTTGGTTTTTATCATCGGGCACATAAATGGTGTCACCGGCCTGCAGCCAGATATTCTGCTGGATGGAACCTTGGCGAAGGAGCTGATAGATGTCCACCGGCACGGTCTGGCCGTTGCGGATCAGGCGGGCACTGCGCAGATTGGCAGTATCAAGCATGCCACCGCCAAGAGCCAGGCCGTTGAGCATGGTGAGGGGCCGATCCATATAATAGGTGCCGGCACTCTTGAACTGGCCAAGGAGATAAAGGGGATGGCTGCGATACTCGGAGATCTCCACCACCACCCAGGATTCTTTGAGATAGCGACTAAAGACCTCCTTGAGCCTGGTCTGGATCTGGGCCAGGGTCAGCCCGGCGACCTGAATGCTCCCCACCAAAGGAAGACGAATAGAACCTGAGCCATCCACCCGACTGCCGGAAACCTTACTGGAACCCGTTGTTTCAGGGCTGCTCAACTCTGTGCGGCCGTTGACATTAACAAAGAGAACATCGCCGGCGCCCACTACATAATCAACGGGTGGAGGATTTTCGGCCTGAATATCGGCCACGATAACAGTTTCCTGCGCAATGACCGGCGAAGCGGTGATTTCCTGGACAGTGCCAGGCGGCAGATCCGTATAGGAGGCACAGCCGGTGAAGCTCAGCAGTACAGAGAGCAAACCGCCAGTGAGTATATATGTGTTCATCGCTGCCCCAAAACAAAAACGAATTAAAACCAGACTAAAAAGCCCCATCAAGGCGTGCAAATACCTTGATGACTCAAGAGTTTAAATCAATCTATAAAACAGGAATTCTATACTACGAATGGAGCAGGGGGACAAGGGTAAAGAGTTTGTGAAGGTCAGGGGATGAAGTTGGCGGGGCAAAAGAAGTTGGCAGTTTGCAATCGGCAGTTTGCAGAAAAAAACCGTTGTCCGACCCAAACCCCAAAAAACTCCCACCCTTCAATTCCTGCCCACCCCGACATATTTAAAGCCAAGATCTTTCATCTTCTCCGGGGCATAGACATTCCGTAAATCCACAAACACAGGCACATTCATCAGAGCTTTGATTCTCTCCAGATCCATGGCCCGGTATTGATTCCACTCGGTCATCAGCACCAGGACATCGGCCCCGGCGGCAGCTTCATAACTGTCGGTGACATAGGTGAA
>JBFFNX010000368.1:0-2271 GCA_041562995.1 Desulfurivibrionaceae bacterium
CAGCGGTGGCGCTAATGAATTTTCCGCGTCAACGCCGCCAATGTTACCGCCTTCCGCTGTAGTGTTTTGTTATGCATGGTTCAACTTAATTGGATAGACTTGCCTTAAACAAAAAGAAGCCGGGCATTAGCTTTTCAACCTGAATTTTACTAAAACCAGCTTCTCTGCATTGATCGATAATTTGCTCTAGATTTGGCAATGGGCCACACCCATCTGTCATTGAAGACCAAAGGTTCATTAGTTGAATTGACGGTTCATTTATTAGACATAAGGTCGTTAAGGCCACTAGTCCACCTGGACCCATCAAACCTTTTAATTTACGAAGCACATCGATTCTTTCATCAATGGGGAAATAGTAAATGAGATTAAAAAAAGTTATAATATCATACTTGTTTTCACTGGTGTAATCTCGTATGTCATTGGCTTCAATTTTTACTCTGTCCGCTATTTGCCAAACAGTTACATTTTCTCTCGCAAAATCAGCTACTTTCTCCTGTAATTCTAATCCAACTGCAGTTAAGTATGGGTTTCGATCGCACGCACGTTTCATGTAAATCCCAGATCCACAGCCGACTTCCAACAAAGAGCATTCTCCTGTTTTTGGTATTATATTATCAACTATATCTATCAGGAAAGGCTCGACAGTTCTGGATGATCGAGCAAACAACTCCCCATAGGATTGGCTAAATTCAAACTTCTTTTGCCTTTTCAGTCGGGATGGTGTGTTAATGATGTAGTTGTGAAAAATTTCTACACGGGCTTGGAAAAAGGCTTTCCATGCATCATTTGCTGGCTTTAATAATTCTTTAGAAAACTTGCCGTTAATACTATAGCGGTTTTGGCTCTTTTTCAGCTCACCCAGTGACACACCCAAATCAAGCCATGCCAGAAGACCTTCTTTATTGAAATCCGTACCAATTGCTTTTTGAAGATCCTCACAGCTTGACGGTCCTTTGGACAGGATATCGTATATCCCTTCGGAAAGGGCAGTTGAAATGAATCCCGCCCGGCAAAACTCTCTGACAGTTTTGTTGATTTGGAAGACCAACGACAAAGGTGTGTTCAGGATGAATTTTATCAAGCTTTTGGCTGCCATAATTATATCCTGTGTAATTTACATCCTTCTCTCTGTGCTTTTAGGATAACTATAAATTCAGGTGCGAAAAACCGATCAGCGGTTTTTTTGTCAGCCTGCAAAGACGGTTATGCTGAATTACAGGTATTGTAAGGAATATGCAGAGGAGATGTTGATATTTCGCATTTCTCAGGGAAACCGGCTCTACCTTACCGGTTTCCCCGGCTGACAGGCGCAGCAGATGTTACATTTCCCTTCGAGAAATCATAACCCGCCAAGCATCTCCAAGGCCTTCTGCCTGCTATGAGGCAGGATGATCTTGATGCGTTCAATTCTCGCCAGCACCTTTTGATCTTTTTTGTACTTCTGTTTGAGGCTATGGATCCTGGCATACAGAACAGCGTGCTCCCCTTGGGCAGAGTCATACCTTTTCTTATCAAAGGGAATGGAAAAATCTATCCCCTGCACATTCCAGATGGTGGAATCCTGAAGATAGGGGGCAAAGCTCTCACGATCCTGGCCCTTGACCGGCAAAGGACTCTCTGAGATAAAGTTTGTAAAAAAGAGGCCGTTCTTGTTGGCGGTAAGCGTATAGCTGCCGCTAAAGGGCTTCTGCACGTCATTCATATTGTTGTAAGTGTACCATGAAGTCGCCTTTTGCTCATGACTCGCATGGCACGAAGCACACTCCCTGGCCTTTCCGAGGGCATGGCTCATCTTGTCCATCTGAATCCAGGCCAGAATCTTGTTATTCTTAAAGCCGGGAAAAGTGCCGTTGATGATGTACATGTCGTTCACGTCAGCACCGCTTCGCGCGACCATGAAGGATTCCGGTTCGCCGATCGCCGTATTGCCGGCAACAGCGGTCCCCTTGATGGCTCTGGTCATCAGGCCGCTGGCGGCGACATCCTTCTTTATATTCAAAACGCCCATGGGATAAGGCTTGAGCGGAACCCAGACGCCTCGGTCTGGATGCTTTATGAGCGTCGGTTGGCTGCGAACACCGTAATATTCCTTGTGCTTGGTATAGGTGTTGGGCTGGCCTTCGGATTTCCCCGGCCCCCAGAAGGTGAACTGATACGCTCCCACTGCCTGCACGTGGCACGAGGCGCAGTCAACATTGCCATGCTCGCTGCCCTGAAGCGCTGCCACAATGTCGGCGTGACAGTTCTTGCATGCCTGGCGCGCCTGAGCCG
>JBFFNX010000369.1:0-2244 GCA_041562995.1 Desulfurivibrionaceae bacterium
ACCCCCCATTCAAACAGGGTGGCCATGGTATTTCTGATATTGAGATAACGGCCGCGATGGGCCAGGTCCGAATGGGTGAGAAGTACTTGGGCGACGTTGAGGTTGCGCTTGGCAAAGAGGGAGTCATAATAATGCATGAGTCCGCATTGACCCACAGCAGCGGTCGCCTGTTTTTCTTTAAGAGACAATACCGGCTGGATGATGCAAAGCTTGCGGCGCCCCACGGCCACGGCCCCGGAGCTGACCAGAATGACCTCCCGACCGCTCTCCCGTAAAAAGGTGATCTCGTCAGCCAAATTCTCCATGGTTTCGGGATGGAGCCCGACATCGCCGGCTAACACAGCGCTTCCAACCTTGACCACCACCCGCTTGACATCCTTGAGATGGGCCAAGCGCAGCTTTTGTCCTTCGTCAGGGGTAATACTATCAGGCATGATGTTCAATCACCTTCAAATAAGATTTCGAAAAGCCACTCTTTTAAATCCTCAAGACCAGCACCTGTCTCAGCTGAAATGGCCAGATACGGGATGCCTGCCTTCTTGAAGCTTGCAGCAACCTGGTCAAAATCTTCCGGACTAATAATATCAGTCTTATTGAGAAGCACCAACCGTTCTCTATCGATTAATTCCTCGTTAAACTGAGAAAGTTCATTTTCCAGGACCTGATACTGATGCAAGGGGTCATCATCAACACCGGTGGAATCAATGACGTGAAGGAGAATGCGGGTCCGCTCTATATGACGCAGAAATTTATGCCCAAGGCCCGCCCCTGCGTGGGCACCCTCGATAAGACCAGGAATGTCGGCAATGATACAGGATTCGCCATAATCGAAGTTAAGGACGCCGAGTTGGGGATCAAGGGTGGTAAAGGGATAGGGGGCCACCTTGGGGTTGGCCGCAGACAGCCTTGAAAGCAGGGTGGATTTGCCGGCATTGGGCAGCCCGATGAGACCGACGTCGGCAATGAGCTTAAGCTCAATACGAAGCCAGCGTTCCTCGCCCGGCATACCCTTATCGGCTATACGCGGTGCCCGGTTGGTTGCTGAGGAAAAATGAACATTACCACGGCCGCCGATACCGCCACGGGCTGCAAGATAGCGCTGGCCGGGCTCAACAAGATCGATGATGACCTCGCCTGTCACGGCATCCTTGACAATGGAGCCGGGCGGAACCTCAAGGATATAGTCCTTGCCGCCATGGCCGTGCATTTTTTTGCCCCGACCATAACCACCGTTTTTGGCGATGAAATGAGAACGATATTTGAAATCTATGAGGGATTGCAGACGAGGGGAGGCCTCAATATAAACAGAGCCGCCGCGGCCACCGTCACCGCCGTCAGGACCGCCCTTGGGAACATACTTCTCCCGGCGGAAACTTACGCAACCACGACCGCCATCACCGGCTTTGACAAAGAACTTTGCTTCATCAATAAATGCCATGGAGGTACGCCTTCATAAAAGAACGGGCTCCAAAGAGCCCGTTAAGAAAAAAAAAGTGGGGCAGAGGACAATATCCCTCTGGCCACATATAAGAAAATTTATTCGGCAGTTGCTGATGGATAGATGCTTACCCGTTTCCGACCGCGGCCGAATTTCTCAAAGGTAACCACGCCATCAATCAAGGCGAACAAGGTAAAATCACGACCCAAGCCAACATTCTGGCCGGGATGGATTTTGGTACCTAACTGACGAACAAGAATATTACCAGCCCGCACGACCTGGCCGCCAAAACGCTTGACGCCACGGCGTTGGGAATTACTATCGCGACCGTTCCTAGAACTACCGCCTGCTTTTTTATGAGCCATTGTCTCTTCCTCTATATGGTTCAAACCGGCCTTGAGCTGCCAGCAATACTGATTTATTACGCGGAAATACCCTGAATTTCAAGGGCTGTAAAATATTGACGATGACCCTGCTTCAAGGAATAGCCCTGACGACGCTTCTTTTTAAAGACAATTACCTTTTTGCCTTTATCCTGCTCAACTATTGTGGCAGTGACCTTGGCACCCTCAACAACAGGCTGTCCTATTTTCACAGTCTCTCCGTCAGCAACCATGAGCACATCGCTCAGCTCCACGGTATCGCCAACCTCGCCGGTGAGTTTTTCAACCCGCAGACGATCTCCCTCTGCAACCTGATACTGCTTACCACCGGTGCGAATAATTGCGTACATACTATCCTCCAAAACTAAAACGCTTCCCTGTGCAGGAAGCACCTCGTGACCAAATGAAGACCACGTTTAATTA
>JBFFNX010000370.1:0-2226 GCA_041562995.1 Desulfurivibrionaceae bacterium
AATCAGTTCCACGAGATTGATTACATCTTGTGGTTTGTTTTGCCTGGTCAGGTAGCGTCGGGCTATTTCTTTGCTGCGGTCGGTGTGGTCGAAGGTATATTTGCCACCAGCGCCTTCATTGTCTTCTTTATCTTTAATATAGCCAGAATCATGGAAAAGCCCGCTGTACAGAAGCACTTCCATATTTTCCGGGGAAATACGGGCATCAGGATTTAGCTTGTTCCATCCGGCAGCCATCCGAAGGGCAGCCAGGGTAACGTCTAAGGCGTGTTGAAAGGTGTGATAGCCGACCTGACACGCCTGATAGTCAGGCCACAAGCCCTTAAAAAGAGAGGAGACGTCTTTAAAGAGCTGTTCTTGCGGACCTAATGTCTCATACTCTTCGGTGAGAAAGTCGGAGATGAAGGCAATTGTTCTCTGCTGAAGCTGAAGGCCATTTTCCATGAAATATACGGGGCAGGGTGAATAAATTGATTCTTGTAGGTGATTTTACTATATATTTTCCTAAGAACAAATGCATTAATAAGTTAAAAAAACGTCATCAATAATGATTTGAAGAGATTATGGAGACCTCTTTGGCCGACAAAAAGTAGAAATATAAAGTGAATTATGGTAGATGTGGTCACCCCAAATACATATATTAATAACGCAGGGCTATGAGATTCTACGGGGCTGATTGTACCTCCATCTTAAAATATCCTTTTTTTCTTAATAAAATTCAAATATTGCCAAGAATAAGGAGTTTCCGTCCATGGGAAAAACCATTGCTGAAAAAATCTTTGATGCCCATCGCCGTGACAATCCATCCGGGGAAAATGTCGTTTTAGACCTCGATGTTGTTATGTGTCATGAGATTACCACTCCCATCGCCATTAATGATCTTGTGGAACGCGGTCTGGACAAGGTTTTTGATCCCGCTAAAATAAAGGTGGTTATTGATCATGTGACGCCATCAAAGGATTCAAAAACTGCAACCCAGGCCAAGATTTTGCGTGACTGGGCCCATCGGCATAAGATCATCGATTTTTTTGATATAGGCAGTAACGGTGTCTGCCATGCCCTGTTTCCCGAAAAGGGTTTTGTCCGGCCCGGTTATACCATCATCATGGGAGATTCACACACCTGTACCCATGGCGCCTTTGGCGCCTTTGCGGCCGGGGTGGGCACCACGGATCTTGAAGTTGGTATTTTTAAAGGCGTATGCTCCTTCCGCCTGCCGGAAACCATGAAGATTCATATCGTTGGCACCCTTCCTAAAGGTGTGTTTGCCAAGGACATCATCCTTTATATTATTAAAGAGCTGACTGTAAACGGCGCCACGGACAAGGTTATGGAGTTTGTCGGCCCGGTGGTTGACGCCATGAGTATGGAGTCTCGGATGACTCTGTGCAATATGGCTATTGAGGCAGGAGGTACCTGCGGTGTGTGTATGCCGGACCAGGTAACAGCCGAATATCTCTGGCCCTTTATCAAGGGCGAATACGCCTCTGTCGATGCCGCTGTTGCAGAATTTAAGAAATGGCATAGCGACAGTGATGCCCGCTATTCTGGCGAGCTGACCTTTGATGTGTCCAATATCGTCCCTCAGGTCACTTACGGTTTTAAGCCTGATGAGGTGAAAGATGTCACCGAGCTTGAAGGTTCACCGGTGGATCAAGTCTATATCGGTTCCTGCACCAATGGCCGCATTGAAGATCTGCGCGAGGCAGCCCAGATCCTGAAGGGCCGTAAGCTGGCACCCGGGGTGCGCGGTATTCTGGCGCCGGCAACTCCCTTGGTCTATACAACCGCCATGGATGAGGGGATTATTCAGATCTTCATGGCGGCTGGGTTCTGCGTGACCAATCCTACCTGCGGTGCCTGTCTGGGGATGAGTAACGGCGTGCTGGCAGCAGGGGAGGTCTGTGCCTCCACCACCAATCGTAATTTTAATGGCCGAATGGGGAAAGGCGGCATGGTTCACCTGATGAGCCCCCGTTCCGCCGCCGCGGCAGCGGTAAAGGGCTGTATCACTGACCACCGCTTACTTTAGGAATCAATTCCGTCTCTTCCCCTTAAGGACATTGGAGGACAGAGGCGGTTTAAGCAATATAAAAGTCACCAGGTGCTTTAGCATGAAAAAATTCAGCGGTTCTGTGCTCTTTCTTGACAGATCAGATATCAATACTGACGAAATTATCCCGGCCAAATATCTCACCGAGAACTCAAAATTGGCCTTGAAACCCT
>JBFFNX010000371.1:0-2167 GCA_041562995.1 Desulfurivibrionaceae bacterium
ATCATCGCTATCGGCATTGACGGCCCTGAGGAATTTACCGACGGCCGCAAGGGCAAGGGCGCCTATAAGGGTGCCCTTGCCGCCATGCGTAAGCTGAGTGATGCCGGAGTGCTGGTTGGCTATTCCACCATGGTCAGTCGCCAGAATTTTGATCATATTTACAGTGATGAGTTCCTCGGCACCATGATTGATCATGGTGCGGCCTTTGCCTGGTGCGCCATTGCCGTCCCCCAGGGTAAGGCGTGTAAGGAGTTGCAGATCGTTCCCACGGATGAGCAGAAGGCCATGATTCCTGAAAAGGTAAGTCACGCCAGAAAGAATAATGACATTGTCTTTATTGATTTCTACGCCGACGCCCGCATCACTGAGGGTTGTGGAGCTGGTCGCGTCTCTATCCATGTTAATAACATCGGCGATGTTGAGCCCTGCGTTTTCGTGCCCTTTGCCGTGGACAATATCCGCGACAAGCCATTTCTGGATGTCTTGAAGTCTGATTTCTTCCAGGATATCCGCAAGATCCATAAACGCTATCCCGGTGAGCTCAACACCTGCATGATGGCAACGAAGCCCCAGGCTGTGCTCCAGGTTGTGCAGGACCACAATGCCAAAGAAACATCGGAAGGCACCCTGGAACAACTCGTTGTTCTCGCCGAAAAACAGGCGGGTTGACAATGAAGGTCCTCCTGGTTTTTCCCCGGGAGCCGGGAACCTGTGTTTCCAATGATACGGTTCTGCCTTTTCCCCTCTTGGGCCTCACCCAGCTTGCTGCCACCTTTCCCGATCATTATGAGCTGGAGCTCGTTGATGAGTCGATCCGGCCCTTGCGTGGTGTCGAAAAGGTTGATCTGGTCTGCATTACCACCATGACGGCCACGGTCAACAGGGCCTATGCCCTGGCTGATCGTTTTCTCGAACAGGCCATTCCCGTGGTTCTGGGCGGGGTCCATGCCACGGTGCTGCCCGATGAGGCCGCTGGCCATGCCACCTCGGTGGTGATCGGCGAGGCGGAAAATGTCATGCCGGATCTCATCCGTGATTTCGAGCGTGGTGAACTGGCCCCCCGTTATCAGGCTGACACCTACACCGGTCTAGCTGATATCTCCCTGCCCCGGATCGATCTTCTCAACTGGCGTCACCGCTTTTTCCTGTCGTCGCTGCAGACCAGCCGCGGTTGTCCCAACTCCTGTAATTTCTGCTCCGTCCCCGCCATCTTCGGCCATCGCCTCCGCCTGAAAACCATTGATACCATCAAGGCCGAGCTTGAGGTGGCCAGCAAGCACGGTTCAAAATATCTCTTTGTGGTGGATGATAATTTTACCGCCAACCGCAGCAGGGCGCGTGAGATCATGGAACTCTTTGCCTTTTATAAGATGCGCTGGATGGGCTTTTCCACCCTGGCCATGGCCGAGGATGGCGAGTTCCTTGACGCCCTGCGCCAATCAAACTGCGTGTCGCTGTTCATCGGCTTTGAATCTCTCCATCAACGGGATAATTTTGTGAAAAATAGGAAATACGCCGACCCCGCGGCGGTGAGCCATGCCATTAAGGTCATCCATGAGGCCGGTATCGGCATCCAGGGCTCCTTTATCTTCGGTTTTGATCACGACACGCCGGAGGTTTTCGGCGAGGTGACCTCCTTTATCCAGGCCAACGAGATCGAGGTGCCCAACGTTAATATCCTCACCCCCTTTCCAGGCACTGAACTCTATGAGCAGATAGCAGGCGAGGGCCGCATCCTCCATCACGACTGGGACAAATATGACATGAATCATGTGGTCTATCAGCCGCGCAGTATGACGGTTGAGGAGCTCCAGCAGGGCTATGCCTGGACCGTGAAATATCTCGCCTCCCCCACCGTGATTCCCCGCCGCCTGTCATGGCGTCGCCCCTATTATCCCTATTTCATGATGGCCAATTTCTCTCTGCACCGGGCCTTGACCAAACTCGCCAAGAATGTTTGGGATCCCCGGGTTCACAAGGACATGGCGGCCCGGGGGGTGTTCCCATGCTGACCGATGCCGGCATCATCTTTTCCTCGTATATTGCCATGGGTCGTACCGGAGCCATTGCCAGTGCCCTTCTTCTCCATGAGGATGTTCTCATCACCCTGACCATTGCCTTGGCCCTGGATTTTTTCCAGATCCCGGTGTACGGCATTATTTTGGAC
>JBFFNX010000372.1:0-2136 GCA_041562995.1 Desulfurivibrionaceae bacterium
GACTGAAAACGACCAGGCTGAACCCAATGCGCTCTGCTCGGCATATACTCCCGCCCCGTTGGGCGATGACCTCCAACGCTTCCAACACCTTCTGGATGAGCTCAAGGGCAACGAGGCCGCCTTCTATCAGGGCCAGCTCTCTAATATGGCCCTGGAGTATATGGAAAACCGCGATCCTAAAACGGTCAGTGCTATTATCAACACTATGCACAAGCCGGGTACGGGCAGCGCGGCAGCTTCTGAGGCAACAACGGCAAGAACCAGAGAAGAACTCTGGCAGGCCCGGCTTTTTCTTAAACTAGCTGAAATCCTCCGCCAGGAAGAAAAAGTGCTGTCGGAAGGACTGGCCAGTATGGAGGAGCGGCAGGCTGAACTTTTCCAGGCCCTCAAGGGTGAGGACCTGGATGATCTCATGGAATCGTTGACCGCCACTGTACGCCCCAAATTCCCTGTCCGTATTGAATCGCTTATCAAGGCCTGGGGCCGTCTGCTCCTGGCAGGTGACCGCCACCCCTGGCTTTTAAACTGTTTCTCTCCAGAGGCTGCCGAACCTTTTTTCGAGGCCAATGAAAAACTCAGCGGCCAGCGCCCTGTCCGCCTGTTGCGCCTGCCCATGCCGGATTGCGACCAGGACGCAGAGAACTATCTAGAAAAGCGGCAACTCTGGCTGGACCAGCTGGCTGACTGCCGCCAAAAAATAACTGAGATACTCCATGACCTTGCCATCAATGGCATGGGGCCTACCAGCCTGGCCGATCTCACCCAACTGGCTGCCCTCTGGACCAAATCGTATGGCCAGGACATGTGGCCCACACCAGCAGTTGCCAGCAGCCCTCAAAAAAGCTGCGCCACCCCCCATCTGGAGATCTATCTCCTCAACCACTCCATCTTGCAGCTGGTGGCCAAGCTCTGTGGCAAAAAAAACGCCCCTGCGTCTTCAGAGCCCTGGAACCATGGCCTTCTGGCCGTGCTTTCCAGCCGATCCTCGACATGCAAGGGATAAATCCAGAGATCAGCTTTGATCTGCGCCGGGAAACCCAGGAAATTTTCAGTCCTAGCGGCCTACTTTCGAAACAACTTTCCGGCTATGAACCTCGGCCGGGGCAGCTCCAGATGGCCCAGGCCATTGCCGACATCCTCCACGAAGAAGACCCCTGGGGCCACAACCCTGAGATGGGACGCAAACTTGCCGTTGAGGCGGAAACCGGCATCGGCAAGACCCTGGCCTATCTGATCCCGGCTGTCTTGAGCGGCCAGAAGATTGTGGTTTCCACCGGCACGATCAACCTCCAAGAACAGATTCTCCACAAAGAGATCCCCTTTATCAGAGAGCATATCGACCCAACCCTTTCCGCCCTCTGTGTCAAAGGCAGACAAAATTATCTCTGCTCTTACCGCTACCACCAATTCACGGCCTCGCCCCAGGTTCCTCTTTTTCAGAATATCCAGCTGGACGCCTTGGAGCAGTGGGTCCAGCAAACAACGACCGGTGACCGGGCCGAGTTGGATTGGCTCCCGGACCAAAGCCCGTTGTGGCGGGAAATAAGTGCAACCACCAGCCAATGCCTGGGCAGTAACTGCCCGGACTACAGCTCCTGCTTTGTCACCCGACTGCGCAAGGAGGCCGGCAAGGCCCGGCTGCTGATCGTCAACCACCACCTTTTTTTCTCTGACCTGGCCTTGAGAAGACATGGCTTTGCCGAGGTCCTGCCGCGCTACGAGTCGGTGATCTTTGACGAGGCCCACCATATCGAAAATATCGCCACCCGCTATTTCGGCATCAGTCTCAGCCATTTTCAGTTCCTTGACCTGGCCCGTGATATTGAAAAGGCCCATGCCGAATCGGTGGGCGACAAGGAACAGGAAAAGGCCTTGGCCCTGGCCACAAGTCTAAGCCAACAGGCCAAGCGCCTCGTCTCCCTCTTTCCTCTTGAAAAGGGGCGTTTCCCCCTGACCGACTTTACCGCCGACAATGACGAGTGGCACCGGGAAACCGAACTCCTGGCCGGCCGCCTTTTCACCCTGGCTGACCAACTTGAAACCGTGGCCCTGCGCTATGAAAGCTGGAACGGCTTTTTGCGGCGGACCTCCGAGGCCAGCGCCGCCCTGGAACATTTTACCGCCCCTCCTGATGCA
>JBFFNX010000373.1:0-2131 GCA_041562995.1 Desulfurivibrionaceae bacterium
ATCAAGCCATGACAACTCTGTAACTCATGACCGATAATCGAGGTCCTGAGCGTGACGGCATTTTTGTAATGAACTTCCCCAAGGAGTTTTGATCTGCCATAAAGATCGGTAGCATCGGGAATATCGTCCTCGGTATAGCCCTTACCAGCCCCGGAAAAGACGCAATCAGTACTGACATGAATAAAACGAGCCCCCGCCACCTTGCACAACCTAGCCAGACGATGAGGCAATATCGCATTAATGGGGAGGGCCAGAAGCGGATCGTCCGCATCGGCCAACTGCTTGATCAAGCCGATGCAATTGATTACGACTGCGGGCTTAACCTCTCCGAAAATATTAATAAGGGAGTCGATATTCTCGACATCTCCGCCAATCACGAGGTGATCAGCTATTTCAGGAGAGAAGAAGCGCTTGACACGATCAGAGCGGATTGTACCAAAGACCTCCCAGTCCTTTTTCTCACTAAGGATCCGGATCATCGCATTACCCAGCATCCCGCTCGCCCCCAGCACCAACACTCTCATTGAAAACCTCGCACAGGAATATTACTCCACCCAAATTACCCGCTCTTCAGGCAGTCATATATTATTAATTCGGACAAACAGGGACAATTTATGCGGCGGGCCGCTGTAATTCTTTCAGCCAACCACCAAGACGGTCCATCAGCATGCCAATTTCAAAATTTTCCTCAAAATATTTTCTGGCATTATACCCCAGGGACTGTCTTTTTTCTTCAGACAATTCGTACATGGCCGCGACGCAATCTGCCAATTGCCGTGAACTTCCGGCCGGGCAGGTAAAACCAGCGTCTGCATCATTAACAACCCTCGCTCCTTCCCCGTCAAGAGCGGCAATGATTGGTTTAGCCGAAGCAAGGTAAGATTGGATTTTCGAAGGAATTGTAAGAGCAAAAACAGGGTTGCTCTTGAGGGTAACCAGTAGAGCATCTGCCAGAGAGAAAAAACGTGGCATCTGTTCTGCAGGATATCGGCCCAGGAGGCATACCTGACCCTCCAGACCCCGTTTGACAATCTGCTCTTTCACCCATTGGAATTTTCGACCATCACCTATTATCACAAATTTAATGTCAGGGTATGATTTCAATTTCTCCGCTGCGGCGAGAATGGTCTCAAAGTCCTGGGCATCACCGATGTTCCCGGCAAAGACCAGTCGAAAACCAACCGGCATTAATTGTTTTTCCGGATCATCAGGAAATATTTTAACTGGTTTATAAAATGCCTCCGCACTATTGGGAAAATATCTTATCCGATCCGCCGGCACATCTTGATTTTTTATATAAGCTGTAAACACTCTTGATTGAACCAGAATCAAATCGCATTTACTGTAAATAAAGCGCACCAGATGATCTACTATTTTCAAGATCTTCCTGGATTTAATCACTCCGACCGCGACCAGGGTTTCCGGCCAGAGATCCTGCACCCAGAAAACAATTGGCGAAGATTTAAGCCATTTCAATAGAATCGCCGGCAAACCAACGGTTACGGGAGATGGTTCAAAGACAAAAATGACATCATAGTTATCCCGGCAGAGAAAAGGTGTGAAGAGGCTGGCCCAGAACGCAAAGGACAAATAGTTTAGCAATAACTGCCAGGCCTTACCAGTTCTTCGGGCAAATATCGGCACCCGAAAAACATTGATACCATCAAAATTACTCTTGCCACATGAGTTCAAGCCGAATCCTTTATAAATCCGGCCGGACGGGTAATTAGGCAAACCGGTCAAAACAGACACAAGATGGCCCTGATCTTTCAAGCGCAGGGCCAGGTCGTTAATTCTAAAATCTTCGGGCCAGAAATATTGGCTGACTATTAGAATCTTCATCAGCTTTGCACTTTTTGCAGGAAATCATCCGCCGTAATAATTATTTCATTTTCAACAGTACCTCCCAGAAACCTTTTAACTGCTCGGGAGATTGAAATCGCCGAGGCAGGATCAAAGGTCTGGACAGGTTCAACAACGTCCCGGACATAATCCAACTCACCGGCCAGAATGGGCAAACCCGCTGCCTGGGCCTCCAATAAAGGCAACCCTAAAGATTCCATCGTAGAAGGAAAAATTAAGGCCCGTGAGTCATGATAAATTTGCCTTAATTCTTCCTGGCCAACATTGC
>JBFFNX010000374.1:0-2118 GCA_041562995.1 Desulfurivibrionaceae bacterium
CTTACTAGCACAAGCCCGGGTGGACAGATATAAAAAAAAAGATTCAAGTTTTCATCTCAGTCAATAATAAGCAACGGTACACATGCCAGAACAACTTAAAAAATCTATTCTCCAAGAACTTAATCATGAAGGAACTCCTGGAAACAACTGGAATCTCACTGGGAAGAACACCTTCAAAATCGGGCGAGAGCCAACTAATGATATTGTTCTGCCATATTCATGGATATCTCGCAAACATACGATGGTCCAGCGGGAAAGCGGTGATCTTTTCCACATAATGGATCTTGGCAGCTCCAACGGCACTTACCTTAATAACAAGAGAATTCACGCACCTGCTATCCTCAATAACGGCGATCTGATCACCCTCGGTAAAACGACAATAAAATTTGTCCAATACATTGAAAACAACAATTACGAGAAAGACAAATCAGAACAGACTCTGGACATGACCGTTGCCTACATTCAGAAGGAAACTGTTACCATCCTGGTCTGTGACATTCATGATTTCACCAGTCTTTCTGAAAAACTTGGCGACAAACTGATCTCCAAACTCCTCCGATTCTGGACTAAGAAGGTCGGAGCTATCATCCACGAGCATGGTGGCCTGGTCGATAAATTTATTGGGGATGCGGTAATGGCCATCTGGATCGGCGGCAATGTAAACAAGGGAGCCAGAAACGCACTGCGGTCAGCGCTTGAGATCAGTAACGCCACCAAGAAGCTAGGCGAAAGTATCCCGGAAATCAAGACTCCGCTGTCCATTGGTGCAGCGGTTAACACCGGGAAAGCCATGCTGGGCAACATGGGCGTTGCCGGCCACCGGGATTCAACCGTAATCGGCGATGTTGTCAATGTGGCCTTCAGGTTGGAATCGATGACCGTCAAGGATGAAGTTGACATTATTATCGGTGAGGAAACAGCCCAACACCTGGACAACCCGGAGAAATACTTTAATCAACATTCTTTCGAAATTAAGGGCAAAACAGGTAAAATTAACGCCCAAGGCGGCTCTTTTGATCAATTACGTCATTTTCTTTTATCCACCGCAACCAACACACTCTGAGTATCAGGGCCTCTGACCAAATAAGGCGGTGCCAACCCTGACCAGCGTTGCCCCCTCCTCTATAGCTACTTCATAATCACCGGACATCCCCATCGACAGCTCAATTTGACCTTCTGTCGCCAGTAAGCCTTGATCTCGCAAAGACAAGGCGAGTTCCCGAGTTTGCCTGAAATAAGGCCGAACCATCTCCGGATCAGGGCAGAAAGGCGGCATTACCATGAGACCCTGGACTTTAATATTTTTCAGCACCTGTATATCACGTAATAGCCCGGCAGTATCTTCGGGCATGACCCCTGATTTCTGGGGCTCGAGGCCGATGTTTACCTGGATGAGAACCGGCAACACTTCTTTGGCAAGTTCGGCCAGACTGCGATCAAGAGCCCGAGCAACCTTCAATCGGTCAACGGTCTCTACCACATCAAACATATTGGCCGCCATCGCCGCCTTGTTGGACTGAAGGTGACCAATAAAATGCCAGCTGATCCGCGGATCAAGCTGCTCAATCTTTGCCGATGCTTCCTGAAGATAATTCTCCCCGAAGATCGTCTGGCCACAGGTGAATGCTTCATTGATCTGCTCGGCAGACTTCTTTTTACTGACCGCCACCAGCCGCACCCCATCGGGGTCTCGCCCTGCTCGGCGAGCGGCTTTAGTTATCCTGTCCCTGATCAGCTCAAAATTTTTTTTAATATGTAACATCTATGACCGTCATCCTCAAATTTTGCTGCGAGTTAATCAAGATTTACCTGCTGGTCACAGCAATCAAGTCTTCACGCCGGCATCAAACGGAAAAGTTTTTCAGCATTGGCAGTACTTGCCTCAGCCATTTCCTTGAGAGTGAGGCCCTTTAACTCAGCAACTTTCCCGGCGGTAAACAGCAGCAAAGCCGGTTCGTTTCGTCTGCCACGGCGTGGTTCCGGGGCCAAAAAAGGGCCATCGGTTTCGAGAATAATCCTCTCAAGCGGGACATGACGTACCGCCTCTTGCAGGGCCTCGGCCTTTTTGAAGGTAATGACGCCCGGAATCGACACATAAAACCCCAGATCAATAATGGC
>JBFFNX010000375.1:0-2117 GCA_041562995.1 Desulfurivibrionaceae bacterium
AGTCAAGGAACGACTGGCAGAAATAGTGGCAAAGGGAAAAGCTGTTTTTTCTGCCGTCCATCAGCGCAAGGACGGCTCAACCATGCCGGTGGAGATCCATTCCCGTCTCCTTGAGGTCGGCGGCCAGACCATGCTGTTGGCTGTTATGCTTGACATCAGCGGGCGCCAGGCAGCAGAAGAGGCGCTGCGGAACTCAGAAGAATTGTATAGAAACCTGGCGAATAACCTTTCCCTTGGGGTTGCCGTCATCAGCCCGGCCATGGAGGTCCTCTCCTTGAACAAAAAAATGGCCGAGTGGTTTCCCCAGGTAGATCCTTCAAAAAAACCCCTTTGTTACCGGGTCATAAAAAAACCGCCAGCAGAGAAGCCCTGTGCGGATTGCCCTGCAGTGAAGACATTCCGGGATGGCAAGGTGCATGAGTCTGTCACCAAGACTTCGGCCACCGACAATTCCAGCTGCTTCAAGGTCATTGCCTCGCCTCTCAAAAATGGAGCCGGAGTAGTGGAGGCAGTAATCAAGATCGTTGAGGATATCAGTTTGCGCAGGGAAATGGAGGCCGAATTACAACAGGCCCAGACCCATGCCGAGATTGCCAGCAGGGTAAAGTCTGATTTTCTGGCTAACATGTCTCATGAGTTTGTCACCCCCCTCAATACCATCCTCGGTTTTTCCCAGATGGTGAAAGGTGAGCTCTATGGGCCACTGAATGAAATACAGCATGAGTATCTGGACAATGTACTTAACAGCGGGATGGAACTTTTACAGAAGATCAAAGAGTTGATCACCCTGTCGAGGCTTTTGACCCGGGAATTAGGTTTGTGCCTCACCAGGTTTCCCTTAAAAGATGCTCTGCAGAGTTCGATTATCCCCTTTCAGCAAGAGGCGGAGCGGCAAGGCTTGCAGCTCAGTATAGAGATAGATCCAGGTGGGGTGGGGGAGATCGAAGCTGATTTGTTTTATTTCAAGCAGATTCTCTCCAGCCTTCTTGCCAATGCGGTGAAGTTTTCCCCGAATGGCGGCCACATTCGTCTGACGGCCCGCAAGCTTTCGAGGTCCATCGAGATTTCAGTAAGCGACATGGGGATCGGCATCAGACAAGAGGATCTGTCCCGGATTTTTACAGAGTTCTCCCAACTGGAATCCCCTTATACCAAGAAATTCCAGGGCACGGGGCTGGGGCTGCGGCTGACCCGAGAATTGGTGAGGCTGCACGGGGGGAGAATCTGGGTAGAAAGTGAGTACGGCAAGGGCAGCACCTTCACTTTTGTGCTGCCCCAGCAACCGTTATCTATAGATGAATAAATCTTTACCGAAGGAGCAGCCATGGGCCAGACCATACTTATTGTTGAAGATCATGAAAAGAACCGCCGACTTCTAAGAGATGTCCTCAGCTATTACGGATATACAATCATCGAGGCGGAAAATGGCAAGGACGGAATAGAAATGGCACGGCAGTATATGCCTGATTTGATCCTCATGGATATACAGATGCCGGTGATGGATGGCTTTACCGCGACAACCATCCTAAAAAGCGCCCCTGACACAAGGAAAATCAAGATCATTGCTGTTACCTCCTTTGCCATGACCGGTGACAAGGAAAAAATCCTGGACACCGGTGCCGATGGCTACATCTCCAAACCTCTGGATATAAAGGCGTTGCCAACACTTATTAAGGAAATTTTATTCAGGGAACCCACGGCAATAATTGTTTAACCTTCAAGGTTTCACGTTAAAGGTGCCTGTTTAAAGTTCGGTTATGGATACATACAAACCAAAAATACTGGCTGTTGACGACGAACTGGTAAATCTCAAGCTCATAAGGGCGATTCTTGTGCCCCACGGCTATGAGGTGATAACAGCGGAAAACGGCGGAGTGGCCCTTGAAAAGCTCAGCTCCGAAGAGTTTGACCTGGTTCTCCTGGATGTGATGATGCCGGTGGTAAACGGCTTTGATGTCTGCCGCCAGCTTAAAACTAATCCACGACACACCGATCTGCCGGTGATCATGATTACCGCTCTGCGCTCAAAGGAGGACAGGATTCGGGGTATTGAGGCCGGGGCAGAGGATTTTATCAGCAAACCCTTTGATCAGGACGAACTGTTAGCCCGGATTAAG
>JBFFNX010000376.1:0-2103 GCA_041562995.1 Desulfurivibrionaceae bacterium
CGAGGAGGTCCCGATCGAGGCATTGACCTTGGTGCGCAGGCCGGTGCCGATCCCCACCACCTTCTGGCCCGGGCGGTTCGGATTATTGGGAATAACGATTTCCCCGGCCGCGACCCGGGCCCGGATCAGTTCCGGTTCATAATTCTCTTCGGTGGCGACTTTGGTCATCAGGGAAGTGACGGTGCCCAGACGGGCCAGTTCCAGTTGGGTTTGCATGCTTGGTTCTCCTCTTTTAATTATTCAGCAATCTGATTATTGGCAAAAAAAACCGTGCCACAGGCGAACCTGTGGCACGGATATTATGGACATAATTACCTTTACTTATTGCCCTGGCAGGTCTTCTGACTTACAGATCATCCCGGCCGTCACCCCTTCCCATTTCTTGCGAAACAGTGGTTTTACGTGACGACGGTCCCTGCTTACAGCGCCGGTCCAGCGTTCCCGATTTGCACGGGATTCCCTTTTCATCGACGATATTCCATCGACACCAAGACAATTGCTCAACATTTTCCAGAACTATCTAGTCAATTTCAGCCTTGATACACCTCACAGGAAAGCCAACAAAACAAAGCGCAAGCCCAGCAGAACAACCCCGACCATGACTGACGTAGCAACTAGCAAACGATTAACCCGGAGGATATGCAGCGGTTCAGCCACTTCTACAGGGTCCCCGATGACCGGTTTAACCACCTCTGCACCGAAATAGTAATTGCTGCCGCCAAGTTGCAAGCCCAAGGCGCCTGCGGCGGCAGCTTCAGCGTGGCCCGAATTGGGACTTGCATGCTGCAGTCGATCACGCTTGAAGATCCGCCAGGCCTCGACCGCCCGCAGTCTGAGCAGCATGGCCGCGCCCACCATAAGCAAACCACTTAGCCGGGCCGGCAGAAAATTCAGCAGATCGTCAAACCGGGCCGCAGCCCAACCGAAGTGCCGATAACGTTCATTCTTATAGCCAAAGGTGGAGTCCATGGTATTGGCGGCCTTATAAAGCAGAGCTCCAAGCGGCCCGCCGATAACTGCCCAGAACAGGGGCGCGGTGACCCCATCAACCGTATTTTCGGCAACACTTTCAACACAGGCCTGCACCACCTCGCTCTGCCCCAGTTCTCCGGTATCACGGCCAACGATCATTCCTACCCTTTTTCTGGCCTCGGGTAAATCGTCATCCTGCAGAGCCGCATAGACCTTGTGACTATGAACGACCAGATCCCGCCCGGCAAAGCAGGTATAAAGGAGCAGGATCGAGACAACCGCCTCAACCAGAGGATGAAAGATCCCGGCCAACCTGAGCACCCCCCATCCCAACGAACCGGTCACCAGCAGCACCACGATCACTGCCATAATCCCAGCCAGTTTTTCGCTGGGAATAATAGCCCTGGTCAGTCGCTCACATTTCAGGGCCAGCCAGCCAATCAACCGCACCGGATGGGGCAGCCAGCGTGGATCACCCCACAAGGCATCAAGGATCAGGGCCAGAATGACCTGCAACTCAAGACTCATTTCAGGCCCAACAACTGGTAAAGCTTATTGATATCCATTGATTGCCTGACGATATCAGCCAGCCGGTCGAAGGCCGGTTCCAGATCGTAAGAGGCGACGACCTTGCCGAGCGGCTGCAGGTTCCGGGAACTGCGCAACATATCGATAAAACAGCGGCGGAAATCATCATCATCGAAGATACCATGCAGATAACTCCCCCAAATCCGGCCATCCGCCGAAACCGCACCGTCCTCGCTACCATCTGCCATCTGCAGGGCCCGGCCATGAACTGAGGTGGTCTGGCCATGATGAATCTCGTAGCCATGGACCTTGAGCCGGGAAAGCAGGTGGATTGCCGTCTGCCGCTTCAGGGTCTTTTCCTCGGCCAGGGTGGTGGTCATTTCCAGCAGACCCAAGGCCTCAATCCGCCCCCCGTCTGATTCAAGCTTGAAGGGATCATCGATATCCCGACCAAGCATCTGAAAACCGCCGCAGATCCCGACAATATCGATGCTGCCCTCGGCCGCCATGCTCTTGATCCTGGCGGCCAGGCCGCTCTTCTCAAGATGGTTCAAGTCGTTCATCACGTTCTTGCTGCCGGGCAGAATAAGAGCTGCCAGATTC
>JBFFNX010000377.1:0-2100 GCA_041562995.1 Desulfurivibrionaceae bacterium
CCAGTGCCCGGACAATAGCCGGCAATGGCCCAACCGGTGCCAAGGAGCAGGCCGCCCACCAGAACACCCCAGTAGCTCGCCTTAATATCGAGATGGGAGGGGTTGATGAAGCCTGCAGCCAGGCCGATGAAGAGGATGGAGCTTGCGATGCCAATGGCAAAAAGGATGGCCTTCATCAGGTGAAGATCCTTGAGGCGCAGCATGTTAAAGATGTTTTCCGGGTTGGAGGCGCCGACGCGGTGGAGGACGAATCCAAAAAGAGTGCCAAGGAGGATAGCCAGAAATATTTCCATGATCACACCTCCCCGTCTCTGCCGTACATGATTATGGCCACCGGGATGCCGGCCGTAAAGGCGCCCAGGGCAAAGAGATAGCCACTGACCGCGGTCTGCATCATGCCGCTCATCATATGGCCGCTTGTGCAGCCTCCTGCGAGTCGGGCTCCTATTAAGGCCAGAACGCCGCCGATGAAGGCGTAAAAATAGCGCTTGCCGGGTTGAGCGCCAAACTTTCGGCGCCAGGCAGCCGGTGCCACCTTATCCTGGGTGGAGGGCTTGGGGCCAGCCAATAACCTGGAAAGCACCCCTCCTAAAATCATACTGAGGACGAAGATGAAGCTGTAGTTCGCGGGTTTCATAATGTTTTTGGCGTATTTGCCGCCGCTCTTGTTGAGGTAGGCGTTGGTGCTTGCGTAACCTGACTTGGCAGTGGTGTCTTCCGTGATGAGATCCGTGGAGAACGTATTCCAGATGATGCCGTCCAGAATGACGAATTGGGTGGAAACCCCGATGGGTTTCACCAGCAGCACGGCCAGGAGAAAGGAGAGGCCCAGGGCAATTCCTCCCTTGAACCAGTTAAGTTGTCCAGTCATTGTTTTGTTCCTCTCTTGGTAAACTTAGTTGTGAGTGCAGCAGATATCGGAAACCGCTCTTGGTTAAAAAAACCTACCATTGATTTGCCAGGATAATATGCCATTTTTTCAAGGGCCTATCAAGCCTCCATCACCATGGTTAGGAAAATAAGGCATAAAGGCGCCTGTCCACTGGGTCAAAGATACGGGCATAAGGTTATTGATTTCAGGGGAGCATGGCCGGGCTGGAGACTCCTGTCAACCGCCTGATAATGACCAACAACCTCAAGGGGCTGGTAGCCGGCCTCTCCCAGGGCACCACCCTTCATAAAGGCCGAGGCCCAGGCGCCAAGGCTTATGGCCATGCAGCCATAGATAGGCAAGGGTGAAAATGATTTTTTTTTTAATCGCCTGGGCATGACTCATCCTCGCAAGGGTGGTTGTTTGTGAAGAAAGTTGAGATAGCTGTAGCTAAGTCAAGGATTACCTGCTGAGGTAGGTGCTATGGTTGGATCATTACTATAACCAGGAGGCTCACTATGAAAAAGATTACCTTAGCTGAAACCCGAGAATTTAATGAAAAGTCTTTTAGCCGTTTTTTGTTACACGACTCGGCCTATTTTCGAGTCTTAAATTTTAACCTCGCTGCCGGGCAGGTCTTTCCTGTGCATTCCCATCCGGCCGATGGGCAGCTGACCATCCATGTTATTGAGGGGGAGGGCGAGTTTTTGGCGGATAATGAAGCCAGTATGCCTGCCCATTGTGGCGATATCCTGGTGAGTGACATCAGTGAACCCCATGGCGTGCGAGCTCACAGCGACATGCGGATTGTCGTCACCATTGCGCCACCCTTCTAATTGTCGGAGGTCATCGAGCGTTGCCTATACCCGGTAAGCGCGACTCTGAGTCGCGCTTACCGGGTATAGGTCTGGTTGTGTAGAGGGCCAGCGCTGGCGGTGCTCTGCTTTCTTTATCTGCCCCCCAGCCACTTCTCGATTTCTACGGCTGCCGACATTGGGAGTTTCACTGCGCCTTGATGACCTTATCACAACGATTGCGGTGATAAGGGGGTAACAGCACAATTTTGCTTAGGGCCATACCCCCCTGGTCTTTAGACTATCTCCGTCACCAGGCAGGCGCCGGAGGGGCAGACCTCCATGCATGTCCCACAGCCAATACATTCTTAAAGATTCATTACGTAACCACCCTGTTATTATCAGCACAGCAACTGCTTTCCTGTCAAACGGAAA
>JBFFNX010000378.1:0-2094 GCA_041562995.1 Desulfurivibrionaceae bacterium
CGTTTTTCCCAGCCGGGCAATGGTAATGTGGGGGGAGAATTTTTTCTTTTCCAGCGGGATGTCGAGGTGACGGACAATACTGTCCACCTTCTTGCGGAGCTCCAGCAGGGGTGCGCTTTTTTTGAACCCCACCCAGAGGATGCGGGGCTTGCCAGTATGGGGGAAAACGCCCAGGCCCTTCAGATGCAGTGGGAAGGGTTTGCCCCTTACCTCATCAAGCCGCTTGTAAATTTCGGCAAAGAGGGAATGGTCAACATCGCCGATAAAGCGCAGGGTGAGATGAAGTTGGTCCGCTGCGATCCAGCGAGCCCCGGGTAAGCCGGAGCAGAGGCCACGCACCCCTTCTTTGATTTCCTCCGGCAGGTCAATGGCAATAAAGAGTCGGGGCATGGTCGTTCCACAGGTATGGTGGCAAGAGCGGGAAGTCTCCCCTTGCTGCACCAATATTGACTTTCAGGACTTGATGGAATAAGAATATTTGTTCCTCTCTACCATAAGATCATGCCTGGAAAACGGGGCAAGAAACAAGGGAAAAATTAATGGCTATTGCCCAGCTCCCCCAGAAAAAGATATGTCTCTCCATTGCTGAGCCAACCCTGGCCGGTGCCCTGGCTGTGGCGCGCCGGCTCGCAGGCCGGGCGGATGTCATTGAGATACGGCTGGATCTCCTTGATGAGCCCCTGGTGCAACCCTTTGTGGAAGGGATCAAAACCCCGCTGCTTTTTACCAATCGTCCCCAATGGGAAGGCGGCAAATGGCAGGGGAGTGAGGAGGAACGCCTTGCCCTCCTGGTTGAGGCCCTTGACCGCGGCGCTGCCTATGTGGATATAGAGTTGCTGGCTCCAGCGGAGGGGCGCCGTCAGATCCTGGCCGCCGCCTCCTCTACCAAGGCCAAGATCATCGTTTCCTGGCATAATTTTAACGAGACCCCTGCTGATGAGGTGCTCGCTGATATCTTCAGGCGCCAACAGCAAAGCGGTGCCGATATCGGTAAGATGGTCACCATGGCCCACGATTATACCGACACGTTGCGTGTTCTTGCTCTCCAGCTCCTGGCCGCCAAAGAGCACTTTCCCCTGGCCGCCTTTTGCATGGGCCAGGCCGGTAAGATCAGCCGGGCCGCCACCCTGGAGCTTGGTGGCGTGCTTACCTATGGGGCTGTTGATCGGCAAAGCTGCACCGCCCCTGGTCAGCTCAGCGTTGATGAGCTGCACGCCATCCAGGAGCTTGTCCGATGAAGATCAGCGGCACCACCCTAGTCCATGGCATCATGGGCAATCCTGTCAGTCATAGCCTGAGTCCGGCCATGCATAACGCCGCCTTTGCCGCCATCGGTGAAAACGGGGTGTATGTCCCCTTTCCGGTGGAGGATGTCTCTGGTGCTATCACCGGCCTTAGGGCCCTTGGCGTCCGGGGTGTCAGTGTCACCATCCCCCATAAGCAGACGGTCATGCCTTGCCTTGATGAGATTGACCCGGTGGCCGAGAAGATCGGCGCCGTCAATACCCTGGTTTTTTGTCAAGGTTGGGTGAAGGGCTATAATACCGACTGGCTGGGGGCCAATCGGGCCCTGGCGGACAAAATGGCCCTCGCCGGTGCCTCGGTACTTCTGATGGGTGCTGGTGGTTCGGCCCGGGCCATTGGTTTTGGTCTCCTTGAGGCTGGTGCCCGATTGACCATTGCCAGCCGTACCCCAGAGTCGGGTCAGGCCCTGGCAAAACTGCTGGACTGCCCCTGGTACCCCCTGGCTGAGATTGCCCAACTAAAGGCGGACGCCGTTGTCAATGCCACCTCGGTGGGCATGGGCAAGATGGTGGATATGAGCCTGGTTCCCAGCGCCAAGATTGGCGACTTTCCGGTGGTAATGGATATTGTCTATGCCCCCTTGGAAACGCGCCTGCTCAAAGAGGCAAAAGAGGCGGGCTGTCTCACTATTAATGGCCTGCAGATGCTCCTCTATCAAGGGGCGGCCCAGTTTGAATTGTGGACCGGCCGGCCGGCTCCCCTGGATATCATGGCGCAGGAACTCCTGGCGGCTCTGGGCCTGTAGAGAGACAATCTGTTTTTCTTCCTTATTAATTGAACCTTCCAGAC
>JBFFNX010000379.1:0-2066 GCA_041562995.1 Desulfurivibrionaceae bacterium
GCCCGGCCCAGACCAATCATGGCACCGGCAAAGATGCCCGGACTGGCCGAAGGCAGAATAACCCGCCACACCGTTTGCCAACGGCTGGCACCCAGGGCCATGGAGGCGGCGGTGAGATTTGGCGGCACATTTGATAATGAATCCTCAGCAATGGAAAAAATGATGGGAATGACGGTAAAGCCGAGGCCAAAGGCAATGATGATACAGTTGCGCTGATCATAACGGGTGCCGGTATTTTGAAAGAGAAACTGGCTAAAATTGCCGTCAAAAACAAGATTCTCAACCAAAGGCCCGCAGAGGTAGGCGAGATAACCACTTACCAGCAACACAGGCAGGATGATGATAAATTCATAGCCATGGCGAAGCTCGCGGATGGCGCTGAAACGCTGGGCATACTGCCAGCAGACAACAAAGAGAAGAAAGCCGCCGGGCAGAAAGATAAAGCTGAGCAGCAAGGGGACGATCTGGGCCTCAATAAGGGGCGCCAAAACCAGGGCAATGAGGAAACCAATGACCACTGAAGGAACCGAGGCCATGACCTCCACCAGGGGTTTGATGATCCGCTGCAGATGGGCCGGGGCAAACTGGCTGACATAAACGGCGCCAAAGGTGGCCAGGGGCAGGGCAAAAATCATGGCGTAGAGGGTGCCCTTGATCGTACCGAAGAGGAGGGGGGTAATGGAAAACTTGGGCTCAAAATCGTCGCTTCCCGATGATGACTGCCAGGAATAGTCGGGCGAGTCATAATTCTCATACCAAACCTTGCCAAAGAGGGTGCGCAGGCTCACCTCGGGATGGGGGTTATGGAGGGCATGAACCTGCAGGCTGCCATTCGGGGCCAGGGTGACGAGACCGGAACCGCGGCCGGACAGCGCCGCCAGAAGATAGGGGCCGGGCAGGTTTAAAAGATGACGCTCACTGGTCATATGATCAAGATGAAGGGTGCCCTGGCGGTCGAGGGAGATGAGTGATTTGTCGCGCTGGGAGGCAAAGATGGCGGTCACATCAGCGCCATGCCTGCTTAACTCATGGATTTTGCGCAGTTTTTTTGTCTCACTGATAGCGCTGTCACGGACACCCATCCAGGTGGAAAGGGCACCGCTCTCCGTGCCGACAGACAAGGACTGGGAGCCGAAAACCATGGTCATGGCCGTGATCGGCTCCTTGAAGGCGGGAACGGTATCGGTGAGGACTATTTCTTCGCCAATATCCCAGCGCAACAGGGTGCCGCCGACAGTGCCGGCAAAGAGGGTCTTGCCACCACTGGTAAAGGCAATGGCGCAAATCTTTTCAAAATAGGGGGCAATGGCGACGGTTGACTCTTCAACGGTTTCATCGCCAAAAATGTCCTCGGTCTTGGTCCGTTGCCAAATGGAAAAACTATTGTCGGCATGGAGGTTGGCCCGAATGAGAAGGCCCTCTTCACCCTGGCGACAAAGGCTGGCGGTAACGGGAGATGAGGAGTGCGGTGCAGGAAGTTCAGCCGTTATCTGGGCCGCCGGAACAATGGTTCGGGTGCCCTGCTGATCAAATTGAGGCTGAAAATCAATGGCCACCAGCGAGAGGCTGCCGTCCTCCCAGAGCAGAGAGAAGCGGCCAGGGGCGACAGTGGCCAGATGCTTAACTCGCTTAGGGCTGCCGGATGAAAGATCGACAACAGCGCCTTGAGCACCGCCGGTTAAGGCCTGAAAATGGAGCTGGCCCTGGTTATTAATGGTGAAGATGTTTTCCTGATAATCATCCAAGCCGATTGCCAGAAAGTTTTCAGCCCGGCCCGCTTGCGGCAGGCTATAGAGTTGGTCAACAGAGGGGGGCGTAAAGAGGGGAACAGTCACCTTGAAGATGAGAAAAAGAATGGCGATGACACTGAAAATAACAGCAATACCGCCCACGGTAATAACATGACGGGCCAGGGTATCGAGCTGTTTATTTCTTCGTAGCAGACGTGGATCCATGGTTGAAAATACTCCGGATAGAACTCTACTTAAGTGCGATTGCCTGAAATAAATAAAGAGGAGGGCGTCGCCCTGGACACCCTCCTCTTGCCATTAAATATGTCTTTTTTA
>JBFFNX010000380.1:0-2065 GCA_041562995.1 Desulfurivibrionaceae bacterium
CTGGTTGTTGATCTCAAAGCCGTAATTTTTGCCGTTGGCAAGGGTGGTGTCCACGGCACGGTTATCCGGCAGGGAGGAGAACGGTACCTCAAGCCAGACCACATCCCGGTTTGGCACCAGCACCCCACTGACCCAATAGGGGATCCAGGTATAGTAGAGCACCGGTTTGCCCTCCTGATAGCGCGTTATGGTCTCGGCAATGATGGCCCCGTATTCCCCCTGGTTATGGGTAACGGTGTCACGCAGATCAAAACTGGTGAGCTGATGCTCGATGACCCTTTCGCAGCCCCAGCCCGGCGGACAGCCGGCGAGATCGGCCTTGCCGTCACCGCTTACATCAAAAAGGGCGGCGATTTGCGGATCCTGGAGCTGGGCCATATTGCTGATCTGGTATTTTTCAGCGCTTTTTTTGTCGATGAGATAGCCCTGGGCACAACCGGGGATATAGGCCCCCTGGCGATAGAGCTTGGCCGCCCCGCCGGCCTTGTCGAAAAAGGAGGTGTGCAGGGGGTTCCAGTGATCGGCGATAAAGGTGACGTCATTATTGCTCACCGCCACATGCAGGGCCGGATATTTGGCAAATTGGACCGGTTTTACCTCATAGCCCAGGGCCTCAAGGGCCTTGATGACGACAAGAGTCTGGAAATTCTCGCCATCGACATGGATCTGGCCGGGCTGCACCACCACCCCCTGGCCAGGCAGCTGTCGGTCTGGTGCCGCACCTGCCTGGGCCGCCAAAAAAAGAACGGCGGCAAGGGCGGAAATAAGGACAAAAAATCGTTGAATACAGGGCATAGACATCTCTCTGTTTTGGGTGAAGTGAGGCCGGCAATATGACCTTTAGCCGGTAGTTTTGTCCACAGGGCGTCTGGCCCGGATCAGCCGGCGCACCAGGCCAGCAGGACCACTCTCGTACCAGTGGCGCCTCTGCCCGCTGGGTTGCTTGCGGCCCATGGCCTGGGTGAGGCGGTCGAGAACAATGGCCAGCAGGACGATACCGACGCCGCCAATGGTGGCCATGCCCATGTCCAGCCGGCCAATGCCGCGCAGGACGAGCTGGCCCAGGCCGCCAACAGCGATCATCGAGGCGATCACCACCATGGACAGGGCCAACATCAGGGTCTGGTTGACCCCGGCCATGATCGTCGGCATGGCCAGCGGCAGTTGGACCTTGAAGAGGAGCTGGCCGGGACTGGCGCCAAAGGAGCGGGCTGCCTCGACCAGGTCGGCCGGGACCTGACGGATGCCGAGATTGGTGAGGCGGATCAGGGGGGGCAGGGCAAAGATAATCGTCACCACCACGCCGGGGACATTGCCGATACCAAAGAGCATGACAATGGGGACGAGATAGACGAAGGCCGGCGTGGTCTGCATGGCGTCAAGGATCGGCCGCATAAGATCGGCCGCCCTATTGCTGCGGGCCAGCCAGATGCCCATGGGCAGGCCGATGATAAAACAAAAGAATACCGAGGTAAGAACCAGGGAAAGGGTGATCATGGCCGCTGACCAGGCGCCGATCAGGCCCACGAAGAGCAGGGCCACAAAGGTACCGATGGCCAGACGGCGGCCGGCGATCTGCCAGGCCACAAGGCAAAAGATGGCAATGATGACCAGGGGAGGCGTGGCCTGGAGCCCGGCCTCGATGGCGGAGAGGGTGGCATCCACCGGCAGGCGGATGGCCTGAAAGAGAGGGCGGAAATGGCTGACCAGCCAGTTAAGGCCCTGCTCCACCCAGTGATCGAGGGGGATGAGGGAGTGGTCAAAGGGATGACTCCAGTCGAAAGCCGCTGGCTCGGCGGGGCCGCTGCCCGTCAGCCAATCGGGCTGGCCGGCAGGGCTACCGGTCTCTGGTGCCCAGGGATTGGCGGCCGGGGGGGCTGGCGCCGGGCTGGCCCAGGGATTGGCAGGGGTATCAGACATGGGCTCGGTCCAGGGTTTCAAGGAGAGCTTTTTTGGAGATGACCCCGAGGTAACGGCCTTGCGAAGAGACCACGGGCAGGCCGCAGGGGGCCTGGGCAACCTTGCCGATCAACTCGGAGAGGGGCATATCCGCCGGTAAGGCCTC
>JBFFNX010000381.1:0-2052 GCA_041562995.1 Desulfurivibrionaceae bacterium
GGGGTCATGGACTATATCGGGAGAGTGGCGACCAATGCGGCAGATCGTACCCAGAGGATGATCGGTCTGGGGCTCGACTTTCTTCAGAACGCCATTTTCAATATGGGCCTGGATCCAGCAGCCGGCCGGGCAAATACCGCAGATACCGTTTTGCACGGTAACGCCTGCCGATCTCCTGGCGCTCATCAGTTAAAGTCTCCTTTCTCCAGCAGTATGAGACCGAACCAGTTTTGCTCGTCGGTGAAGGTCCGGATAGGATTAAGGCCATATCCGGCTAGCTTGTCCTGGACGTTGGTCAGGTTGAATTTGCGGCTGATCTCAAGCAGAATCTTTTCTCCCCGGTTAATGACGAAGGACTTATTCAATGGCTTGACCATGATATCCATATCATCATGAAACTCGGCGAATATCTCTATCTGACTTTTATCCCGGTTGTAAAAAGCGAAGTGGGCCAGTGAATCCAGGTTTATCCCGGAGCCCAACTCCCGGTTCATTCTGGCAAAATAATTCAGGGTGAATTGTTCGGTGACCCCGGCGCGATCATTATAGGCCGCTTCCAGCACCCCGACATCCTTGATCAGGTCAACGCCAAGCAAGAAATAATCGCCATTCTGCATATTGGCAGTAACGTCGGACCAGAAGGCGTTTTCAGCTTCCGGTTTGAAATTACCGATCGTGCTGCCCAAAAAGATTAGCAGGGCAGGGGAGGCGCAGCGGATCAACGGGAAGGAATCGCTGTAGGTTCCGTGCACACCGACGACCTGGACCTTCGGATGTTTGTCGATGATGGCGCGGCCGGCATCTTTCAGGGCGCTGCTACTGATATCTATCGGAGTGTAGCAAACATTGTTGTATAGATTTTGGTATGCGGTCAGGAGGTGGCTGGTTTTTACCGAACTTCCTGAACCAAGTTCGATCAGAGTGCATGGACCGGTTAGTCTGGAAATGTCCGATGATCGTTTTCGCAGGATCTTTTCTTCGGTGCGGGTGGGGTAGTATTCGGGCTGGTTGCAGATCTCTTCATAAAGGGCGCTGCCCTTAGCGTCATATAAAAATCGGCACTCCAGTTCGCGCGGATCAGATCCCAAACCTTTGGAAACCGACCGGGCAAAGTCATTTTTGGGATCTGTGAGGCTGCCGGCCTTGATCACTACATTTTGCTGTTCATCAAGGGCGGTGTTAAAACATTTCTCCAGTTGTTTGTCGCTTGGATACTCTGCATAATGTACCACGCTTTCTCCTTTATTCATTTGTCTCATCTGAACAAAGTTCAGACTTATTCTTAATAGAATAACATGCGAGGGAGTGGCTGAAGTAACAAAATGTAAATTTAATATGAGGGAGATCTTTTAAGGGAGTTATGGTTTGGGGCCGGTGTGCCTCGCCCATAATCTGGACAGAGCAATCGTAGAGATTTCCGGCTTAATTTTTACCTGCTAGTTACTGGCGGGAGGCCAAAATGCTACGTCCGAACCCCGCGGCCCTTATTCAAGAACATAATCTCATCTTAAACTGCCTTTTTCACTATCCGAAAGTGTGCCCCAAGGCAGAAAACCAACATCTTTTTAGATCAATCAAACGGATAATCAGCGGCTTGCCTTGGTCCGACCCCAGGGAGGTATCCAGCTTCCAAAAAAAATTTGCGCTAACGACCAAAAGCTGTCTAACCTGATTATAAGGGCAAGATGTTTCATACTAAAGGGAGGTAGAGATCATGAAGAAATTTTTATTGTTGAGCGTCGTGTCAACTGTTTTGCTGATAGGAAGTCCAGGCATCTGCCTGGCTGAGCCTTATTTTAGCGGCAATCTTGCGGCGGTCATCGGCCATGACGCTGACTGGATCAATACAACCGGCGATACCGGTGAAGTAACCACCGACGCTGGTTATGGCCTCAGCCTGGCAATGGGCAACGACCTGAAAGACTATCGCGTCGAGGTGGAACTCGCCTATCGCGCCAATGATCTTGACGACATTACGCTATCTGGCCTTCCCTCGGTGTCAATCGAGGGTGATGCTACTTCCATCGCTCTGCTGTGCAGCATCTACAAGGA
>JBFFNX010000382.1:0-2038 GCA_041562995.1 Desulfurivibrionaceae bacterium
CGCCTCAACAATTTTGTCCAGGTGGACATGACCGGGAATAATCTCATTATGGGCATGACAGACACCGATCAGGGGCCGGCTCAGCTCTTCATTGGTATAGCCCATGGCCTTAAAGAGAGAACGATGGGGCGCCCTTTCCAACCCTTTGGTAACGATATCACTGCGCATATTTTTTCCTTTATCTGAGGGGTAAGTAGCATAGATCTTTTTTTTGTATGACTGGGGCCAGCGCCAGAATCTGATAACCACGCGATATCAATGAAAAACGACCACAGTGACATCCGTCAGAACAGAGAATTCGGACAACGCTACTGTCATCGGGCTTCGAACCAGCCAGAAAGGACAATTTTTACGCTCTGGCTCCATGGGTGTCAAGGAAAAGTTCCCTCCTTTACTGCTGGCAACACGGCGTTTTTACTTGCCTGAACGTAAAATGCTTGTTATAAATTCATCCTTATTGTTTTGTATATTGATGACCCTCGATCAAAAAAATGGGCGTTCACCCCTCCTGCCTGCCCGTAACCCCATACCTATGAAATATCTCTTTGGCCCGGTGAACTCCCGGCGGCTCGGCCTGTCACTGGGCATTGATCTCCTCACCACCAAGACCTGCAATTTTGACTGTATCTATTGCGAGATAGGGGGGACGGCGATTCACACCTGTGAGCGAAAAGAGTACACACCGACTGCGGAAATTCTGGCAGAGATTGACGAGCTGTTGGCCCAGGACAACCTGGCAAAGCCCATCGACGTCTTTACCATTACTGCCATGGGCGAGCCCACCCTGCATACGGGCCTTGGCGAAATCATCCGCCACATAAAGGAAAAGACAGGTAAACCAGTTGCTGTTCTGACTAACGGCGCCATGATGCACCGCGAGGATGTCCGCCAGGAACTACAGGCTGCTGACATCGTTATCCCATCGCTGGACTCAGCCCGGGCTGAAAGCTTTCGCAAAATTGACCGGCCGGCCCAGTGTGTTGATTTAGAGGAGATGATTGAAGGCATCTCCCTTTTCTGCCAGGAATTTCCTGGTCGGGTATGGCTGGAAGTCATGCTGACCAAGAACATCAATGATCAACCCAGCGACATAGCCGCCTTGAAAGAGGCTATTATGCGCATTAACCCCGAACGGGTTCAATTAAACACAGTGGTTCGCCCTCCCCTGGAGAGTTTTGCCCTGCCACTGTCACCCGAAGAATTAACCCACATTGCCGAGCAGTTGCCCGGCAATGTGGAAATTATTGCCAGTTTTGCCAAACGTGACCGTGACTCCTGGCGCTCACCCGAACCCGGTGAGATCCTGGAGATGCTTCAACGCCGCCCCTGCACCGCTTCAGACATCAGCGAGGCCCTGAACTTAGACCCTGCCCAGACAAGCAGGCTCATGGGTGAACTTGTTGACCAGGGTAAAGTTTTGAAGATGCTTCACCAAGGCAAAACCTATTACCAGCCGCCCCACTAAACAAATTGTGGCGGTCGTTATCAAACGGATGGCGGCATCTCGGCCTTACAGGCCCTGATGGCGCCGGACACATGCAGAAAATCTGGACTATGCCGTCCTAAAAACGGCGATTATGGCCAAGATCTTTTTTGCCAAAGGAATATTCATGACCGAAGAAAAAACAGCCCCGAAAAACAAAGAAAAAATCAGCCCAGAAACCGCCAGCGCCCCTGAGACCAAAAAGGCAGCGACGGGCCAGGACACAGAAAAACCGAAGCGCAAACGGGCACCTCGCAAAAAACCCGCAGCCAAAAAGGCGGCGTCAACGACTGCTGGCAATCAGGCCGAAGAGAAGCCGGAAACTAAGGCGGCAGCGAGTACCGCCGAAACCGCCAGCGCCCCTGAGACCACAGAGGCAACAACCAGCCAAGACACGGAAAAACCAAAGCCGAAACGTCGACCGCGTAAACGCGCACCCCGCAAAAAACCTCCTGAAGCAACAACCGCGCAAGCGACTGCTGGAAACCAGGATGAGGCAAAGATGGAGACTCAGACAGCAGAGAGTACAGCCGAAACCGCCAGCTCCCCCGAGAC
>JBFFNX010000383.1:0-2035 GCA_041562995.1 Desulfurivibrionaceae bacterium
CCCCAGATGGCCTATGATGATCCAGACTTTGCCTTGAGTGAAGGCGAGTTTACCGTAGCCGGCCGTATTATTGCCATGCGTGATTTTGGCAAGGCCGCCTTTCTGCAGCTCCAGGACGAATCGGGCCGCGGCCAGGTGTATATCAAAAAGCAGGAGGTTGGCGAGGAGCGCTTCGAGATCTTCAAGAAATTTGATATCGGTGATATCATCGGCTGCACCGGCATCCTCTTTCGCACCCAAAAAGGTGAGCCTTCCATCCATGTCCGGTCGTTTACGCCGATCACCAAAGCCCTGCGCCCCCTGCCTGAGAAATTCCATGGCCTCACCGACGTAGAGACGCGCTACCGGCAGCGCTATGTGGATCTCATTGTTAACCCTGAGGTCCGCGACACCTTTCGCAAAAGGGTCAAGATTATCCGCCTTATCCGTGAGTTTCTCGAGGATCGCAATTATATCGAGGTGGAAACACCCATGATGCAGGCCATTGCCGGAGGCGCCACAGCAAAACCGTTCAAGACCCACCATAATGCCTTGGACATGGATCTCTATCTGCGGGTTGCCCCGGAGCTTTACCTCAAACGCCTCCTGGTGGGAGGATTTGAGAGGGTCTTCGAGATTAACAGAAATTTCAGGAACGAGGGCCTCTCCACCCGTCATAATCCGGAATTCACCATGCTTGAATTCTATCAGGCCTATGCCACCTATCTGGAGTTGATGGATCTCACCGAGGAGATGGTCACCTCCATCTGCCAGAAGATTAACAATACCCTGGTTATTGAATTTGATGAGCAACCGGTTGACCTCACCCCGCCGTGGAAACGGTACACCATGGATGAGGCGCTGCATGAGGTGGGTGGCATCAGTCTCGACATCCTGACTGACCCGGCAAAGACCATGGCCCTTGCCAAGGAAAAAGGCCTGGAGCTAGAAGAAAAGGCCGGGCCCGGCAAGGCCAAGATGGAACTTTTTGACCTGCTGGTGGAAGATAAGCTGATCAATCCCACCTTTATCACGGCCTACCCCACTGAGGTTTCACCCCTGGCGCGCTGCAACGAAGAAGACCCCACGGTCACCGATCGTTTCGAGCTCTTTATCACCGGCCGGGAACTCGCTAATGCCTTTAGCGAGCTTAACGACCCCATTGACCAGAAAGCGCGCCTGGAAAAACAGGTGGCAGAACGGGGGAATGACGAGGAAATCTTTCCCGAAGTGGACTACGATTTTGTCAGGGCCCTGGAGTACGGCATGCCCCCTGCTGCCGGTGAAGGCATCGGCATTGACCGCCTCACCATGCTGCTGACAAACTCCTCATCCATCCGTGACGTTATTCTCTTCCCCCATCTCCGTCCAGAGGCCAAATAGTTAGATAATGAATTTTGAATTTTTTGTCTGCCTGCGCTATCTTAAGTCCGCTAAGAAAAAAGGTTTTATCTCGCTTATTTCTCTTATTTCTGTGGCCGGGGTAGCTGTCGGCGTCATGGCACTCATTATTGTGATCGCCGTGATGACCGGATTTGGTGAAGAATTCCGCAACAAGATCCTCGGGGTCAACTCCCATATCGTGGTCCAGAAATTCGGCGGCGCCATGGAGGGGTATGAGGAGGTGCTTGCCACCGTTGCCACCCATCCCGAAGTTACCGGCGCCACGCCCTATGTCTATGGACAGTCCATGATCACCACCGGCAGCGGTGGCAGCGGCTGTGTCGTGCGGGGGATTGATCCAGAATCGGCCGGCAGCGTCCTTTCCTTACCAGAGCAGCTTATCCATGGCGATGGCCTTAAAAGCCTCCGGCCCCTGTCACCAGGTGACCCACCAGGGATCATTATTGGTGTCCAGCTTGCCAAGCAGCTCAGGGTTCACATGGGCGACAGGCTGCGCCTGCTCTCCCCCTCCGGCCCCCTCTCCCCCATGGGCATCATCCCGCGGATCAAGTCGTGCCAGGTGACCGGCATTTTTGAAACTGGCATGTATGAGTATGACTCATCCCTGGTTTATATTGACCTGATCACGGCCCAGAATTTTTTTGACATCCCC
>JBFFNX010000384.1:0-2021 GCA_041562995.1 Desulfurivibrionaceae bacterium
GAAACCTATATCGCCCGCGCCATCCTCCGCCTCTTTGAACGACTCATTGATAGAGTGCCGATGGTCAAGATGGTTTACCGGGCGATGCGCGATATTTCAAAATTCCTGGTCCAAAGCGGAAAAAGAACAGATTCGGGAAAACCGGTCTGGGTAAACCTCGGCGGCAACAATATCAGGGTCCTGGGTTTTGTCACCCTCGACCATTATGATTTGGAGGGCGCGAATTCGACTGAAAATATTGTCGTCTATCTGCCGATGAGCTACCAGATTGGCGGATACACGGTCGTGGTCTCTAGGGACAGCGTGTCGCCGGCGGACATGTCCTTCGAAGAGGCCATGAGATTTGCCATTACAGCCGGAGTGGCGGCCAGTGAAGTTTTGGATGCGGAGGGAGATAACGGCCGGCAAAGGCCGATATCCAAATGACCCCGGACCACCTATCTCTGCCAACTCTAATTCAGCAGCTACAGGGGTAATAACTTTAAACTTAATATCTCTCCTGGAGAGACCGAGTTTGGCCTTTCAAAACAAGGAAGAACATGGTTAACAGAATTTATGCCGCCGCGGTGATCGCTGGTCTATTTTGTCTGGGGTCGGTTGCCCAGGCGGAGGAGAAAAAATGGTCCGACGAGTCGGAACTAGCCTATGTCGAGACCGGGGGTAACTCCGAGACAGCCACCCTGTCTTTCAAGAATGCGCTGCAGGTTAAATTATCAGACAAATTGGCAGCCGCATGGAAGTTGGGCGCACTGTCCAGCCAAAATGCAGGGGTCCGCAACGCGGAGAGCTATTTCACGGAACTGCGGGGGACCCACCTCTTCTCCAGGAGGTTTTATAGCTATCTAAACGCCGGCTGGGCCAAAGACACTTTTGCCGGGCTTGATTCCCGCATTTACGGTGGCCCTGGAATGGGCTATAAGATTCTGCCCGGTCCGCAACATTTCCTCTCGACAGAGGCGGGCCTGAATTATGTGACCGAGCAGTATACCAACAACACGAAAGCGGATTTCATCGCAGGCCGTTTTTTCGGAAAATATGAATTTGCTTTCAATGAAACCAGCAAGTTTGCCCAGAGTCTGGAATACCTGCATAATTTTAGCGATAGTCACGATTACAATATCACTTCCGAAACCACCGTAAGCTCGGCCCTGAATAGCAACTATTCGTTGAAGGTCAGCTATTCGTTCAAATACGACCACATGCCGGTTCCTGCCTCCCTGGATGATACTGATACCCTCCTGGCCACGGCCCTGGTTGCCAATTTCTAAGGGGGGGGTGCGGCATGGCAATCTTCAAGGTCAGGCCTGCAGGCTATGCTGCGCCGTTGTGGCAAGGTTATCTCCGGCCTACTGAAGAGTAAGCTTCTTGGCCATCGACCTTAGTACAGTCCTGACTCGCTACCTGAGTGTCCCGTTCGACCAGCAATTTTGCAAATTACAATTATGATTACAAACTATCTAATGGTAGGATTATTTTGGAGAAGATTGTTTTAGGCTTATGGAACTCAAACGAGTTCACATAGATATTGATGGCTGGAAGGCGACCGAGGAAAGCCGAACAACAGAACACATATCAGGCTTACCAAAAAGATCAATATCGTCATTTATCATGGCCATACAAAAAAATTCACAAACCCGTTGCTCTAAAAAAGCCAAACCGCCAAAAAAAGGAGAAAAATGACCATCACCCTACCAGACCTTCCTTACCCACAAGATGCCTTGGCACCACATATCAGTGCGAAGACCTTGGCTTTCCATCATGGGAAACATCATAACGCCTATGTGACCAACCTCAACAAGCTGATCGAGGCAACCGATCTGGCCGCTGCGAGCCTTGAGGATATCATCAGAAAGACCGCAAATGATGCCGGCAAAAGCGGCATCTTCAACAACGCCGCCCAGGTCTGGAACCATACCTTCTACTGGCAGTGCATGACGCCTCAGGGGGGCGGAGCGGCCGCCGGAGCTATTGCCGAGAAGATCAATGCCGACTTTGGGAGCTATGAAGAGTTCCGCGGCCAA
>JBFFNX010000385.1:0-2008 GCA_041562995.1 Desulfurivibrionaceae bacterium
CATAGAAAAGCGGCATGAAGGCGGCAACCGAGGTGAGGATGGCAAAGACCACCGGCGTCGCCACCTGGGTGGCGCCCCGCACCGCAGCCTCGCCAAAGGGCAGGCCTTTGGCCCGATGGGTATAGGTATTCTCGCCAACGACAATGGCGTCATCCACCACGATCCCCAAGGCCATGATAAAGGCGAACAGGGAAATCATATTGATGGAGGCGTCCATGGTGGGCATAAAGAGACAGGCGCCGAAGAAGGAGATGGGGATGCCCAGCATGACCCAGAGGGCAAGCTTGACCTCCAGAAAAAGACCCAAAATAAGGAGGACAAGGACCAGCCCCATGAAACCGTTATCAAGCAGGAGATCAATCCTGCTGACCAGGGCCTCGGAGCGGTCCCTCCAGACGGCGAGCTGAACAGTGGCTGGCAGACCCTCATTTTTTTCGGCCACATATTGATAGACGGTGCGCGAGATATCCTTGGGGGCCTGGTCGCCGATCCGGAAGATCTCAATCATGGCGGCCGGTTTGCCGTCAAAGAAGGCGGTTTCATCGGTCTCGGCAAAATCGTCGCGGATGGTGGCAATGTCACTGAGCAGGACCTCGCTGCCATCCTCCTGATGGACGATGGCAATGGCGCCATATTCCGGGCCCAGATAGCGCCTCTCCTTGGTGCGGATCAGCACCTCGCCACTGCCGGTCTTGATGGTGCCACCGGGCAGATCCAGCGAGGCCTGCCTAATCCGGCTGGCAACCTGGTCAAGGGTCAGGTTATAGCGGCGCAGGGTATGCTCGGGGATGTCGATGGAGATCTCATAGGGCCGCACTCCAGAGAGCTCAGCCTGGGTAATATTGGGCAGGGCCAGGAGGTCATCGCGGATGGTGTCGGCCATCTCGCGCAGGCCCCGCTCAGGCAGGTCGCCGTACACGGCCAGGGTGAGCACCTCTCTCTTGCGCAGAACCTTGCTGACCACCGGTCGCTCGGCATCACCGGGGAAGGTGGCTATCCGATCAACCTCGCTCTTGATATCCTGGAGAACCTTGTCCTGGTCCACGCCTGGATAGAGTTCGGCCACCACCCGGCCCGAGCCCTCAGAGGCAGTGGAGCGCACCTCCTTGATGCCGTCGATACCGGTGAGATTCTCCTCAATCTTCAGGACAATGCCCTCTTCCACCTCTTCCGGTCCGGCACCGGGGTAGGCGACAACCACCTCAACATAATCGAGGGCTATATCAGGAAAGACCTCCTGTTTGATCTGCAAACTGACCACCAGGCCGCCGACAATAAAAACCAACATCAGGAGATTGGCCGCAACATGGTTACCGGCCATCCAGCGAATCGCGGCATTCATGGCGTACCACCCGCACCCCGTACCCTGACCACCATTCCATTTGCGGCGCCGCTCACCGTGGACAAGACCAGACGTTCGCCGTCAGCCAGGCCTTTGCCGATGAGCATGGTCTCCTTTTCCTTCCGGGTCACCACGACCCGGCGCAGGACAAGTTCATTGTTGTCATTAACCAGCCAGACATGGTCTTCCCCCTGCAGGGACTTGCGGGGGATCTGGGCCATCTGCGGCAAAATCCGGCCTTGCACCTCCACCTGCACAAAGCTGCCCAAGGGCAGCTCACGTCTGTGGCGGCTCTCTTTTTTGAGCAGATAGGGGTCATCAATAATGATCACCACATCGACCATCCTGGTCTTGGTGTCCACCTCGCCAAGGGAGCGGCTGACAAAACCCTGCCAGGCATAGCGCTCGCCGCCCACGGCCATGGTGATAGTGGCCGGGGATCCTTGATCGCCATTATTATGGCGGGGGATGTTGAGCCAGGGCAGATCGGTAAGGGGCAGCGGCACCACGATTTCCGCCGCATTCGTCCCGGAAACATCCAAAATCATGATGCCGGGACGCAGGTATTGACCGATATCGACATTTTTGGTGCGGATAAAGCAATTAAAAGGCGCCCTGATTTTGGTACGCTCGAGATTGACCTCGGCCAGCTTGACCTTGGCCTGG
>JBFFNX010000386.1:0-1966 GCA_041562995.1 Desulfurivibrionaceae bacterium
ACGTCATCCCAATCAACTTGTGCCATAGATAAACTTGGTTGGCTAAAACAAAGAACAAGTGCAATAAATACTGTTTTTTTCATGTGTTTCTCCTTGCCCTTTCGTTTTGCAGAGAAGACAGTTGTCGGGCAAAATTGAGGGTTCAACAGGGCAAGGGTTCCCTCCGCAACCCTTCTCCCTGGCTGCTCAAGGCGGCAGATGTGAAAAGCATCTACCGCCTTTTGTTTATCCAAAAGCCCTAATCTTTATTCTCAATCTTGATTTTTTTCACCGCAGAGGCGGGCAGGGCCTTGCGGGGAATGGTCAGGTTGAGTACACCCTTCTTGAAGCTGGCCTTGACCTTGTCCTGGTCGGCATCATCGGGCAGGGAGAGAACCCGGCGGAAAGAGCCGTAGCAGCGTTCCACCCGATAGAAGTTCTTGTCTTTTTCTTCCTTTTCCTGTTTTTTCTCGCCGGAGATGATCAGGTTGTTCTTGACCACTTCGATCTTGACGTCCTTGTCATCCACCCCCGGCACCTCTACACTGATGTTGTATTCCTTGTCCGAGGCGCTGATGTCCACCGTGGGTTTGAGCAGGCCTTCTGGCATGCCTGGGAATCGTAAGGAGGGAAGAGTGCCGAATCCTGCCAGGGGCGGCGAAAAACCGCGAAAGAAGGTGTTGAAGAGGCGGTCCATCTCTGTTTGCAACTGCTGGAAGGGCTGGAGCTGTCCTCCTGGCAGATGTTGGTCACTGTGCTGGATCGGGATGGTCTTGCCCTCACCTCCCTCTTCGTCAACTAACCAGTTCCATGGCACCATTTTCTTGAAATCCATAATCCACCTCCATGTATAGAGTTTTTATCGCCTCGACAACGGGCCTTGTTGATTCCAGAAATGCACACACCCTCTTCTTCTTTTCTATCACGAGGGACAGGGCCGACAGCAAGGTTTTTTTTATAACTCCATGGAGCAAGAAAACTTTGTTAATCAATCCATTTGGTTGGTTCACTATTAATTTTGAAAGAGGTACACTGGTATAAACTATGCTCTTGCGGCCAGGGCATTTTGTCAGGAGACGCTATGCAAAAAAAGATCGTTATCGCTGCCCTGGTGCTGGTCATTGCCGTGGCGGGCTGGCTCGCTTATTATTTTTCCGACAAAGAGGTGATTAAACGCCAGCTTGGCGGGCTTGCGGTGGAGCTTGGCAAGGAAGGCCAGGAGACGCCGCTGCAGATGGCGCTCAAGATGGGGCAGGTCAAGAATATGCTGGCGGCCAGCTGCCAAGTGACCATTCCTGAGCGCCGTTATGCTGAGGCCTTGGAGCAGGAGCTGATTATCCGCTATCTCATCTTTCACCGCAGCCGCTACGCCTCCATTGCCGTGACCTTTGCGGATTTGGTTGTTGATGTCCCGGCCAAGGGCGAGGCCGTGGTGCAGAGCACGGTGCGCCTCAGTCGCCAGAAGGCGAACGAGGCCGAGGCTAGCCAGGAGGTTGAGCCGGTGGAGATTGTCCTGGCTCAGGGTGCCAAGAAATGGCTCATTCAGGCGGTGACCATGCCAGAGGCCCTGGTGGATTAGGCGTGGATGTTTTAAGCCACACCCTCTGGGGATACGGTCTCTTTGGCCGCCACAAGCCGGGGCTGGCCATGGCCTTTGGCGCCATGCCGGACATGGTCAGTTTCGGGGCCTTTGCCATCATCCGTCTGGTAAATGGTAATTATGTTGCTGGCAAGCCGCCTCTTGATATCATCCCTGCCTGGTGTTTTCTGCTCTATGACCTGAGCCACAGCCTGCTTATTGCGCTGCTCGTCTGTTTGCTGGTGTTCTGGAAGAAGAGAGTCCTGGCCTTTGCCATGCTGGCCTGGCCCTTTCATATCATGCTCGATATCCCCTTTCACACCAGGCATTATTTCCCCACCAAGTTCTTCTATCCGCTCAGTGATTATTTTTATGATGGTATTGCCTGGAACTCAGCTGTGGTTTGGC
>JBFFNX010000387.1:0-1965 GCA_041562995.1 Desulfurivibrionaceae bacterium
CCATTCGCCTCAACATCCAGCCCCTTGATGGGCCCGGAACACTCGATCACCATGCTTATCCGGTCATTTTTACCCTTCAACCCCGAGCAGATCAGGCTGGCCGCCACATAGGCCTGCCCCAGGATCAGGGTTTCCAAGGGCCCGGTTTGATGATTGGCGCGCATTTCGCTGACCATCCGGGTGGCGTGCACCACAGCCCCTTTAATCATGCCGTCAGCCATGACAAACCGGTATATTTTGTCTTTTGCCGAGTCCTTGAACTGTGCCTTTACATCCCTGTTGAAAATATCTTTTTTGATCATCGTTAATATTCCTTAGATTCAGACCGGAGGTTTGGGGGCAACTCCCTTATGGGCCCTTATGGGCCCTTATGGAGTGGACCAGAGAGCAGAGAGCTGATGAGATGATGCTTCTTCATGGAGAGGGGAGAGAGAAAAGGATAAACACATCTAACGTATTGGTTTGTGGCCGGTGCTATATCCTGTTTAATTCTAAAATTGGCGAACCATCATAAAAAACCATTACTGACGAAGAGGATTCAGAGATCACAACGGCAAGCGCGTCAGTCACAGCAGTAAGCGCGGCAGAGGAAGTGTGGCGGGCGCCGTATCCTCCGGAGAGTTCAATTTTCTCTTTAGTTTGAGGTGGGCTCAGGTATACGGCTGCCCTTTCAACAATGCCGTTAGGATCAACAATAAAGGCCCCGTCAAGGGATGCCAGTTCCCGAAGTGTTTCAACAAAATCCGGTTCGTGAATACTTCTTTGGGATTTCAAGTGACCTTTAAATGGATTTAAAATCAGTTGTTTTATATAGGGCTTTAGTTCTCTTGTTTTGCCCAGAATAAAAATTGTACCGATAGGTTTACCTTCACGGCCTTGTTTGGCAAATTTGAGGGCAATGTCAATTAAACGATAGAATTCTTGTGACCGCAGTATGCCGGAAGGGACTTTATCGAATGTATGCTTTCGAAACCATTTATTATCTCTTTTTAAATTCGTGATCAGCAGATTATCCAGCCGCAAAGACCCCACTAATCCTGTTAAACAAAAAACAGTCTCATCCACTTCTACCAAATCATTCAGGACAGAAAACAACAGTCCAAGCTGAAATTGATCGGTCCTGGTAATGGCTTGGTCAGGCAATCTGATTATGTGCCATTTGTTGACTATTTCTTCTTTAAGGAGAGCATCCTTTCTTGCCAACAGGATTACGGTTTCCGTCTCCTGACATTTCGCGATAAACCGTTGATCTTGAACTGATTCAGCAAAGGCCAATATCTTAGTGATACCCAGTTCTTTGCATAACTCAAAACAGTGTTTCACCAGGAGATTGGATTCACGGTTTTCTGATGTCCGCAAATCTTTTTGCGACGGGTGGCCCGCTGTTTTTCTTCTTTTATCCATCTTCACGTTTGGCATCTGACTTATTTTTAAAAATTCCTATTATGACCGTTGTGCCTTGCCCTGAGTTGCTTTCCACTGCACACTTCACGGGACATGATACCTAATTATTCTTCTTTGGTCCGAGTTTCTGTTTCTCTAGCAAGGTGGCTGGTCAGTTTTTCCAAAGAAATCATATAGGTATGGGAGGAGAACCACCAAAAAGGCCGGACAGGAGATGCCGGGCACCTGGCCCTCGTGGGCGAGGATGAGGATCATTTCCCTTTTCAGCCTTTTCTATTTCTGCACAGAATAAGGAATACGGCGGGGCCCGCCCGGGGCGCTGCGTTACCTCCTTTTTCCTGGTCTGGCTGAAGATGAACGACAATACCTGTGTGCGCTTTCTGCAAAAGACCCTGCCCCGGCTTGGCATGCGCTGGCCTGGCTTCCGCAAGGTGCGGCGCCAGGTGTGCAAGAGGGTGGCCAGGCGGCTGGCGGAGCTCAACCTGGATGGGGTGGCGGCCTATGAGGAGTATCTCCTCGGCCACGATGAGGAGTGGGCCATGCTGGACCGGCTCTGCCGGA
>JBFFNX010000388.1:0-1961 GCA_041562995.1 Desulfurivibrionaceae bacterium
GGCAAGCTCCAGCTGGAAATAGCCGGGCTTGCCCGAGGCGTTGAGGTAATCGCTGATGGTGGTGCCGCCGCTCTTGATGGCCCGGGCCAGCACCTGCCTGCTCTTGTCGACAAGGGTCTGCCACTGCTTTCGGTTCAGGGAACCAATGGGCATGGTGGGCAGGATGCCACTGGCAAAGAGAATCTCATTGGCGTAGATATTGCCGATCCCCACCACCACCTGACTGTCCATCAGGAAGTTCTTTACTGGCTGCAGCCGCCGGCCCGCCTTGTTTTGCAGATATTCCCCGTTAAAATCTTCCCAGAAGGGTTCCGGGCCGAGCTTGGCCAGGGGATCAGCGCCATCTTCTTTGCTGTCCTGCACGACCACAAAACCAAAACGCCTGGTGTCGTTATAGCGCATCTCCATGCCGTCATCGAGGCGGAAAAAAAGATGATCATGCAGGGCCCGCGGTGCCTGCGCCGCAAAGATGCCGAGACGACCGGTCATGCCGAGATGGATCAGGAACCGGCAGCCGTTGTCCATGGCAAAGAGGAGGTATTTGGCCCGGCGGCTTAAATCCGTGATCCGCGCCCCCCTTATATTCTCTTGGAGTTCGGCGCGGGGAATAGCCAGCCGCAGCTCTTTGGTTCCGCAGCTCACTTCAAGGATCCGCTTGCCCTCGACATGGGGCCTAAGGCCCTGGCAGATCACCTCCACCTCTGGTAATTCAGGCATGTTAACGTGGGTCTCCTGTTTGGTTTTTTTTTTTAATCAAGTCCCTTCCTTCTGAATTTCCTATTTTTTCACCATCATACTCAGTTCAAGCTTCAGGGCATGTTCGGAGATGAGAATTTCATAGAAGGCCAGGGCCAGAGAGATCATCATCAGCATCAGGCTGAGGCCGAAGACCATCTTGCCCGCCAGCAGGGCACCCACAAAAATTAAGGATATGCAGAGGACGCAGCAAAAAAGGGCTGCCACGCCGCAGAGCTGCATATTGCGAATCAGAAAGACCCGCCGGCGCAGGACGGTGATCTGTTCGGCCACGATGTCGTCGGCAACCTCCTGATAGAGGGAGTGAAGGCTGCGAATGCGTTTGCTTAAGGCCACAAAGCGATTGGTATAGGCCACGAGCAGCAGGGAAACCGCGGGGAAGAAGAGGGCCGGTGTGGTGAGGGTAATTTCGTAGGGCATTTTTTTAAAGGCCGAAGGTAAAAAATTAAAGGAGTTAGAGAATGTAAAGAATATTGAGGAGGTGGTTGATGCCGCTTCTTTACCTTCTCTACATTCTTATAAACTGCAGTGCAGCGGTTTGCTGTTGGTCCCTGGTCTCCCAGAGCAGACATTGTTTGCGAATACACTCCCGGTTGTCGTGGTACTGGCTGCAGGCCAGGGTGTCCGCTGCCCCAATTGTTTTGGTCAACAATTCTGCAGATATTTGGGCAACCTCGCGCAGGGCAATATAGGTTTCGCGTTGGCAGCAGCGGCCCCCCTTAATTTCAGCAATTTTGGCCAGGGCCCGGGCCGTGGCGGCCTGGGCCTGCTGGCGGCCCCCAGGGGTGAGGGGGGTGGCCTCAAAGAGCACGGAAAAGGCAATGCCGACGCCGGTGGCTGCCCCGCAGCTCCCCAGAAAACCACAGGCGCCGCCCGGCACCTTGGAGCCCCGTTCAATGCCGGTGAGGATGTCGCCGCAGCTCACTCCAAGACCGCTGTTCTTGGCCGCGGCCAGAATAATGCCGGGCAGCATGGCATGGTGCTCTGGGCCGTGCATGGGAATGGCCTGCTGGCCGCGGATCTCTTTGAGTAGGGCGACCATGTCGGTCTTTTTACTGTTGAGACAGATCTGGCGGATGATGGCCAGCCCTTCCTTTTGGTGACAGTGGTCACAGACAAAATGACCGTCAGGACATCTGATATTGGCCCGGCATTCCTGGCCGCAATAATGGCAGCCGGCCTTGACCGCCTTGGTGTTGTAGGAA
>JBFFNX010000389.1:0-1957 GCA_041562995.1 Desulfurivibrionaceae bacterium
CGCACCTTCATAGACATCTGGCACCCAAAAATGAAAAGGGAAGATGGCAAGCTTGTAAAAAAAGCCGACAAGAACCAACAGTACGGCAAGCAAGGCGACCGGTTCCGTCGCAAACATGCCATGTAACCGGGGGACGAGTTCCGCAAAATAGGTGGTTCCGGTGAGACCAAAGAGATAGGACATGCCAAAAAGCATGGCACCGGTGGAAATAACACCAAACATGACATACTTGATGGCCGCTTCCATCTGCCTTCTTTCCCCGGTGGTATCATCGCGCATGGGGACCATGAGATACAAGGTAAAAGAGGAAAGTTCCAGGGCCACGAAAAGGGTCAGCAGCTCAGCGCTGGACATCAACATGACCAGGCCGAGAACTGACAGGACCATGAACAGGTAATATTCCGCCCTAACCTTCTTATTGACACCCTTTATGTCAGGAGCAAGAAATACGACAAAGGTCATACCAAGGGCAATAATCAGTTTAAAAAACTGAGAATAAAAATTCACCTCATAGGCGCCATAAAACATGGTGCCGCTGTTATTTATTCCCACGACACAGAGGATGCTGAGCACAAGACCAATGGCGATGGTGATGTTTTTGGCCAGAGTGCCCTTATCCTCTCCAAGGGAGATAAAGAAGAGGACGAGGCTGCCGCCGAGGAGGAACAATTCTGGTAAGAACAACATGGTGTATTCCTAATGTTTAATTATCAACCTGATGTTTAAAGAACACTCTAATACCCGCAGGCATTAAGGTGCCACCAGTCATCGACCAACAGATCGATCAAACTCTCATTAATGTATAACCAGCGAAGCAACGGCCTGGGAAGTGTGAACCTGATTAAGTAAGAACTCCACACTGGTGTGCATGACATGCATAAAGGGTTCTGGTGCGAGACCTATCCAGAACACAAACACCACCAGGGGGGCCAGGGTAACGCACTCCCTGAAGTTGAGGTCACTGATATCAGTACGCCCTTTTCCTTTAAAGAGCACATACTGTAAAAGGCGGAGCATATAGGCCGCGGCAAGGACCGCACCCGGAATAGCGGCGCCGGCAATAATCTTATTGTGGCTAAAAGCACCGACCAGGATAAGAAATTCGCCGATAAAACTGTTCGTTGCCGGGAAACCCAGGGAACTGAGAGAGAATATAGTCAAGAATGTCACAAATATGGGCAGGTTATAGGCCAGGCCGCAATGATCCTTGATTTCACGACTATGGGTCCGTTCATAGATCATACTGATCATAAGAAAAAGGGCACCGGTGGTGATACCATGGTTAACCATCTGGATCAGAGCACCTTCAATACCGGTTTGATTCAGAACAAAGATTCCCAAGGTCACAAAGCCCATATGCCCTACTGACGAATAGGCGATCAACTTCTTCATATCTGACTGGGCCAGGGCAGTGAATCCACCGTAAAGAATTCCGGCAACAGATAACCACAGCATATAAGGACCAATGGCCAAAGTGGCCTGTGGTGTCATGGGCAGACAGAAGCGCAGAAAGCCGTAGGTACCCATCTTCAAAAGCACAGATGCCAGGATCACAGAACCGGCACCAGGGGCTTCAACATGGGCAGCAGGTAACCATGTATGGAAGGGAAACATGGGAACCTTGATGGCAAAGGCCAGAAAGAAGGCCAAAAACACCCAAACCTGAAAGCTCATGGAGTAGGCCTTGCCCATCATGTCAGGAATGAACCAGGAGTGGTCATTGGCCAGATAGAGGGCGATAATGGCAACAAGAAGCATCACCGAGCCAGCCAAGGTGTAGAGGAAAAACTTGATGGAGGCGTATTGCTTGCGCGGTCCGCCCCAGACCCCGATGAGCAGGTACATGGGGATGAGCATCGTCTCCCATAAGACATAGAAGAGCACAAAATCCAGCGCACAGAAAACGCCAAGCATAGCGGTTTCCATGATCAACAGGCAGATCATGAACTCTTTTACC
>JBFFNX010000390.1:0-1948 GCA_041562995.1 Desulfurivibrionaceae bacterium
GCAGGTTTGGCCCATGGCTTTGTGGTGGTAAGTGAGCGGGCCACCTTTATCTATAAATGCAGCGCCTATTATGCCCCGGCCGCTGAGGGCGGCATCATCTTTTCCGACCCCGACTTGGCCATTTCCTGGCCGGGCCAGGACTTCCAGCTTTCCGATAAGGATAAGCTCTATCCCTGCCTGAAGGATATTCCGGCTGACCGGCTTCCCAAGTATGAAGAGTAGAGATATACCATCAGTGATGGATCAAAAAGTGTAATTGCGGATGAAAATTCTTGTAACCGGCATAAACGGTCAGGTGGGCTGGGAACTGAGGCATCAGGGCCAAAAACAGGGGCTGCAAATCCTTGGTGTTGACCATGCGACTTTGGATATCAGTAACCATCTGGCGGTTCTCGCAACGGTGGCCAGCAGTCAAGCGGATCTGGTCATCAACTGCGCTGCCTACACCGCGGTGGATCGGGCTGAGGAGGACAGGGAGAGGGCCTATGCCGTTAATTGCGACGGCCCGGCCTGGCTGGCCGAGGCCTGTAGCCAGAATCGGATTCCCCTCATCCATATTTCCAGCGATTATGTCTTTGATGGTACTGCCAGCCAACCCTATAGCGAAACAGATACGGTATCTCCCCTGGGAATTTACGGGCGCAGCAAGGAGGCCGGGGAGCGCGAGGTGCGCGCCCGGCTGGCAGAACATCTCATCATCCGCACCTCCTGGGTGTACGGCGTCCACGGCCAAAATTTCGTTAAGACCATGCTCCGGCTGGCAAAGAATAATCGGGAGCTGAAGGTGGTGGCGGACCAGTGGGGCTGCCCCACCGCGGCCGGCGACCTGGCTGCTGCCTTGCTTGAGTTGGCCGCTCAGATTGCCGCCGGCGTAGAGCAATGGGGTACCTACCATTGCTGCGGGGCCACGGCAACAAGCTGGCATGGCTTTGCCGAAAAACTCTTTGCCCTGTGTCGCGGCCGTATTGCCCATCAGGTGGAGATGATTACCGCCATTACCACGGAGCAATATCCCACCCCGGCTAAACGGCCCGCCTATTCAGTGCTTAACTGTCAGAAGCTGACTCGCGATTTCCATATAAAAATGCCTGAGTTGGCCGCAAGTCTTGACGCGGTTATCGAGGAACTCGCCTTGCTGGAGCAGAGCGCGCCATGAATTTTGCCTTTTGTCTCTTAAACTTTTTTCCCTTTGGCGGCTTAGAACGGGATTTCATGGCGATCAGCCGGGAATGCCTGGCCCGGGGCCATGCCATCCATGTCTATACCATGAGCTGGCAGGGCGAGAGGCCGGTGGGCCTGGAAATTCACCTGGTCAAGGGCACGGGGTGCACCAACCATGGCCGGGCCGCTGCCTTTCATCAGAACTTGCTGGTTGAACTTGCTGGTCGGCGCCATGATCTGCTGGTGGGTTTTAACAAGATGCCCGACCTGGATGTCTATTACGCCGCCGATGTCTGCTACCGGGCCCGCATCACTCGCCAGCGCAGTTTTCTCGCCAAGCTCACTCCCCGCTATCGTCTGCTGGCCGCCTTTGAGGCGGCGGTCTTTGCCCCTGGTTCAACCACCGATATTATCTATCTTGCCGGCCAGGAAAAACGAAACTACCAGGCCGTTTATAACACCCCTGACCAGCGCTTTAATTATGGCCCGCCCGGCGTGGATGTCGCGGCCATCCGAAGCCAGTGCAGTCCGGAGAACCGTGCCCAGCTCCGCCAGGAATTTGGTCTGCAGGATCAGGATATTTTCCTGTTGATGATCGGTTCTAATTTCCATACCAAGGGGGTGGAGCGTTCTATCCGCGCCTTGGCTGCCCTGCCTGACCAAATGCAAAGCCGCAGCTTTCTCCATGTCATAGGGAAGGGTAAGGAGGGGTTGTATCAGAAGCTTGCTGCCAAGCTTGGCGTGGCCGAGCAGGTCCGCTTTCTCGGTGGCCGCGATGACGTGCCCC
>JBFFNX010000391.1:0-1941 GCA_041562995.1 Desulfurivibrionaceae bacterium
CACATTAATCCCAACATCATGGGTATGTCTGCGTAGAGAAAGATCAATTACGCCCTGCCCAACCTGGAGGTTTGAGATCCGCACAAAGTCGATATAATCGGGCAATTGGGGGTACGAAAACTTTAATTGCGGTTTTTCTGCCGAAAAAGTAAGGCCGAGGCAGGCCTGAAGAAGATAAAATACTGCGCCGCTTGCCCAGGCTTGGGGGGAGCAGGCAACCGGGTATGAGGTCGGGTTCTGCCCGGGTAGTTTGGCAAAACCGCAGAAGAGCTCTGGCAACCGATGCAGATCGAACATGATAGCGGCATTAAAAAGACCGGTAAAAACTTTGATCGCCTCATTTTTTAAATCATAATTGGCCAGGCCCATCGCGATAATACTGTTGTCATGGGGCCAGACCGAGCCATTGTGGTAAGACATCGGATTATAGCGGTTTTCATTGGTGGGAATGGTCCGAATCCCCCAGCCGGAAAAAGATTCCTGGTTCAGGATGGTTCTGGCGGTGCGGCGTGCATATTCCGGAGTCGCGATTTCGCTGAATAAGACATGGCCGGCGTTGGATGAGCCGACCCGGCAGGGCTTTTTGTCGCCATCCAGAGCCAGAGCGAAGGTGCCTAGCTCCTCGCACCAGAACGCCTCGTTGAAATTTTTCTTCAGGTTGTTGGCCTGCAGGCTGAGTTTGTGGGCCAGCTCTTTTTCTCCAAACAGGGCGGCAAGTTCGGCCCCAACCATTTTGGCTTTATATGCATAGCCCTGCACCTCGCATAAGGCGATCGGTCCCTGAGCCAGGGTGCCGTCCTGGTGGAAGACCGAGTTGTTTGAGTCTTTCCAGCCCTGTTGCAGGATACCCTTACTGCTGTGGCGCGAGTATTCAACGAAACAATCATTATCCACGTCACCGTATTCATCAAGCCAGACCAGCGCCCTTTTGATATTCGGCCAAATCTGCTTAATGAAAGCCCGGTCAGCGGTGCGCTGAAAATAGGCGCCGGCAAGGATAACAAAAAGCGGGGTCGCATCAACACTGCCGTAATAAAATCGGAATGGAATCTCGCCGAGGGTCGCCAGCTCGCCTTTTCGCGTCTCATGCAGAATCTTGCCCGGCTCGGCGTCTTGTTCCGCATCGACTGCGGTCGCCTGATTTTCCGCCAGAAAGCCCAGCACGCCTCGGGCCAGCCCCGGGTCAATCCAGAGACACTGCAGGGCAGTAATGATACCATCCCTGCCGAACGGGGTGCTGAACCAGGGGACACCGGCGTAAGGATATCTGCCCTGTTCGGTCCTGGTGGTCAGCATCAGCAGATCAGCGGCGGAGCGATTCAGCCAGTCATTGAACTGCTCATTGGAGGTGTAGACCGCGGCGGTTTCCGCCTTGGCAAGGGCTCCGGCATTCTTATTTGCGGATAGTGCCTCTGAATACTCCTGACGGGGTAAGGCCACCTCATTGCACTGGCAGTTGATCTCAATAAAGATTTCCTTCTCCTGTCGGACGGGGAGCAACAAGGAATAACTTGCCCTGTTGGCGCTCATCTTATCGGGGGGGGGGATTAAGCGAATATGAGTCCGGCGCGGCACATCATCCAAACCCTGGTAACCGAGGATCACGCTGTCATCGTTATATTCTGCCGGCAATTTCCGACCTTTCCGTGCTCTGGTGACCCCGCGCACTTCAAAGATGTCTGCAAAATCGGCATCAAACTGAAAATCCAGGACCAGTTCCACTGGTTGCCGGCCGAAATTATTAACGCGTATATGTTCGTGACAGACGCCATCCCTGAGAAGCTTCGATCGAAAAATGTGAACCGAGCATTTCTGGATAATTAACTCGCTGCCCTGATATAAATCAGGAGTAGTCAGGTCTACGGCAAGCAAGACATTATCCTTGGCAACCGAGGAGTTGAGGAGCAGTGGGCGCCTTTGATTGACAGCTAACTCAAAAGA
>JBFFNX010000392.1:0-1877 GCA_041562995.1 Desulfurivibrionaceae bacterium
AGTTCTTGCTCTGCCGCAATCAACGGCCTCAAGACATCTTGCCTATTTGCGTAATGCGGGCTGGGTTACAGGAACACGGCGAGGTGTGTGGATGTATTATAGGATTGCTGACGCCACATTACCGGCAGGTCTTACTGGCGCACTAATCTCCCACCTGGCCGGGCTTACCAAGGGCAAAGAAGACATGAAGAATCTGGATAACTATTTGATCGCCAGGGGTGACACTGCCTGTGCCAGTAGAAAATAACGATCTGCTATCAACTTTTTTCAATATTTATATCGGCATTGACGGATAGCCAATATGGGGATCTCAAATGGCACGCAAAAAGCTTTCTTTTCTCGACCGATTTTTAACGCTCTGGATCTTTTTGGCCATGTTTCTAGGCGTCATGGGTGGCTACCTGTTTCCGGCTATAAAAGACATTATTAATTCATTTCAGGTCGGCACCACGAATATCCCCATCGCCATCGGCCTTATCCTCATGATGTATCCGCCCCTGGCCAAGGTTAGGTATGAAAAACTCCATGAGGTATTACGGAACATCAAGGTGCTGTCCCTTTCTCTTGTCCAGAACTGGGTCATCGGTCCCATTCTCATGTTCAGCCTGGCCATCGCCTTTCTCTCTGGCTACCATGAATACATGGTGGGCCTCATCCTTATCGGTCTGGCCCGCTGCATCGCCATGGTGATCGTCTGGAATGATCTGGCGGATGGGGACACCGAGTATTGTGCGGGCCTGGTGGCCTTCAACTCTATCTTTCAAGTCCTCTTTTTCTCACTCTACGCCTGGGTTTTTATCACCATTCTGCCCCGGTGGTTCGGTATTGAAGGGGGCGTGGTCGACATCTCCATGGGCCAGATTGCCGAAAGTGTTTTTATCTATCTTGGTCTGCCGTTTATTGCCGGTATGCTTACCCGATTTGTCGGCCTCAAAACGAAAGGGGAGGAGTGGTATCAAACAAAATTACTGCCAAAACTGACGCCGCTCACCCTTGTCTTTCTGCTCTTTACTATCGTGGTCATGTTTTCGCTGAAAGGCGAAAACATTGTCCAGCTGCCCCTGGACGTGGCGCTGATCGCCATTCCCCTGACCCTCTATTTTCTGGTCATGTTTTTCGTCTCTTTTTTTATGTCCATGAAGGTGGGAGCCACCTACGAGCAGGCGGCGACACTGTCGTTCACCGCGGCCTCCAATAACTTTGAGCTGGCCATTGCCGTGGCCATCGCCGTCTTCGGCATTAATTCCGGCCAGGCCTTTGTCGCTGTTATCGGGCCGTTGGTGGAGGTGCCGGTCTTGATCTCATTGGTGGGGGTCGCCTTATGGTTGAGGAAGAAATATTTCCCCTTTGTCAAGGAGGCACCGGCCGGGGTTTGTCATGTCAGATGGGAAGATAAGAAGAGCTGAGAGGTTGATCCTGGCACACCTGAACAGTCCCAAGCGAACTAGATATTATTGGAGTAGTGGTTCAAGATATTCTCGGGGACCGGAAATTTGATCCGGGACAGGTCCTGAGAAAATCTATGGTCGTTCTCGGGTCGTTGTGAAAAAATCCCATTTCGGGTTAGTTCCTGTCCTCCCATGTCCTTGCGGTCTAGCCTTACCTTGGAGGGATCCGCCTCGAAAAATTAGACTTTCTTAGAGTGGCAAGAAAATAACTCTGAAGTGTCTATGATGCTAGGGGGGAATTCAAAGATACTAACGGTCGCAAGTTGAGTTTGTAATATGTTGACTTTTCTCCTTACAGTGGATATGCGCACTTTCTCCAAAAGGTCCGTATGGCAGAGCGAGGATATGGGCAAACCAAGCCGGTAACCGACGATCACAGCAAAGAAGGACGTCAAAAAAATAGAAGAGTGGAGATCATATGGGGAAAAA
>JBFFNX010000393.1:0-1837 GCA_041562995.1 Desulfurivibrionaceae bacterium
ACTCAATTCGCCGGCATGATACTGCTCATAACTGGCCAGATCGAGCAGACCGTGACCGGAAAGATTGAAGAGGATGGTTTTCGGTTCATTCAGATCCTGGGTGGCCTCGATGATCGCCGCCCTAACCGCATGACATGATTCGGGGGCCGGGATGATGCCTTCGGTCTTGGCAAAAAGGATGCCGGCCTCGAAACATTCCATCTGATGCAGGGCCTGAACTTCGATCAATTTCTCCCGATGCAGGGCACTGATGATCGGTGACATCCCGTGATAACGCAGGCCGCCGGCGTGAATGCCGGGCGGGATAAAATCGTGGCCCAGGGTGTACATCTGCATCATCGGCGTTCGCTTGGAAAGATCCCCGAAGTCATAGGCATAAACCCCCTTGGTCAGGGACGGACAGGACGCCGGTTCGACACCCAGCAGCCGAACTTTTTTGCCGTTCAGCTTATCAGGCAGGAAGGGGTTTGCAATACCGGCGAAGTTTGATCCGCCACCGCAGCAGCCAATAACCACGTCCGGGTAATCGCCAACCATGGCCATCTGTTTCTTGGCTTCCAGACCGATGATGGTCTGGTGCAGACAGACGTGGTTCAAGACGGAACCAAGGGCGTAGTTGGTGCTGTCGTGGGAAACCGCATGCTCCAGGGCCTCGCTGATGGCGATCCCCAGGGAGCCCGGTGAATCAGGATCCTGGGCCAGAATCATCTGGCCGGTCGGGGTCAGGTTACTGGGACTGGCTACGACCTCGGCGCCGTAGGTGTGCATCATGGCTTTACGGTACGGCTTCTGATCATAGGAAACCCGCACCATATAGACCATGCAGTTCAGACCGAATTTCTGAGTGGCAAAGGACAGGGCCGTGCCCCATTGCCCGGCGCCGGTCTCGGTGGCAAGGTTTTTAATGCCGGCCTGCTTATTGTAGTAAGCCTGGGGGACACTGCTGTTGGTTTTGTGACTGCCGGACGGGGAGACGCTCTCGTTCTTGAAGTAGATCTTGGCCTTGGTACCCAGGGCCTTTTCTAGAAAGGTGGCCCGGACCAATGGCGACGGCCGCCAGATCGCGAGAATGTCCTGTACCTCCTCGGGGATATCAATCCAGCTGTCACCGCTCATCTCCTGCTCAAGCAGCGCACCCGGGAAGATGGCTCCCAGTTTTTCCGGGGCGACCGGCTGGTTGTTCTCCGGATCCAGCGGGGGCATAAGACCGTTTGGAATGTCCGGCATGACATTATACCACTGGGTCACTCTATCCTCGTAGGGCAGTAAGATCTGTTTGCTCATGCTAACCTCGCTAAAAATTGACGTTAAATTATACCGATAAAAGAAACGGCACCCCGTCCCCGATTTAATTGCAATCTGTGTTTTCTAATAAGTATGGTTGATCGCTGTCAAGTGATAATCATTTTGGGCCAATAAAGAAGAACAGGTCTTGCTTGCATTGGCCGGTGAAATTGTTAGATTGCCGTATCCCAAATCAACAATCAAGAGAGTTTAAAGGTATATGGTCGGAATTATAGATTTTCATACCCATGCTTTCCCAGACAAGGTCGCGGCAGGGGCAGTGCCGGCTCTGGCTGCAGCGGGCAACGTCAGCCCCTGCCTTGACGGGCGGATAGCTTCTTTACTGGCTGACATGGATCGGGTTGGTATCGAAAAATCAGTCCTCTGCTCGATTGCCACCAAGCCCGGACAGTTTGAGGCGATCCTGGCCTGGTCGCAAGCGATTCGCTCCGAACGCATCATTCCCTTCCCCTCTTTTCATCCCGAAAACCCCAAGGCCCTGGAAAACATCCGGATCATTAAGGAGAATGGCTTTAAAGGCATCAAGATGCAT
>JBFFNX010000394.1:0-1815 GCA_041562995.1 Desulfurivibrionaceae bacterium
ATGTTGACAATGATCATCTCTGGCAGAATACCTTTGATGCCATCTCTGACTTACTCTTTGTCGTTGATCGACAATTCTCCGTCATCCGTGCCAATAAGGCTGTACTCGATCTCTTTCCCGAGCGGCCTGTTCTCGGCCAAAAATGTTTCGAAATTTTCCATAATTCCCACCAGCCCATTGATAAATGCCCAGGCTGTAAGGTTTTTCATTCCGGTAAACCTGACAGTATGGAAACAAAGGAATGTCAGTTCATTGACCGCTGGTTTGAGGTCTCTGTCCATCCTGTCAAGGATAGTCATGGTTTTGTCTGGCAGACCTTGCATATCTGTAAAGATATCACCAAGGTTAAGAAACTTGAGCAGCGTCTGTTGGATCTTGAGGTCAAGGACACTCTTACTTCACTCTATAACCGCCGCACTTTTAACAATATCCTGTCTCGTGAATATGAACTGGCCGCTTTACGGCGTTCCGACCTTTCCGTCTTCGTGATGGAGCTTGATGATCTTAAATCTGTCAACCAGGAATGCGGCCAGCAATTTGGCGACTATATTATCCAGGAATTTGGTCATGAGCTGCGTCATAAGCTGGGGGCCTCTGCCCTTTGCGCTCGAACGGCTGGCGAGCAATTTGCCGTTCTGCTGCCCGGGAAGAGTCTCGTTGAAACCCTTAAGCTTGCCAAGGAGATTCATCAACTGGCTGAACATCATATTTATGACGATTTATTTTGTCGTCAGGTTACGATAAGTATGGGCGTTGCCTCACTCCTTGATCACAGCCCCATTTCCCAGGACGAATTTTTTGCCTTTGCGGAAAATGCCATGCGCTTAGCAAAACGTGCGGGCCGTAACCGCATCGTTGTCTATGATCTGGAAGATTTTATCTAATTTTCCAACCTGAACAGCCCAAGATATTTTCCCTAGAGGATGGCCAAGGTAATTTTCTTATTGTGGTCAAGATAGGTCTTGGCTTGGCACACCATGTTTTTCCCCCTCTTCTTTGCCTCGTATAAGGCCTTGTCTGCTGCAGCGATGATCTGCTCTGACCTTTTTTTCTCTTGCGGCCAGAGATGATGCATCTGGCAGAAACCGGCGCTGGCCGTGATATGGATATCTTTTTCGAGAATATCGCCTTTGGCGCTCCTGATGACGATGGGGTAATGTTCGATGCGTTTTCTTATAAATTCAGCAAGTTGTAAGCATTGTTCTTCAGTGCTTTGCGGCATAATGATGCCGAATTCCTCGCCGCCATAGCGGGCGCTGAGATATTTTTTATGGCCCTGGCTATGGCACTCTCTGACTGATTCCCTGATAATCTTGGCGACAATTTTCAAAACTTCATCGCCAACGAGATGGCCATAATTGTCGTTGATGTCTTTAAAGTCATCTATGTCAACCATGAGAAGGGATATCGGCTCTTTATTTGGGCCTGTTCCGATAGATTTATCCAAAAATTCATCAAAACAACGTCTGTTTGCTAGCCTGGTAAGCTGATCGGTATTGCTTAGCTCCTGCAGTATTTTACTGTCCTCCTCCATTACCTGTATCACCGCTTTAAAGGCCTTGCGCAGTTCGGTAACCATGGTTGCAAGGTTTTTGCCGGAGCTCACTGTATTTACCGTGGTTTTTTCAAGGTTTACAATGTCGCCGACCCTTCTTTGGGAAATTGTTTCGAACCCATCAAGGATGGTTGCTGTTTCTTCCAAGGCTGCCTGGAGTTCAGAGACGTATTGGGCGTTTAGAATGGTCTCTTTTTTCTGAAAAGCCTCATTGAGCAGTTCCTCTGAAAAGGATCTCATCTCAAGCAATTGTGCCAGAA
>JBFFNX010000395.1:0-1802 GCA_041562995.1 Desulfurivibrionaceae bacterium
ATGGGAATCAGTACCGACCAGGGTGTCGGGGTAAAGCAGCCTGTTTTCCTGGGGCCCGGCCGCAACCACAACCTGGGCCAAATATTCCAGGTTAACCTGATGACAGATGCCGGAATTTGGAGGTACCACATTGAAATTATTGAAATTTTTCTGGGCCCACTTCAAGAAGGCATAGCGCTCTGAATTACGCTGGTATTCCTTTTCGACATTTTGAGCTAAAGACTGGGCAGAACCATAATGATCGACCTGCAGCGAGTGATCGACGACAAGGTCAACGGGGAGAACCGGGTTGATTTTTTGCGGGTCACCGCCCAGCGCTTGCAGGGCATCGCGCATGGCAGCCAGATCGACAACAGCAGGCACCCCGGTAAAATCCTGCATAAGCACCCGGGCCGGATGATAGGGGATCTCCACCGGCTCAGGGTAGGCCTTCTGCCAACCGGCAATATTGACGAGATCATCCGTGGAGACACCTTCCTCGCCCAGGTGGCGCAGCAGGTTTTCCACCAGGATCTTGATGGAAAAGGGCAGATGGCTGAGGGCAAACCCCAGTTTATCGAGGCGGGAAATATCGTAAAAGCCATACTGCTCCTGGCCTATGACGAGCTGCTCAAAAAAATCCTGCCTCTTCATGCTCTTCTCCTCAGAGAATATCTTTTCCCAAAGCAAGGGTGCCGCATCATTACTCCTGACCCGGAAGGCTGGACTTCTTCATCTCCTTAACAAGTTGCAGGGCCATGCTGCCGATGATTAGGACGCCAGCGACGAGACTGGCCCAGAGGAGCCAACGCCGCCAAGGGATTTCAGGCGTGATGAGGAGCTGACCCTGGCCCCCGAGGATGACCTGGCCTCCGGCATAGGCGGGCCTAACCAGGTTTTGCTCCTGGCGCGGGTCGATACTGCTCAGCAGTTGGTCAACTTGGGAGGGGGACGGCACCAGATCGGCCTTGCCATAGGCCAGGGTATAGGGGCCGTCACCCTGGGCGATAAAGATAAGCTGCTGGGGGCGCCAGCCCACTTCCAGCAAGGGAGCGGCCCCGCTCCTCCCTGGCGCGGCCATTGCCAGCCGCCAGAAACGATCCGAGGTGGTGGGGATATGCTTGACGCCGCTGTCAAGACTGACGCCATCCACAGTCAGCTGGTAGGAGAGGAGCTCGGCCCTTGGCCGCCAAGGCGCATCCTCACTGGCCCTGGAGAAAAAAGCGACTTGGGCCAGGGAGTTATGCTCGGGAAGACGGACATAGACCTGATCCACCGGAAAAAAACCGTCACTGGTGTAATGGTAGATCACCTTGCCCGACTCGGCGTTTGGCATGGCCTTGCCGGCCAGATAATGAACGGTACGCGCCTGGGCGATATCTTCATTATTATATCCCGCCTTAATCGCCGTGAGAACAACTCCTTTGTTGCCGGCCGGCCAGGCAAGGCGCAGATATTTTTGGGCTCCGGCCTTGATGATGACCCGATTCCGCAGCAGATCATGACCAGCAAAGCGCAATTCGGCCAGGGAGGCCTTGGCCACTACTGTTCGCCACGAATTGAGGTCATCACTTGCCTCCACCTTCACCGAGGTTGAGAAATGGTCGGTCTGACCGGACCAGGCAAACTCCAGCCAGTCAGCCTTCTGCGTCAACCCGGAGGTGTCGATGATGTAGGAGGACACCACCGTGGCAGGGATGTCCGTTTGGCCCTGGCGGATATCAATAATGGTGCCCTTGCTGTCCGTGGCAATATGGAGGTGGGGGGGAAGTTTATTGTTCGTACCCTCAGCCAGCAGCGAAAAAAAGGGCAGGTCCACCGGC
>JBFFNX010000396.1:0-1760 GCA_041562995.1 Desulfurivibrionaceae bacterium
ATGATAGCCGCCGGTGCCGGTTTTCTTGATATGGTCAAGGATATCAAAAAAGGAGGCATACTCCCTCTCCACCAGCCGGCTGGAGAGCTCCACCTCAGTAAAGACTTGGCGGGCAAAGGCCTCAGCATCACGGGGCGCACAGAAAGATTCGGCCGGCAAACGAAGGGCAGGATCAACAACCTCCCGCATGGCCGTGGCCAGCTCTTGAAAGGAGCCAGGCCCAAAGAGCGACAGGGCCACCATGCCTTCCTTGCTCAAGAGAGCGGCAAGATGCTTAAAGGTGGCGGCCAGATCGCCAAACCATTGCAGGGTGGCATTACTGACCACCAGATCATAGCGCTCCGCCGTGGTGCGGATAAAGGACTCACCATCGACACAATAAAAGCGGACCCGCTCGGCATGAGCCACCTTGTGCCGGGCCTGGGCCACCATGGTGTCGGCAAAATCAAGGGCGTCAATCCGGGCCTCTGGAAATCGCTCGGCCAGCAGCCTGGTCAGGTTGCCGGTGCCGCAGCCGATTTCCAGGATTTTCGTAGGTTTTTTTGGCAGGGACGCCAACAACCAGGCAGCGGCCTCGCCCTGGACATGGGCGTACTGGTCGTAGGAGCAGGCAGCACGGCAGAAGCGCTGGCGGATTGAGTCCTTGGCTTTTTCTTGGGGCGGCATGGCTTATTATAACAGGTAGGAGTGGGGATGGGCAAAGAGCAGATGACCGGCACCATCGACCAGCTGTTCGTAAGCCCCGGCTATATGCGGCCGCTCGCCAACAGGGGCGACCACGTCCTTACGGCCATGCATGACCTGAACAGCAACGCCGGCCGGGGCCTGGCCGCTCAGGGACGAGGAGGCGAGAAAGTCGAGGGCGGCCACCAGATCTGGCCCACTCTGCCGGGCCAGATAACCGGCCTCAAGCTCAGCAACAAACTGGCGGTAAAGCCCCTTATGACCGAGGAAGCATTTGCGGTAAAAACCCTGCATTGATTTTGGTACACCGCTGGCAAGGTCCGCCTTGATATCGGCAATCTCCGCCGCGGGCCAGTGACAACGGCCGGCCAGCAGGGTAAGAGAGGAAACCAGCTCCGGATAGGTGGTGGCAAACTGCCAGGCCAGATTGGCGCCCATGGACCAGCCCACCAGGGCGACCCTGGCTATCTGCCTGGTGGCAAGATACTCCTTGAGTTCTGCCCCCAGGCCGGCATGGCAAAAATGGCTCGGCACCAGCAGGTCAACATCGGCGGGCCACACGCCATAGCGCGCCACCTGGCCGTCAAACCCCCAGCCCGGCAAAAAAACCAATGTCTGCGGTTGGGCGCTTTGGCCGCTCTGTATCTGTGTAAAGGTCATAAAATAAAAGTCTCGGCCTCTGTTTCTCTCTAAAGACCGGTCACCATACCCCCCCTCTTTTTCACTGTCAATTAGTGATGCCCTGTCAGAAAGTCTCTGACTGCCAAACCCAGCGACGACTCATCAAATAGATATTGGCACTGTACGTCGTGTCGAGTGTTTTTTTTGCGAGACCGACAATCAGGGAGCGTGCCTGAAAAAAAGGTTCCTCCCGGATTACCAGGGGAACTGGGGTGTGGTTGTTTTGATTTTGACTTTCCCCATCCAGACCTGAGCGAGCAGGGAGCCGTGAAAAGGCGAGCGGTGCCGAAGGCCAGGGCTGTTCGGGGTGCCCTTTTTCGGTTCCTTTTTAGGCAAGCAGACAGCGAAGTGGGCGAAAAGGCACAAAGCAAACTCCGAAGCGAGAAAGACAATAC
>JBFFNX010000397.1:0-1760 GCA_041562995.1 Desulfurivibrionaceae bacterium
GATTTCATGATGAATTTTACCGATCTCGACGATAACACCATTGCCGGTGCTGAGAACACCTCGCAGTCGGTGGCCGATTTCACCGCCCCCCATATCGAGGCCTTCACCAACGACATGGAAGCCCTGGGCATGAAACAGCCCATCACCATGCCCAAGGCCTCTGACTACGTGGAGCGGATGATTGAAATCGCTCATGATCTTATCCACAAGGGCTATGCCTACGAGCTGCACGGCTCCATCTACTTCGACATCTCCAAGTTCAGCGAATATGGCAAGCTGTCCCAGGTCGATCTCGACAAGATCAGGAGTGGCCAGTCCGTCGATCTTGAGGAGTATGACAAGCACAGTCCCCTGGATTTCACCTTGATGAAGCGTTCCACCTTGAGCGAGCTCAAGCAGGGTATTTTTTTCCACACCGACTTCGGCAATATGCGCCCCGGCTGGCATATCGAATGTGCGGCCATGACCCTGAGCCATCTCGGCGACACCATGGACATCCACACAGCGAGCCGCAACCTCATCTTCCCCCACCACGAGAACGAGAATGCCATTGCCAAGGCCTTAACGGGCAAACCCCTGGCCAACCACTGGCTCCACTCCGAGCTGCTGTTGGTAAACGGCAAGATGCTGAGTGCCGAGAACTCCAACATCATCACCCTTAATGATGTTCGGGCCGAAGGTTTCAGCGACAGGGTGGTGCGTTTTTTTCTCCTGCGCCACCATTACCGCAAGCCCATTGAGTTCAGCTATGCCAAGCTCATTGCCGCCCGCAGCAGTCTGCGCCGGCTGGATGAATTCTGCAAAAAACTGCTCTGCCTGTCACCGGGCAACCCCCATCCCGAGGTGGCCACCTACCTCACCCGCCTGGAAAACACCTTTTTTGCGGCCATGGATGATGACATGAATATCTCCAAGGGCTTGGGCGCCCTCTTTGATTTCATCAAGAAGGTCAACCCCATCCTGGCCAGCGGCCAGCTTGATGGTGACCAGAAAAATTATATCCTGGAAACCCTGGAGAAAATAAACGCCGTTGTCAACATCATGGTTCTTGAGGAATGCCCCCTGAACCCGGAAATCAACGAGTTGATCCAGCAGCGGGAAGAGGCGAGAAAAAGTAAGGATTGGCAAAAGGCCGATGCCGTCCGCCTTCAGCTTGAGGAAAAAGGGATCATCATGACCGACACGGCCACCGGCCCGGCCTGGTGCCGCAGCCATGGCGTCTGTGAAGCCTGCGGTGCTGAAAAATGTGAGAAAAAATGAGACGCGGCCCTCTTTTCATAGCCCTGCTCAGCGCCCTTCTGGTCCTCAGCGGCTGTGGAGGAGAGAAGACAACAGTACAAAGCCCAGCGGCGAGCAGTTACCATTTCAAAGAGCCGGATCAGTACCGGACAATCAGCAAGCTTTATACCCGCCTGGATGAATGGCAGGGCGTGCCCCATCGTGACGGCGGCATGAGTAAAAAAGGCGTTGACTGCTCAGGCTTCACCTATCTCACCTTCCGCGACCTCTTCAATGTCCAGCTGCCCCGCACCACCTCCCAGCTGTCCCACAGCGGCAGCCCGGTCAGCAAGGGGCTGCTCCAACCAGGCGATCTGGTCTTTTTCAAGGTGGAGAAGGGCAGGCACGTGGGCATCTATGTGGAGAAGCAGAAATTCATCCATGCCTCAAAGAGCAAGGGCGTCATGATGTCACGCCTGGACAACCCATACTGGCAGCAGCATTATTGGCAGGCCAGAAGGGTCGGCTCCCTCTAGTAGCTA
>JBFFNX010000398.1:0-1754 GCA_041562995.1 Desulfurivibrionaceae bacterium
AACTTTAAGTGCTCACCAACTTTGTCCAAAAGAAAAGCTCGGAAACCATCTAAAGCTTCATAGTTTTCCAGATAATTCGTAATACGGAGTTCATACCGAGCAGGGTTTTTGACAAAATCGTCAATATGGGCAATTGCCTTAATTAGCTTTTTGGTAATTCCTTCAGATATTCTTGTTTTTTGCATTTCTGTAGCCAACATACCGACAATATCAAACTTGCTTAATTCGTCACAGAGAGACTCATAATCTTCCTCGGCAGTGTCAGAGTATGGATCATAATGGAGAGTTATTGTCAAATGTTGTGTTTGGCATTAGGCGGCGATCCTTTTTTCAATAATGCCATCAATAAACTTTACTCCTCTGATTACTTCTCCAAGTCGCTCAGGATGGTGCAACCTGATCCATCGTTTCTGGGCACTGCGACATAACTGAAATGCCATGGTTAATACCGTTAAAGAGGAAAAGCAGCCTCTGACTTTGGCCGTTCTCAGTCGAACAGTTGCAAACGTCGATTCTATTGGATTTGTTGTCCGAATATGCCGCCAATGTTCAGCTGGAAAATCGTAAAATGTTAACAGGGCTTCACGGTCTTTTACCAGACATTCAACTGCTTTGGGATACTTGGCTTCATAAGTCTGGATGAACGCATCAAAATTCTGTTCGGCTTCAGCCTTGTTCTCCGCCATCCAGATCTGATGCAATCTTTCTTTGGCTTTCGCCTGAATGCTCTTTGGAAGTTTATTCAGGATATTAGCCGTTTTGTGAACCCAGCACCTTTGCCAGCGCGTGGTGTCATATACCTTGCTGAGTGCTTTCCAAAATCCTAAAGCGCCATCTCCAACGGCTAATTCGGGAGGGGTCTGAAGTCCCCTGCGTTTTAGATCTACAAGCACCTCAATCCAGGATTGCTCGCTTTCACGGAATCCGCCTTCAAGGGCAACCAACTCCTTATGGCCGTCAGCCGTGGCGCCGATAATGACCAGGAGACACTGCCGGTCACCCATACGCACATTGCAGTAAATTCCATCAGCCCAGAAATAGGCATAGCGCTTATTTGACAAATCACGCTGTTGCCATTGTCTGTAATCTTCCTGCCAAACGGATTTCAACCGGCCGATAGTTGCAGGCGCAAGACCGGGCGCATCTTTGCCTAAAAGGGCCCCCAAGGCTTCGGTAAAGCTGCCGGTAGAAATTCCTTTTAAATATAGCCAGGGTAATAGCGTTTCGATACTTTTGGTCCGCCTTAAATACGGTGGCAGAATTGCTGATGTGAATCTTATCCTGCCTTGTTGAGAATCTGGCTGCCTATCTCGTATACGAGGCGCTTTTACCGCTATCTGGCCAATACCGGTTTGAATTTCGCGCTCAGGAAGGTAGCCGTTACGTACAATTCTTTGGTAGCCATTTTCATCTGTTATGCCTTTATATTGTTTTAAAAAAATGTCTATCTCAGCCTCAAGAGCAGCGGTTAAAATTCTCCGGGCGCCTTGCCGGAGTATATCTGTTAAAGGGTCATCGACAAACGGTTCTGGATTTTTCAAATCGATTACGTTATCCTTGGCCATGGTGTGTGTATCCTTTCATTTTGTTGTTTAAAATGCCGAGCAATTGCCGCCAAACAATCACTCGGAGGATACACCACCTAATACCTCAAACACAACTTTCGATCATAGCTCCGGAGATACACACACACATCAAAATGATGGACGACCTCCTTCGTGCGATACGGTTGGCGCAGTTGCCTTTGATGGAAC
>JBFFNX010000399.1:0-1746 GCA_041562995.1 Desulfurivibrionaceae bacterium
ACCAACTTTGAGGAGTTCCGCCTTTTCTCTGGCAAAGGTAGAAAAGGTCGTAAAGGAGCCGAAAAACCCGGTGAGCAGAAAGAGGCGGTATTCGGCTGCGACCTTATAATGCTCGAGCAGGGCGCCGCACAGACCGATGCAAAAGGAGCCGATCATATTTACGGTAATAGTGCCGAGGGGGAAATTGCCGCAGGCAAAGCGCTGGACAAAGATGTTGACGCCGTGCCGGCTCGTGGCCCCTAGGCCGCCGCCAAGCATGATGGCAAGTATTTCTTTCATGGCTGATCAGAGAGGAATTTGGTAAGGTGAGGCGATTAAAAAAAATGGCTTCATCGAAAGTCTGTGGGGCGCTAAAATGCCCTGAAATCGGTGCGGTAAATAATGCGGGACTGGCTGTTTTTTTGCACCAGCCGCCCCTCGTCATCCGCTGCTTTTGTCGCCATACATATCCCCTGAGAAAAAAGAAAGAAATCTATGTCGTCCCTTGTCCAGCTTATCACCGTTGATTGCCCTAAGCCAAGTTTGCAAGATAACACAGGTGATATAGATAGACTAAAAAAAAATGTCTTAGAAAAATGTGGGGGCCCTTTGGTCGTGCCCTATGGGGCCATGATCAGGGTTGCCAAGGCTTTTCGGCAGGCAGATTTTGCCGGCCATGCCGTGGTTAATGACTGCGGCAGTTATTTCGAACTCGTTGATTTTCTGGGGGTGAAAACCGATATCCTGCCCGCCGTTGCCCTTGATCTCGGCACCACCCACCTGGAGGCATCCCTGCTCGATCTGCTGACAGGAAATGTCCTGGCCCGGGCCAATATCGCCAATGGTCAGATTGAATACGGCACCGATATCCTGACTCGGATCCATTTTGCTGCCACGGCCATGGGATTGCAGGCCTTGCACCAGGCTGTCGTCTCCAGCATTAATATCCTCTTGCAGGAGCTGGGCACCGAGGCGAGGATCTCTCCTGAGGATATGCGTGCCCTGGCTGTTTCCGGCAACACCACCATGGTCCATTTCCTGTTACAGGTCGATGCTGCCAGCCTCTGCCGTGAGCCCTATATCCCCCTGGTTAATAGCCCGGATATCTGCCATGGCGCGGACCTGGGTCTTGCCATGGATGGCTGGGCGCCGGTGTGGATCATGCCCAGCGTGGGCAGCTATTTTGGCGGCGATCTCATCTCCGGTATTATTGCCAGTGGTCTTGATGAGCGAGGGGGAACCGCCATGCTCATTGATGTTGGTACCAATGCTGAGGTGGTTCTTGGTAATAGGGAATGGCTTATTGCCTGTGCCGGCGCTGCTGGCCCGGCCCTGGAAGGCGGTATTGCCAAAATGGGCATGCGCGCCGGGCCGGGGGCCATTGACAAGGTTCGTATCGATCCTGCCTCCGGTCTGCTGTCCTATGAAACGCTGGGAGGGGAGAAGCCCAAAGGGCTCTGCGGTTCCGGGATTATTGATCTGGTTGCTGCCCTCTATCTGGCGCGGATGATTGACGTGCGGGGCAAGTTCCGTAAGCAGTTTGCCGGTGCACGTCTTATTGCTGGTAAGGATGGTCCGGCATTTGTGGTGGCCTCGGCCGATGAGGCTGCCGATGGTCAGCCCGTTACCTTCACCCAGGTTGATCTTGATGCCATGATGCGCTCCAAGGCGGCCATGTACTCCATTTTGACCACCCTCATTGCCCAGGTTGACCTCTCTTTCAGCGATCTGGAGCAAATTTTTGTGGCCGGCTCCTTTGGCAAGCAT
>JBFFNX010000400.1:0-1725 GCA_041562995.1 Desulfurivibrionaceae bacterium
ATCGCCGGCAATGAGGTCAAGATAGACCTGGCCCAGATCAATGGTGCCGGTGGCCACCGGCAGGTAGCGGCCGCCCGGGGTGGCCAGGGCAATCTTGGCCAGGGTGTCGGCATCCAGTTTGGAAAAGACCTCTTTGCCCTGGTAGGTGAGGTTTTGCCGCCGGCCCTGGGCGTCAACAACGGGAATGGGTTGGCCCTGGCGCGCATCGCCGAGACCAATGACGATGAGGCGGACCCCCTCGTCACCCACGGCCTCGGCCGCATTGATCGGGAAGGATTCGTGGTCTTCGCCATCGGTGATCAGGATGATATCCTTATAGGCCTTGATCTGGTTATCAAAGACCTCCTGTTGGACGAGGCGCAGGGTGTCACCGATATTGGTGCCGCCCTTGACCTCCATGTCGGTGCTCACCCGTTCCAGCATCTGGCTGAAAAAGCCGTAATCCAGGGTGAGGGGACAGCGCACCTGGGCGGAACCGGCAAAGGCCACCAGGCTGACCCGGTCGCCCTGCAGGCGATCGACACAATCGCTGATGGCCAGCTTGGCCCGTTCGAGGCGATTGGGCGAGAGGTCCTCGGCCAGCATGGAGCGCGACACATCAAGGACAAAGACCACGTCGCGGCCCTGCCTCTTGACCGTGGTGGGTTTCTGCTGCCAGGCCGGGCGGGCCAGGGCGATAATGGTCAGGGCCAGGGCCGCAAAGAGGCAGGCCCGTTGCAGGGTGGTGAGCCAAAAACGGCGGGGCCCCAGGGCCCCGGGGCCACGGCTGAAAACCCGCAGTTTTTGGCGGCGCCGGCGGACATGGATGACAAGCAGCGCTGCCAGCAAGGGCAGGCCCCAGAGCAGGAGCAGGGAGGTGCTGGCCAGAAACTGAAAATTCATGGCAGCACCGCCAGGACACTCCACTCGAGAGTCAATGCCAGGGCCAGCAGGGCCAGGCCGGCCAGGACAAATTTGCTGAAATGCTCTTGGTAATCCATGTAGCGCAGCGACTCGATCTCGCTTTTTTCGAGCTGGTCGATGGTGGTGTAGATCTCCTGGAGGGCCTCGCCGTCCGAGGCCAGCCAGAACTGGCCGCCTGTTTCATCGGCCAGGGCCTTCAGGGTCGTGACATCGACATCAGGGCCCTGGCCCAGGGAGAAGAAGGTGCGTTTTCTGGCCTCGCCAATGCCAATGGTGTAGATCTTTATCCCCCACTCCTTGGCCAGGGCGGCGGCCTGCATGGGGCTCTGCTGGCCGGCATTATGGATGCCGTCCGTAAAGAGGATGATGATCTTGCTCTTGATCTCATAGCCATCCTTGCCCTTGCCTTCGTCGCCGGCGTCCCTGAGGCGGGCGGCGGCCAGGGCCAGGCCGTCGCCGATGGCCGTGCCGTCCTCGTGGCGCTCAGCGCGGCTCACCAGCCTCACCTGTTTGACAAAACCGTCCACGGCGCCATGGGCCAGGGTCAGGGGGCAGACCGTTTCGGCAAAACGGGCAAAGGCCACCATGCCGATCAGGTCGTTGGGCCGGCCGCTCAGCCCTTTGTTATTGCCGAGGACAAAATCGTGGAAGGCCAGCTTTACCGCCTCCAGCCGGTTCATTTGCCGGCCCTGATAGGCAAAGGTCTCGGCCATGCTGGAGGAGCGATCAACGACGATCTCAATGGCGATACCCTGACTGATCTGTTCAATCTTTTCGATCCCCTGCTGGGGCCGGGCCAGGCCGGTGATGAGCAAGGCCAGG
>JBFFNX010000401.1:0-1719 GCA_041562995.1 Desulfurivibrionaceae bacterium
ATCGACAGGGAGCCAATCAGGACTTCCAGGGCCAGTTCCATTTTCTCCCCATCAGCACTGGGCAAAAGCCGCTGCGTAAAAACCGCCTTCAATGACTCGGCCAGCATCGCCCTGATCTGGGACTGTTCGCCGGGCGGGAAGGAATCCAAAATCCGATCTACTGTTTTGGCCGCACTGGAAGTGGCGAGAGTGCCGATGACCAGATGGCCGGTCTCTGCAGCTGAAATGGCCAAGGCGATGGTATCCAGGTCCCGCAGTTCACCGATGACAATAATGTCCGGATCTTGCCGCAGCGCCCCTTTCAGGGCATTGCCATAGGAGATGGTGTCCCGCCCCCGCTGCCGTTGATTAACCACCCCTTTTTTCAGGGGATGGATAAATTCGATCGGATCTTCAACCGTCAGAATATGATGGGCCCGGTGGGTATTGAGATGGTCAACGATAGCGGCAAGGGTCGTTGACTTACCATGCCCGGAACCGCCGGTAACCAGAATCAGACCCTGATGTTGATTCAGAACCTTGGAAAGTACATCGGGAAGTCCCAGCTCCTCCAGAGTGGGTATCACCGGCGGAATCACCCGGAACACCGCTCCAAGACCATTATTATGCATCATTACGCTGCCGCGGAACCGGCCCAGCCCGCTTATTTCGTAGGCAAAATCAATCTGCAGCTTTTCGTCAAGAATCTCTTTCTGTTCTTCGGTCAACACCTCACGGATGATCTGCACAGTATGTTTGGCCGTCAGCTTCTGTGATTTCAATTTGACAATTTTACCCAGCCTGCGCACCATAAAGGGCTCACCGGGAGCAATATGCACATCCGAGGCATTGAGATCGATGGCGGCCTTAAAAACTTTATCCAACATTGCCATGGCAATAATCCCATCCAGAATAATTTGTAAAAAGGGGGCAAGAGGGTCTGCTCCGGGCCATTGTCAACCGGCCGGTCGCAGGACACGCCCTGATGAGGCCGTTTGGCTCTTGATCAGGGGAACCTTAGCCCATTACTGACAATTGGGACCCCGGGGCAATTTAATAGACCCTTTGCTCAAGGTCAACCAGAGACATGGCTGACCCGCAAGGAAAAATCCTGCCTGATGTCGCCGGGTCATGAACCGTGGAACTTTGTTAGGAGGGAGAAATGCCTGAGAAATTTATTCTTTGCTGCTCGTGTTGTTTTTATGTGCCTTCTTTCCTGAAACTGACCTTTATCTTATGGCTGACTGCTTCAGCTTGCGTGTTGGCACTACCTTCAATACTGATATTTTCATCACCATACCCGTATTTTGCGTTGTTCTTCCAACCACCATGATAAACCGCCTTCACGCCCTGAAAAAAGGTGGTCTCGGAGCCCAGCCCCCAACGCTTGTTGTTTTTCCAGCCCCCTTCATAGGTGCTATGAACCCCGAAATTGGTCGAAACTTCGACCCCCTGGCCATGCTTGCAACCATCCTGCCACTCACCCTCATAAATTGTGCCGTTGCTAATCCTCAAAGTACCATGACCATGCTTTTTATCTTTATACCAACTTCCTTCGTACCTCATTGTGAGTCCAGGCAACAGCAACGTTTCTATACCATGGCCATTCTTTTGATTAACGTCCCACTCTCCCTGATAGATAGCATCGGTCGTCTTGAGAGTGCCCTTGCCACTTCTCATGCCATCCCGCCATTGCCCTTCGTAGCTGAATGCATCAGAGCGGAACACTCCTCTTCCGTG
>JBFFNX010000402.1:0-1718 GCA_041562995.1 Desulfurivibrionaceae bacterium
ACTGGCCACCCGCACGATCACCAAATCCCCGAGCTGGTAGCGTTTACCGGTTCGCTTGCCCACCAGGCGATGCATCTTCTCTTCCAGGACGTAATAATCACCCGTCATATCGGTTAAGGCGATAGCGCCACTGACCATCAGGTCATCAAGCTCAATAAACAGGCCCCAATCCGTGACCCCGGAGATAATGCCGGGGAAGATGCTGCCGATATGCTTGGCCATATATTGGGCCTTGAGGCGATTGACCATCTGCCGTTCAGCATCCACGGCAACCCGCTCCCTCTTTGACAGGAAATCACCGGCATCAACGAGACTCTCCTTGGCCTTGGCAGACTGCTTGGTTCCAGTCAGCCAGCCGGCCAGGGCCCGGTGCACCTGAAGATCAGGATAGCGGCGAATGGGTGAGGTGAAATGACAATAATCAGAGGCGGCCAGACCGAAATGGCCGACATTCTCGGGGCTGTAGCAGGCCTGCTTCATGACCCTGAGCAACAGGTTGTTGACCATATATTCCTTGGGGGTGCCCACAGCCTTGGCAAGCACCGCATTAAACCATTGCGGCGAACTGGCCGCCTTGGGAAGCGGTGCCAGGAACGAGTGGGCAAACTCGGCAAACTCCTCCACCTTCACCGGATCAGGGGCTTCATGGATCCTGTACAGGATACCCACCTCGGCTCGGCCCATGGCGTCAGCCACGGCCTCATTGGCGGCCAGCATGAATTCTTCGATGAGCCTATGGGCCTGATTGCGCTCCCTTTTATAGAGGGCCTCAACCCGGTCATCATCGCCGACAATAACCTCGACCTCAGGCAGCTCAAAGCCAATGGCTCCACGACCCATCCGTCTCTTGCCCAGCAAGATGCCGAGCTCGGCCATGATGTCCACCGGCCCTTTAAGCTCCTCATCACCTTCCTCGCCAAGATTCCCCTGGATAATCTCCCAGACCCGGGTGTAGGTGAGGCGAAATCGACTCCTAATCACAGAACGGCAGAAACGGCTCTTCACCCTCTTGCCGCTGTCATCAAAGTCGAGAATGGCGGTAAAGGCGTAGCGATCCTCGTTAGGGTTGAGGCTACACAAGCCGTTAGACAGCCGCTCCGGCAGCATGGGCAGAACCCCGGCCGGAAAATAGACACTGGTGCCGCGCAGATACGCCTCTTTATCCAAGGGGCTGCCCGGCTCCACATAATGGCTGACATCGGCGATGGAAACGTAGAGGCGAAAGCCCTTTTTTTGTTTCTCAACGCAGACCGCATCATCAAAATCGCGGGCGGTCTCGCCATCAATGGTGACATGGAAGATGTCACGCAGGTCCTCACGCCCCTCCCCCACCTCGACCTTGGCACTGATCTTGGCAACCTGGTCTTTCACCTCATCGGAAAACTCATGGGGCAGCTCAAAGTTGCGGATAACCATCTCCATCTGCACCTTGGCCGATCCAGGATCGCCAAGGACCTCAACCACCCGCCCGGTGGCAGAACGGCTTTCAGCCCGAAATTCATCCAGGGCAACCATGACAGCGTCGCCATTGTTGGCAGCCAGGCTTCCTTCGGCCTCGATGTTCACGGTGAGCATCAGACGGCTGTCATCCGGGGTGACAATGCCATCAACAAAGATCCCCACCAAGCGTTCAAGCCCTCTCTTGACAACGGCAACCACCCTGCCCTCTGTACGGCCGCGCCCCGCCCCAAGCAGCTGAATAAGGACGGTGTCGCCAT
>JBFFNX010000403.1:0-1712 GCA_041562995.1 Desulfurivibrionaceae bacterium
CCGGTATTTGAGGTTGACCTTATCAATGTCCTGCTGGCCGAAATAACCTGGGAAGAGGATGTTCTGGCAGCGCTCGAGGAGAGCAATGGCTTTTTCCCTTGAAGGCAGAGGATCGGCGTTGATATGTTCAAAACAGTCATGGGTAAGGCAGCTGCTGACCAGGCTGTCCACGATTTCAGGAAGTTGCGATCTGAATTCGCAGGTTGTGGAACGTTCATCGTTGCACTCGCCTTTATTCATTGCCGGTAAGCCATATTTGATATCCATAGAGAGAGACCTTTGTCTTGGGGGAAATAATTCTGATCAAAGATGATAATCATCTCTCTGGGGAAAGACAACAATTGCTAAGAATTTTGGAGGGATAATGCTACATCTACAAAAAATAAGGTTCATCAGGGATAACCATGGGAAGGCCTGTCCCCTGTATTTATTTTCTTGTTTCAAATGTTGTCTTGGTCATTTTTTCTTGCCCAAAAACGAACCAAAAAAGGCACCCCGAACAGCCCTGGCCTTCGGCACCACTCGCCTTCCGCTAATCAAGGCTGCATTGCAGAAACTCGCGGAGTTTATGCCCGTGGTGTGGGTGCTCAGACATGCTGCAATGCTCTTCGCCTTGCCCAGCTCCCTGCTCGCTCAGGTCTGGATGGGGAAAAATAAAATCAAAAACCTTAAATCCAGAGATTGCACGGCAATCCGTGATGAACCAAAAAGAAGCTGGCTTGCAGCCCTTGTCCTGGGGGTGTGTTTTATCGTTTTTCCAGGTTCCACTTTTGGTGCGGAAAGGATCACCTTGCAGGCCGCGGATGGTTTTCCCTTGGTTGGGCTTTATGAGAAGGGAGAGGGCGATGCTACCTCGCAACCGGCTGTGCTTCTTCTTCATATGTTCAACAGGCAAAAAGAGAGCTGGCAGCCCTTGACAGCAGCATTGAAGAAACGGGGTATCAGTTCCCTGGCTCTTGATCTGCGTGGTCATGGCGAAAGCCGCCTTGATGCGGCCGGTGTTGATCAGCATTTTCGGGTGGCTGAGCGCGATTCTGTCTTTTTTAATCAGATGTATAAGGATGGCTTGGCAGCGGTGGCGTGGTTACGGAGCCATGGCCATCAGCCGCTTGGCGTGGTAGGGGCCAGTGTCGGGTGCAGTGTTGCCATGCACATGGTGGTTGCGGCCAAGCTGGAGCTTGGGGCCATGGTGCTCATGACGCCGGGGCGTGATTATCTAGGGATTGACACCCTGAGCCATCTTGAACAGTGGCCAGGTCTGCCGCTTCTCATCCTGACCAGTGCAGAGGAGGCGGAGCGTGGGGCGGTGACGATTTATGAACGGCTGCATGGCCAGGGCGCAGAGCTCGTTGTTTTTGAGCAAGGGGCGATCCACGGCACCATGATGTTTGGGGAGGTGGAGGGGGTGGAGGCCCGGATAAGTAGCTGGTTGGCTGGGAAGGTGAGATGAAAGTGGGAGAGGGGCTTTGCTGGATCTCTACCCCTCATGTTTATCCGATAAAGGTATTTTAGATTTTCTTGATAAAGCTGCGCATTTTCTCCTTACTGAGCAGGATGCCGCTTAACTTTTTGCCGCCGGCCATGAGACAGGGAATCATTCTGACCCCGGCCTCCAGGGCTTGCTTGGGGTGCAGGGTCACATCCACCCGTTTGATTTCCAGCTGTGGAAATTCCTCTTTAAGTTCGGTAAGCCCCCGGCCTGCCAGATGGCA
>JBFFNX010000404.1:0-1709 GCA_041562995.1 Desulfurivibrionaceae bacterium
ACCTTTATCTTATCCATCAATTCTTAAGGAGGAAAACATGGAAAATCGTCAGACTGGCACAGTGAAATGGTTTAATGACAGAAAGGGTTTTGGTTTTATTATTCCTGAACAAGGAACGGATGTTTTTGTCCATTACCGGTCAATCCGCGGTGAAGGCCATCGATCCTTGGTGGAGGGACAAGCAGTGGAATTTGCTGTGGTGGAAAGCACCAAGGGTCTGCAAGCCGAGGATGTCGCGGTTATTTAACTCTGTTGCTGGGGGCAAGAGAGCCTAAAGGGTGACTTGAACATAATCCGTTTTTAATGGGCACTGTTTCTAAAAAAGAGACAGTGCCCATTATTTTTTTTAGAGCTATCATGTTGCCATGAGTCTTTTTTCTATTAGAAAACTACAAATCTTAGATATACCACCCTTTGACCTGGAACTTGCGTCGGGAGAATGTCTCTCCATCACGGGTGATTCAGGTTGTGGCAAGTCGCTCTTTCTCAGGGCCTTGGCAGATCTTGACCCAAATCCCGGTGAACTCTTCCTGGAGGGCAAACCATCAAGCTCCTACCTGCCTTGGCAGTGGCGGCGTCAAGTCGGTTTCCTCCCTTCGGAGAGCAGTTGGTGGTTAACCAAGGTTGGAGATCATTTCCCTGGCGAAGGGGCCGGTCTTTACCTGCAGCTGGCCGCAATCGGCTTGACTGCCGACATCCTCAATACCCCAACCCACCGCCTCTCCAGTGGCGAACGTCAACGCTTATCCCTATTACGATTGCTGCGCAATAAGCCGACAGTCCTTCTCCTTGACGAACCCACCGCAAATCTTGATAAAAACAACAGTACCCTGGTTGAAAGAATTTTAAGAAAATACCAACAGGTCAACCATAGCGTTGTTATCTGGGTCACCCATGATCGCTCCCAGGCCGCTCGGGTGGCACACAGACATCTGCGCTTTTCGCACCATGGAGTATCTGAAGTAAAAGAAATTTAAGGAGGATATTTGATGAATATTGTCCATCTTTCGGCGTCTGATCTTTCCCTGGCCGCCGTTCTTATTATTATTCTTGGCGTTGTCAGCCTGAAACTCCGCCTGGGCCAGACCCGCCAACTCTTTATCGCCTCCGTGCGTTGCACAGTGCAGCTTCTTCTCATGGGCTTGATCTTAAAGCTGCTCTTTGCTGCAGCATCAGCCGGGGCCGTAATCATCATGGCCTTTATCATGCTGCTCAGTGCCGGTCAGGCGGTAACAAGTAGAATGCACCGCCCCTTATCCGGCAAATGGTCCTATTTTTTCGGGGTGGCGGCCATGTTTCTTTCTTCCTTTACGGTCACCCTCTTTGCCCTGTTTATTATTATTGATATCGAACCCTGGTACACCCCCCAGTACGCCATTCCCCTCTTAGGCATGATGCTTGGCAATACCATGACCGGTGTGGCGCTGAGCATGGACACCTTAACAACGACAATATTTCACAATAAAAATATGATCGAAGGACGGCTGATCCTTGGGGAAAAATGGCGCGAGGCCGTGCAGGATCAGATGAAAGGGGCCATTCGTACCGGTCTCACGCCGATCATCAATTCCATGGCCACCACCGGGCTTGTTTCTCTGCCTGGCATGATGACAGGGCAGATTCTAGGGGGCTCCCCTCCCATGGTTGCCGTCAGTTACCAGATTCTCATCATGTTTCTCATCGCCGCCGGTACCGGCTTTGGGGTAATC
>JBFFNX010000405.1:0-1708 GCA_041562995.1 Desulfurivibrionaceae bacterium
AAGAGGGAACCCGGTGTGAATCCGGGACGGGCCCGCCGCTGTGACCGGGGACGACTTTTGCTGATATGCCACTGACCGTGAGGTTGGGAAGGCGCAAAAGGAGCTTGATCCGGGAGTCAGAAAACCTGTCTGAAGATGCAGGGTGAAGAGCTGTCTGTGGCATATCGTGGTCACTCAACTTCTCTGACCTCTCTGCTGTTGCTAGAGAAATGGCGCAGCAGTAGCTGCTACCTCCGAGGACAAGGGGTGTGCCGCCTGGAATCATTCGAGGAAAATCAGGGAATCCTCGGATCAATATTAATTGGTCCGGGGATTTTTTTTGCCTTTTTGCAGGCATCTGCCGGACTACACCTTTTTAAGGAGCGCCTTGTTGAGACATCTGGTAATACGATTAGAAAAAATGTGTGACGAGATGTCTTTTAAGGAGAGATACCATGAAGAAAACATTGAGTATTATGGCCCTTGGATTGCTGGCCCTTCCCAGCCAAGGCTGGGCGGCCGATAACGGTGCCTTGGAAAAACAGATTCAGGAGTTGATAGATCAAAATAGGCTGCTGCAGGAGCGCGTTCTAAACCTGGAAAAGATAGTTGGAGAGCAACCCCGCCTACACCCTGAAAAGGGGCTGGCGAAAAAACCAAGCGGTCCTGCTGTTGACAGTATAACTCAGCGCCTGACCCAGGTTGAACGGCTGCTGGAAGAAGATGGAAACAAACCCTCTGTTGGGGCAGAATCTATAAAATTCACAGCAGATAAGATTAAGGAATATGCAGAGTTGAGTGGTCTTATTGAGGTTGAAGCAGCTAGCGGCGAAAGCTATGATCACAACGAAACAACTGATTTAAGCCTCGCCACAGTAGAGCTTGGGCTGGATGTCCACATGACCGAGTGGTCCCATGCCCATCTTGTCATGCTTTACGAGGAGGGAGAAGAGGATGACCACCTCAAGGTTGATGAGGGGACGATCACCCTGGGAAACAGGGAGAAACTGCCGGTTGGCCTTACTGTGGGCAAAAAGTATCTGCCCTTTGGGTCGTATCTGACCAGCATGGTCTCTGATCCCCTTGCCCTTGAGATCGGTGAGATTGGCGATACCCTAGCCCAAGTGGCCTTCCAGGCTGTGGGCTTGTACGGCTCAGCGTATGTATTCAACGGCGACATCAACGAGATGGGTGAGGACGATAAGATCGACAGCTACGGTGCCAATCTTGGATTTGCACGGCAAAGCGGCGAACTGTCCTATGATATCGGTATGGATTGGCTCAATAACATCGCCGACACGGATGGTATGGCTGATTATCTGGCCGGTGTGGTGAGTGACGACACCATTGCAGAGTATGTGCCGGGCTTTGCCGGTCATATCCTCATGGCCTATGGCCCGGTGAATTTCTTTGCCGAGTATGTCGGGGCGATCGCCTCCTTTGCCAAAGCTGAAATGAGCTTTGGCCTTGATAGCAGACCTGCCCGCCCTGAGGCCTGGGGCATAGAGGTCGGATATAATGCGGAAATTATGGACAGAGCGACCCTCTTCTGCCTGGGCTACCAGGGTACAGCTGAGGCCCTTGCCCTGGAACTTCCTAAGAACCGCTATCTGGCAACTGTACGCATGACCATCCTGGAAAACACCAGCCTGGCCTTGGAGTATAGCCATGATGAGGATTATGACCGCAATGAGGGCGGGACCGGCGATAACGGCAATACGGCAACCAT
>JBFFNX010000406.1:0-1707 GCA_041562995.1 Desulfurivibrionaceae bacterium
ACATAATCCAACACTAAGGTGCTCATCATGAAGATCTGTGTCTTCACCGGTACCCGAGCCGAATATGGACTCCTGAGACCCTTAATGGACGAGCTCCACAAGAGTGACAACTGCCAACTTCAATTGCTGGTTTCCGGTATGCATCTTGCCCCGGAATTTGGCCTGACCTACCGGACGATTGAAGAGGATGGTTTTAGAATTGACGAGAAGGTAGAAATGCTCCTCAGTTCAGACTCAGCCATTGGCATCAGCAAATCCATAGGATTAGGCGTCATGGGCTGTGCCGAGGCCCTGCACCGTATGCAGCCCGACCTCTTCGTCATCCTGGGGGATCGTTTTGAGGCCTTTAGCGCAGCCACCGCAGCCATGGTAAGCCGTATCCCGATTGCCCATATCCCCGGAGGCGAAGTCACGTATGGTGTTATTGATGAGCCCATCCGCCACTCGATTACCAAGATGAGCCATCTGCATTTTACCAGTACAGAGGAGTACCGCCAACGGGTCATCCAACTTGGCGAAGATCCAACCCGGGTCTTTAATGTCGGGGCTCTGGGGGTTGAAAATATCCACACCAGCCCACTCCTCAGCACAGAAGAGCTGGCTGAGGTCATCGGTTTTTCACCCGACCTTGATTTTGCCCTTGTAACCTTCCACCCGCTGACCCTCGAACAGGCCAGTGCCAGGAAACAATTCACGGAATTACTCACCGCCCTGAGCGAATTTCCTGATCTGAAAATAATATTCACCAAGGCCAATGCCGATACAGACGGACGGGTCATCAATCAACTCATCGACCGTCATGTAGAGACGTTTCCAGAGCGATGTCAGGCCTTCACCTCCATGGGACAAAGAAACTACCTTTCAGCCATGTCCTGCTGCCGGGCAGTGATCGGCAACTCCTCCAGCGGCATTATCGAAGCCCCCAGCTTTCGGGTCCCCACCATCAATATCGGCAACCGCCAGCAGGGGCGCATCCAAGCCGATAGCGTTATTAATTGCGTTCCAAAGGCAAAAGATATCAGCCAGGCCATGCGCACAGCGTTGTCTGCAGATTTCCAAGTCACATTAAGCCAAACCATGAACCCGTATGAACAAGCGCACACAGCAAAAACAATAACCCAGATTATTGAAAAGACGAACCTTGCCGATATCATAAAGAAAGAGTTCCACACTATCCCTTTCCAAAGCTCAACTTGAGGTGTTCCCATGTATAAAGATTGGCAAAAGACTCTGATTTCACCCTCCACCTCCATCATTGAGTCCATGCGCGTTATTGACCAAGTCGCCCTGCAAATCCTCCTGGTTACTGACGAGAATAAAACGCTGCTGGGAACCATAACAGATGGAGATATCCGTCGTGCCATCCTTAAAGGGGGCTCGTTGGAAGACCCTATCGAAAACGTCATGAATACCAGGCCCACCGCTTTCAAAGCTGACGAGAGTGTCCAGGATATGCTGGTGGCCATGCGCCTGCTAAAGATTTCAAAAGTCCCTGTGGTGGATAATAAAAACCGGGTGGTAGGGCTCGAAATACTAGATGAGCTCTTACGCCCCACCCCAAAGGATAATCCTGTCATCCTCATGGCCGGTGGCCTGGGAAGTCGCCTCGGCCCGCTTACCCAAAACTGCCCAAAGCCCCTGCTCCAGGTCGGCAACCAGCCGGTATTACAAACAATACTTGAGAACTTCATCGCCTACGGCTTTCAT
>JBFFNX010000407.1:0-1702 GCA_041562995.1 Desulfurivibrionaceae bacterium
ATTAAGAAGCCGTCGCACAATTTCAACCCCGTTAATCTCATCACCATGGATTGCGGCACTGACGAATAGAACCGGGCCTGCTTTTTTGCCATGAATCACGTGCACAGGCATGGTCATGTCTGTGTGGGTATAGAGCTTGGCGATGGAAATATCAATTGTCGCCCGGGTCCCTGCCCTTATTTCAGTTTGCCCAACAGTAATGGCACTTCTTGGCAACAATTAACCTTTCCCCTTGGTTTTTGTTTTGCCTGGCTTGGCATTTTTCTCGATAAAATCAATGATTATATCGGCGACATTTATTCCGGAGGCCTTCTCTATGCCCTGCAATCCTGGCGAAGAGTTTACCTCCATAACCACAGGGCCATGATTGGACCTCAGAATATCCACCCCGGCTACGCTCAGCCCCATAATTTTGGCTGCCCGGACGGCGGTGGAACGCTCTTCAGGTGTTATCTTGATTTTTTTCACAGATCCACCGCGATGGATATTCGAGCGGAAATCCCCTTCTTTCCCGGTTCTCATCATAGCGGCAACAACCTTATTGCCGACGACAAAGCAGCGAATATCTTTGGCACCTGCCTCTTTGATGAATTCCTGGACGAGAATATTCGCTTTAAGCCCACGAAAAGCCTCTATAACACTTTCAGCGGCATTATGAGTTTCAGCCAGGACAACACCAATACCTTGCGTGCCTTCCAGAAGCTTGATAACCAGCGGCGCTCCATGGACAAGACTAATCAGATCGTTGGTGTATTTGGTTGAATGGGCAAAACCTGTTACCGGCAGGCCGATACCTTTTCTGGCCAGAAGCTGGAGTGAGCGCAGTTTATCGCGTGACCGGCTGATGGCAACCGATTCGTTGAGGGTATAGACCTCCATCATTTCAAATTGGCGAACGACAGCGGTGCCGTAAAAGGTTATGGAAGCACCAATTCTGGGGATGACCGCGTCATACCCCTCCAGAGGTTCGCCCTTGAAATGAACCGAAGGTTTGTGAGAAGTGATGTTCATATAGCAGCGCAGAGGGTCGATAACATCCACCTCATGATCGCGTTCTCGCGCCGAGGCTACAAGTCTGCCTGTTGAATAAAGTTCCTTGTTCCTAGAGAGTATACAGATTTTCATCCTATTCCTTTTCTCTTTTTAATCCCATAAGGGTTCTTGGGCCTGGGATTTTGCCGGTAGGAAGAAGCTGAATCGACAATAAACCCATGTTCTAAAAAGGTCCGGCCGAGCAGCATCCGAAACCGCATGGTATCCCTGTCCGTCAGGGTTATTTCAGCCTCAAACACATGGCCGCCAAGGTTAATGGCGGTTTTGATCACATACCTCATTTCCCGGTGGCCACCGGAGTCGCTCACCATTCTTTGGTCGAACACGTCTGCAACACAGGTCAAAACAATATCGGTGCGCTTTTGTAAAGGGTGGATTTTAAAGCGTACTTTGCGTACCCCTTTTTCGGTAAAAGTTTCGAGTTGACAGGCATGAAGAGCCGAGGTCCGTGCACCCGTATCAACTTTAGCTTTGATTGCGGGAATGCCGAGATCCGGAAGAGATGACCACTCCCGCCAACCAAGAACTGTTTTATCCTTAGAGTCCAAAACCATCTTTTACAAACACCTTTTCAGCTAAAATAAAATTACCCTTCCGCCTCGTCTTCCGCACGCCAACCAGCTTCCTCCTGCCTGGCATGGGCACCACG
>JBFFNX010000408.1:0-1667 GCA_041562995.1 Desulfurivibrionaceae bacterium
ATTATAGCCTGGCAAGGAATCGATCCGGCCATGGAAGTCATGGATAACAACAGCCTGATTTGTGTATGTGCCGGGCACGGCAACAATACCCAGGTCCTTAAGAGCAGTGAGAAAAGCATCCCGATTGACCCTATGGGAATTAATGCGGAGGCTGAGAGGCGGCACGGTATTGTTTGCCATGCAGATCGCGTGGGCTTGCTCCGGGCCAAATTGCTCCTCCCACATTGTTACCAGCCACTGGGGGTGGTTGAGCCGATCCTCAGCTGGCAAGGCGTCCCGGCGCGTGGGGAGAGCGTCTCTGTCACGCACCATGGCCCGCAAGACGCCATTGACAAAACCCTTAAGCCATTTAGGCTGCTTGCCCAGGCCTTCAACGGTCTCGTTGACCGCTGCAGATTCAGGAATGCGATCCATGAAGAGGAGTTGGAGCAGGCCGATGCGCAGGGCCTGTAAGACCACGGGCTTGAGCTTTTTTAAGGCTGTTGTTGAATAATGTTGGAGCAAGGCGTCCAGTTCCTGGCGGTGGCGCAGCACCCCATAGATAAGGGCCATGGCCAGCTGCCTGTCCCTGTCGTCGTTGAGGGGATGGCGGTCAAGAAGAGAGGCAAGAATCTGGTCCACAGGCTGTCGGGTACGGTTCTGCTCAACCAGACAGCGAATGGCCACGGTGCGACTGGTCATGGCATAAGTCCTATGACAGAGCAGAAACGCCCTGTCTGTTTGTTGCGGCGGAAGGAAAACCAATCTTGATTGCAGCGGGTACAGATGCCCGCCACTTCAATATGCTCAGCACGAAGACCAGCCTCCTTGAGCTGCAAGGTGCTGATCGCCGGGAAGTCAAAATGATTGGCACGTACTTCAAAGGAGTGAAAGTTCTCCGGTAGTTCTTTTCTATAATTGACAAACTCGCCGCAACAGGGGCCGAGGGCCGGACTAATGGCTGCTTTGATATGGGCCGGATCAGAGTCAAAGGCGTCAATCATCCGGCCCAAAGTGGCCCCGATGATATTGGCCACACTGCCCTGCCAGCCGCAATGGATGTTGGCAATCACCTTGTTCTGTGGGTCATGGAGTAATACCGCCTGGCAATCGGCCTGTTGGATGAGCAGGGCCACTCCAGGCATATCGGTGATCAGGGCGTCGTAGCCCTCAAGCTCCTGGTCTCCATCAATATCACGAATAACAGCCACCCTGGCGCCATGGACCTGCCGTGTCGAAACCAGTGTTGCGCAGCCCAGGGCATTTTTGACCAGAGAACGGTTGTGGTGAACATTATCAGTATCATCGCCGACCCCAAAACTGATATTCAAGGAATCATAGGGGGGAGAACTGATCCCGCCATGACGGTGGAAGCAGCCATGCACCAGGCGTGGGGCGTCAGCAAAGATGGCAAAGGTGTGGGCAGCAGTGAGGGACATAGGGGGTTAGCCTGCGAAAAAACTAAAAAGCAGGCTTTGGACAAAGCCGATGAATTTACCAAGTACACCGGTAAAGGCCAAGATCATGATCAAGATAAATCCGGCACCTTCCAGACGGGCAAGAGAGCGGGCCTGCCTGGGGGGGAGAATGCCCATGAGTACCTTGCTGCCGTCCAGGGGGGGAATGGGAAGCATGTTGAAAATGGCCAGAATGGAGTTGATCCAGATGCTCACCGACAACATGGCAAC
>JBFFNX010000409.1:0-1645 GCA_041562995.1 Desulfurivibrionaceae bacterium
ACATCATCAATGACATTGCCGACATCATTCCAAAATCCAGCTTGGGCCGTGGAGCAATAAAAAATGGCCAGACCGAGGCAACAAAAGGAGGCTTTCAACCAAAAAATTTTTAATATTTTCATGGCGTGATGATAATATAACAGGCCTCAACGATGCAAGGGCTTAACACACACCAAGCTCCTTTTCCAGATCTTCAAGGATGCAACGCCGGCTAATGAACTTCTTACTTTAAGAGCACCACCACCTTGCTGCCAGCAATCTCCGAAACAGCAAGTTTTTTGCCGGGCACCCTTTTGCCATTGATTCTCTGGCAAAAGGCAGCGACATTACCCTTATACAGCACCGACAAAAAGAGCTGGCCATCGCTGAAACTCCGGTTCTGCAAGGAGACATCGACAAGCCCTGTCACGACCTTCTTGATTTCCTGCTGGGTCTGAAAGTCATCGACATTGCGGAAGGTGACCTCAATGGGTTTGCCATTGTTGACCATGTTCTGAAAAGAGGCAACTATCTGCTCGAAGAGCTCCTGGTCCATCAATTTGGCGGCCACCTTCTGGGTCGCCACCTCCTGGGCCGTTGTCGTTGAGATGTGGGCCGCCCCCGCCGAAGCGGACTTGGAGCTTATGATGGCACCGGTCACGGCGTTAATAACCCGGACGGTCATGGATGCCTGGCCGGAAACCATACCAGCACCCTCAAGGAGCTGACTGTTCATCACCCCCTTCTTCACCTTGCCCACCAAAACATAATCGGCGCCGTTATCGGCGCCGATCCGGGCCGCAGCCAGGGCATCACCGCCAAGGGCGGCGTGCCGGAGGGCATTGTCGGTGGCCATGAGACCGGCCACCGTGGCGGCATCGACCACGGTAAGTCCTTTGCCGATGAGATAATCGATAATGGTGTTTTCGGCGCCGCGCCCTGATTCTTCCGTCACCAGAACCATCAGCCGCGGTTTATCCATGGATTCCAGCAGAATCTTCATGGCGGCCAGATCCTGCCGGATATCGGCCTCGGAGAGCACCGCCCGAATCGAGACAAAATAGGTTTGCCCCTCCTGGCGCTCGGCAAGGATCTTATAACTGCGCACAGCATCGAGGGTTCTGGAGAGAACCATGTCCCGTTTCAAGGCAAAATTTTCAATCTCGACCTCTGAGATGAGCAGGGTGCCGATCCCTTTCTGCAGGGCCTCCCTTTTTGCTGCAAGCAAGGCATCCTTTGGGGAGACGCCATAGCCCTCACTCTCCACCGCAATATCGCCTTGGCCAAAGCTAAGCGCCGGAATCAAGGCCAGCAACAAACACAAGGGCAGCCACACATTTTTTTTCATGGTCCACTCCACCTGAGACAGGGGTTAATGATGTTGGAAAAGATATAGTACTAAGGGAAATTGGTCAAATGAAGCGAAGAGGGGACGAGGGCAGCAAGAGGACAACGGGACAAGCGGCCATCGGTCAGGTGGGCACCGCCGGAAAACAAAAGAGGTTACGGCCTGGAAAGGATGATATCGCCATACCAGGCCGTGGCCTCTTCGCCGGTATCATCGGTATCGGTCATGATGGCAATACCGGAGATAGCTGGCGGCTCTTCGCCAAAGGCGCGTCGGTAATCCTCGACAATATTGCGGGACACGCTGCGCCAGCTGCCA
>JBFFNX010000410.1:0-1624 GCA_041562995.1 Desulfurivibrionaceae bacterium
GGGTCTGCAGTTCCATGAGGGTGGTTATGGGCTGGCCCTGCTGGGCCAGCTCGCCTTGATAGGTGCGGCTCTCTTGGCTCTGCTCCACCAGGGCCAGGTCAGCACCCCAGCCGGCCAGCTTCTCTTCCAGGTCCGGCCACGAAGAGGCGGCAGATTCTCTTTGCAGGGTCAGCAAGGCCATCAGCTGGTGAGGAGTTCCTGGATATAGCTCTTTTGCTGATCCAGGGCGTTGCCGTACTGTTCGTTCAGTTGCACCATAACCTTCTGCCATTCCTCGGCAAATTTGGGATGCTGGGAAGGTTCCAGCTTGACCTGGCCGCCGGTTTTTTGAGCCATGGATTGCTCAAGCATCTCTATCTGCTGGGCGAATTGCTTTTCAAGCTGGCTGCGGAGATCTGTTTTGTGCTGGAGATAGTTGTCCAGGAGCTTTTTCATTTCCACAAGAACAGCCTGCATTTGCGGATCCTGGCCCAGTTGCAGCATGCCCTGCATGGCCTTGTCGGCCCCGGCCCGGTCCTCCTCTTCCCTGGGGAGGGTGATATTGCGCAGCAGGGCGGTGAGAGCACCCTGCACCAGCAGAGTTTTTTCCGCCGGCGGTTTGGTGAGTAAAGCCGCCAGATCCACTTCTTCGCCCCGCAAATATTGCGCAGCAAGGCGCATGCCCTCCCGACTCTTCTCTTCTTTGCTCAGGCTCTCTGTGCCCTGGGTCTCCGCCTCGAGGCGGGCGGCCCGTTCAAGAACCATTTCCATTGTGGATCGTATCTGTGCCATGTTGTTTTACCTGGGAAAGGCAGCCATGATGCCGCCGTCAATGGGGAGAGTGGCGCCGGTGGTGGGGGTCTGGTTGCTGGCAAAAAAGACCACGCCATTACCCACATGATCGGCCAAGACCTCTGTCTTTAATAAGTTGCGCTGCCGATAATACTCTTTCAGGCCCTGGGGATCAAGGTTTCGTGACTTCATGCGCTCCGGTCCCACCACATCCCAGAGCCCTGAGGAGACCGGGCCGTCATCAAAGATGGCATCGGCATTGATCATGTTGACCCTCACCCCCAGCTCCGCCAGTTCCAGGGCGGCTATCTTGCCGATCTGATGGGCCCCTGCCTTGGAGGCGGAATAGGCCCCGAAGGAGGCACCGGGCGCAAAGACGTTTTTTGAACTGTTGATAATAACATTGCCGCCCGTGTCTTGTCGCCGAAAAAGAGGGATGGCCGCCTTGATCACCTCAAAGACACCGCAGAGGTTGACGTCAAGGACCTTGTGAAAGATTGCCGAATCGAGATTTTCCAGGGTGGCCACATGGGCGATGCCGGCATTGGGGACCAGGATATCAAGGCCGCCGGCCTCAAGCAGAAGGGTGCTGTAGCCCTGGCGCACGGAGCCTGGGTCCGCGACATCCATAATAAGGGGTCGGACCATGGTGCCATAACGGCTGGCCAGGGCACTGTGGACGATCTGCAGCCGCTTCTCGTCAATATCGGAGAGAAAGACCCGGGCCCCGGCCTCAAGAAGTTTGCGGCTGATGCCCATGGCAATGGCGCCGCCGCCGCCGGTGACCAGGGCGATTTTTCCTTCCAGGGCCAGGGGGCTTTTCCGGCCCAGCTTGCTCTGCTCCAGAGCCCAA
>JBFFNX010000411.1:0-1620 GCA_041562995.1 Desulfurivibrionaceae bacterium
CAGCTTGCAACCACCGACATCACAGTGCTCACCGCCATAAATAGCCGGACCGAGGTATCATTCACGGGCAACCCCCTGCAAACAACGATACCAATGGGCACCGACAACTTCACCCTCAACTGGCAAGGCTTTGCGGGACATCTTTCCCTGGAGGGCAGCAACCTCCTCACCTACGATCTCGACTTTAATGCCCCAGGCCTTGAGATCAGCGGCCAGGGCGCTGAAAGACTTGTCGTTGAAGGCATTACAACCCAGGTCAAGATGCGGGAGGGAAGCCACAAGCTTTCCCTGGGTACCGTTCTGACGGCCATGGAAAAGTTTGAGGCCCAATGGAACAACGGCAGAGAAGAAAGAGTAACCATGACCGGACTTAATATCCGTATTACCAGCAGTGAAAAGGCGGAGCTTATCCGGCTGGAGGAAGAAATAAACCTCGACCACCTCCGCTTTGCAGACAAGGAATATGGCCCAAGCAACCTTAAAATCAGCCTGGACAACCTGGATGCCCAAGCCGTGGCCAAACTCACCGAGGCCTATAAGGCCATGCAGGTCAATCCGGGCAATAACGAAGTCATGGCCCTGGGCCTGCTCACTAGCCATGCCACGGCCCTGCTGGCCAAATCCCCTGAAATAAGAATTGAAAATCTTTCCCTGACCAGTCCGGAGGGGGGCTCTCTGTCCCGTGGTCACATAGCCTTTAACGGCGAAGGGCAGGTGATTTTAAACCCCCTCTTTCTCCTGGGTCGTCTCAGTGCCGAGGCCGATTTTATTGCTGATGAACACTTCATGGCCATGCAGGCTAAAAATTTTATCAAGGATCACCTCTGCGCCGAGCGCCCTGAGCCCAGCTGTGACCAAGAGGCGGCCCGGGCCAGCAGCAAAAAACTGCAGAGCCTTATCGACCAAAACATCCTGCTTCTTGCCAACGGTAAATACACCCTGACAGCCAGCTTCAAAAACGGCCAGCCCATGTTAAACGGCCAGCCTGTGCCCCTTAGTTTTTGACAAAACGAAAACCCGTCAGTTATCAGAAGATATTTCCCCGCATCCTCCTGCCACCTGACCGATAAGCGATCAAAGGAAGACTTCAGCTCAGGTCTGCAGCCTTTTTTGATGCTGTTCCGCAACCCAGCGGACATCGGCCGGGCATCCGCAGCCGGCCGGGTTTGCCTCAGCACAGCGGCAGGCGTCGGCCTTCTTCTCGGCCATGATCTTTTCCATGGGGGCGGAGCGGTCATGGCGGCCCACATCGGCCCTGATGTCCTCTTCAAAAAAGCCAAAGCAATAACAGATCATTTTTCCTTGCGACACAGGCTTCCTCCGCGATTATTGTCGTTTTCGTTGAATTTCTTTGTCGGTAGTTTATAGTGTTTCATGGTTTAATAGTTCATTCCTTTGGAGAGAATTCGCCCATATGTCCTACTTCCCCATCAATGTCGATATACGCAACCGTCCCTGCACCGTGATAGGTGGCGGCAAGGTTGCCCTGCGCAAGGTCAAGGGCCTCCTGGCCTGTGGCGCCACAGTCACCCTTATCAGCCCGGAAGTGGTTTCCGAGCTTGAGATGATGGCAGGGCAAGGCCTCATTATCTGGCATGACCGGGGCTATAAACCTGGCGA
>JBFFNX010000412.1:0-1613 GCA_041562995.1 Desulfurivibrionaceae bacterium
ACCCTTGAGGTCCTGGTTAACAACGGCGTCCATCTGGCCACAGCTTTGAAAATCAGTAGCGGTGTTGCCGGTAATCGTGAATTCCAGCGGTTGCTTAATCGGGCCACCACGGCCTTGAAGGAAGGCCAGCGGGTCGGGCTTAAACTTAAGGGGGCAGGGTTGTTGCCTGATCTGGCCGGCGATCTTTTGGCAATTGGCGAGGATTCGGGGCGGGTCGGTCTTGTCTGTAGTCAGATCGCCGATCATTACGAAGACAGTTTGCGAATGAAGACCAAGCGGATAATCGCGCTGATCGAACCAATTTTTATCCTGCTCATCGCTCTGGTTGCCGGCTCTGTGGTTATTTCGATGCTTTCCGTTATTCTCAGTATTAATGATATCGCCTGATGGCCATGAGCGGCTGCCATCGAAAAAATTTGGTGTTAGCTAACATCAAGGGATTCTCTCTTTTCGAGATTCTGGCAGTGATGGTTATTCTGGGCCTAATGGTCGGGACGGCAACCCCGACCGTGGGCCGTATTTACGACAATATGAAATTCCGGCGGCAGATCAGGGAATTCAGCTCCGTCTTACGTTATGCCAAGTTGATGGCGGTTACGCGCAGGGAGCCGGTAAGCCTTAAGCTTTCCGAAGAGGAGGATTGTGTCTTTCAGCTGACCGGGCCTGTTAAAGAGAGCAGGGACTGCAATCTCGGGGAGGAAGATGTTCTGAGCCTGGAGCCGGGGGAGATCTTTTTTTATCCGGAGGGCACCGCGACCCCGGCTTTGTTGACCTTTGCAAGAGGGGAGCGAGTGAAGCGAATCCGGCTCGATCTGCTTACCGCCCGGCCGGTTGTTGAATAAACTGAAATGGTTCCAGATTGGAGTTTAGTTGCTTTTTTACTTTGGCTGAGATCATTACAGCAGGTCAAGCAAGACGAGGCGGCTTTTTTTGATGATGTTGACGGATTTTGATAGAATAAATTTGGCAGGGTCGCAAAAGGGGGTCACCCTGATTGAGTTGATGGTGGCCATGCTGCTGCTGGTCATGGTCACGTCGATGCTTTATTCGGTGCTTAATGTTGGGATTAAGTTCTCTCAAAAAGGCGAGGATCGGCTGGCGGTTATTGGGCTGGAGCGTTCCTTTCTGGACCTGCTGCACCGCCAGGTTCATGGCGTGCGGTACGACCAGCGCCAAAAGAAATTGATGATTGTTGCCAAGGAAAACCTCTTGAAGATGGTCACCACTTCTCCTCTGGTGGAGCGGAATGCCGGACTGGTCCTAGCCGTCTATCTGTATGATCCGGGTGAGGAGGTGCTTTATTATACCGAGCAGCTGGATTTTTATAATATTGATTATGATGAGAATTATTCGCCGGATCCCGCTGAAATGATTGTTCTGCTGCGCGACATCGATGAAATTGACTGGCAATATGATGAGACGGATGGGGTGCTGGCAGTATCCTATCTGGGTCAAGACTATGAGATATTGCCCAGAGCATGGCGACTTGAGGTTGAATTGTGAGTTGTCGGGAGGGGATCGTGCAAGACGGTGGCTTTACTCTGCTGGAGGTCTTGCTGGCAGTCACCATCCTGGGGATGGCTTATCTGGCGATTATGCAGAATTTTTCCGTG
>JBFFNX010000413.1:0-1595 GCA_041562995.1 Desulfurivibrionaceae bacterium
ATGATTGAGGGGATAAGCAAGATGGGCCATGGCCAGTGGAGTGGCCGGAGCAGCCATAACCTTATTGTTAATTTCCATAGCCCGGCCACCTATAGCCCCGGCGACCTGGAAAGAGTGACCATCACCGAAAGCTGTTTTAATTCCCTGCGGGCAGAACTGACGCAAAAGGAGAACGTAAAAAATGATTGATCTGCATACCCATTGTTTTTTCAGTGACGGTGAATTGGTTCCGGCTGAACACCTGCGCCGGGTGGAGATTCTCGGCTACGAGGCCATTGCCATCACCGATCACGCCGACTCCTCAAATTATGATTTCCTCATCCCGCGCATTGCCCAGGCGGCCAAGGACCTCAATCCCCATTGCAAGACCCGGCTTCTGGTCGGTATCGAGCTGACCCATGTCCCCCCCGGCCTGATCGCCGAACTGGCCAGCAAGGCCCGCACCATGGGGGCCCAGGTTATTGTGGCCCATGGTGAAACCGTGGTTGAGCCGGTCATTCCCGGCACCAACAGGGCCTCGCTTCTGGCCGATATTGATGTCCTGGCCCATCCCGGCCTGATCAGTGAAGAGGATGTGAAGCTTGCTGCCGACCGCGGCATCTTCCTTGAGCTCTCCGGCCGCAAGGGCCATAGCCTGACCAATGGCCATGTGGCCGCCCTGGCCCTGAAGTATGGCGCCAAGCTGGCAGTGAATGCCGACGCCCATGGCCCCGGAGATTTCTTGACCAGCCAGATGGCTGAGAATGTTGCCCTGGGGGCTGGTTTGAGCCTGGAGCAGTATAGGAAAATCAGGCAGGATATGAGTGATTTTGCTAAGGGGTTGTGAGAGGGGAAAGGTTTCCGTCTTTCTATTTTACCATCTTCTAATTTCTACGATATTTCAAGAAGTAAAGCAGCATATCTCGCCTTTAGGGTGAAGGTGTGCTGCTCCTGTTTTTTTTGCTGCTCAAGCCGCCCTAATCCCGTGCTGACTCCATCATTTTTGACTCTCATCCCCCTTTCGCAGAAGGTCTCTCCGCTCCGCCCTTCTCTCTTCTTGCTTCCCCGTCCCCTCTCACTTATCCACCAGCCCCCTTCTTTCAGTCTCTCTTCTTGTCGCTTATCTTTGTTCCTGTTCGCCCGCTTCGACGTCTGCTTGCCCAGCCAGTGAAACAGGCGAAAAGAGCATCCCAAGCAGCCCTGGCCTTCGGCCTGGCCTGGGGGCATTGTGAAAACTCGCATAGCTTATCCCCCTCGGTGGCCTAAGCCCTACCTGCAGGGTACTCAGACATGCCCAAGCGCCCAACGGAAGTGCCCTTAGGGTGCTTTTCCCCTTGCCCGGCTCCCTGCTCGCTCAGGACTGAATAGGGAAAATAAAAACCATCTGTAATTGCCTGATATGTGGAATAATTTGTACATTTTCACAAAAAATAGGTGTAATCTGTAACAGGGTAGCTAGTCGACCATGATATCGGCATGTAACACTACGAGCCGACATGGCACTAAGCGGCACGCCATCTATTCCACTACACATGCCAGTTGCCTATAACCGATTACCCCGCCCTGACTAGCAACAAATTGGCCAACCAAGAGATGAATTCTAAAAACATGATGGG
>JBFFNX010000414.1:0-1589 GCA_041562995.1 Desulfurivibrionaceae bacterium
ACGCCGCCAGCCAGGGTACCCATACCCGCCATCTTCTGGGCTTGCCTAAGCCGTTCCTCCAGCTTTACCTGAGCAGTAATATCGCGGACACTCTCAATGCCGGCGATAATCTTTCCCTCCGCGTCTGTCATGGGGCATGAGGTGACCTCCATATGGATGATGCCCTTTTCGGTCGCGGCGGTGGTCACATGGCGATGAATCTCGCCGTCAGTAAAGGATTGCACGAGGAGGCAGCCTGGACATATTGTTTCGCGGTGTTGATATGCCTGGTAGCAGTATTCGCCAGTATGAAGGCCTTGCTTGTCCGTGTGCACCTTGTTTTGATAAAGAATCTTGAAGTCGCGATCCTGAACGGTGATTCCATCTGCCAGGGTGGAGAGTAAAGATTCAAATTTGTTTCTTTCCTCACGAAGCACTCGGCTCTGATCTTTGCGTTCGCTGATGTCGCGTGCCACCGAAATAATAAAATTCTTATCCCGACGAACAACAAAGCTGGCATTTACCTCAACAGGGATATGTCCGCCATCCTTACGAATCTGCTCCGTTTCAAAGAGAAGGCTTTGTTTCTTGATGCGGGCGACCAGCTTATGCCAGCCAGGCATATCCACGACATTCGTCGCAATATCGCAGACCCGGAGAGCCAAAAGCTCGGCAGCACTGTAGCCCAGTTGGGAACAGGCCTTTTCGTTGACGTATAGGAAAGTACTGGTGTCGGCATCGATGACCAGAATAGCGTCATTGCTGCGGTTGATAAGGGCCTGCAGCAAGGAGAGCTCTTCCTTGGCAAGATAGCTCTCGTTAATATCCACGAGAAGAGTCTGCTTGGAAAAGGTGCCATCATCATTGCAAATGGGGGTGTTGACGACATCGTACCAGCGCTCATCCTTGGGGTTTTTCAGCTGAAAGCGGATGGGGTTCAGCTCGCGGAACAATTGGTCATTGTTGCACCACGAGCAGACATCTTTTTGCCCATATATGACGCTGTAACAGTGTTCTCCGGTGGCGTCATAACCGATACGATCCTGCAGTTTGGCATCCATATACTGGATGCGATAGTCCTGAGAAGAGATATAAATGAAACCGTTAAAGGCGTGGGTCAGGGCATCAAGGTCCGGAGTACGGCGCTCGAAACTGGTGGTTTTTGTCGGGGCAGCAGGAGTTGGCATCTGGTATTTCCGCACGATTTTGGGAAAAAATCTGGATAGTGTTTTTGTGAGCAATCCCGGCAGATTCCATGGCTGAAGCCGTCGGTGGAATGATCTCTGCCAGAGGTTGCACTTTGATTCCAACCCCTTATCATCACCCATTTATAGACAATACCTCTTCCGCAGTTGCCGCGTCAAACTTTGTCTCTTCCTCCTCGTTAGGCGGCAAAGAGCCGGGCTGGTCTTTTCGTATAAAAAACCAATTCATGGTAAGTTGGCCCTCACTCAAAAAAACAATGAGCGCTGCCGGTAAAATACGAATAAAAAAACAATCATGAATGAACATCAGGAAATAATTGCCAGGGAACTGCAGATCAAGAGCGGCCAAGTGGCGGCTGTGGCCACCTTGTTGGCTGACGGCGGTACAGTGCCGTTTATTGCCCG
>JBFFNX010000415.1:0-1586 GCA_041562995.1 Desulfurivibrionaceae bacterium
AGCGGTTTATACCAGGTTTCCGGCAGCAACACCGTCATCGACAGAAGATGCTGGGACTGCCACAGGGACGTTCCCCATGGTATCAACACCAATCTGACCGCGACTCCTGATAATATCGGAGTGAAGGAATTATAATCCAACGTCAAGGGAGAATAAAAAAATGAAAAAATCTGTACTGGTGACAATCGGGTCAGTGGTTGTAATTGTTCCTTTGTTTTTATTGGCCCTGTCAATAAATGAAAACAAGGCGGAGCAAAAGATCATTAATGAGGTGCCGAAAATAAAACGCCATGAAACAATCAGTGCCGAATGGAGCAAGCATTTTCCTCGGCAGTACGATTCATACGTCCAAACCAAAAAAAGCGACAAGATTGATGACATGCTGAAAAAAAATCCCGCCCTGGTTGTGCTGTGGGCCGGCTATGGATTCTCCAAGGACTACAACGCGCCCCGCGGCCATGCCTATATGCTGGAGGATAATATCAATACTCTTCGCACAGGCGGCCCGACAGACGGCAAGACAGGGCCCATGCCCACTGCCTGCTGGACCTGTAAATCCCCAGATGTTCCCCGTTTGATGGAGGAAAAAGGCGAGCTGGATTATTTCACCGGCAAATGGGCCCGGTTCGGCAACGAGATTGCCAATCCGGTTGGCTGTGCCGACTGCCATGACAATGAGACCATGCGGCTCAACATCACGCGCCCCCACCTGAAAAGGGCCCTTGATGCGGAAGGCAGCCTGAAGGCTGCAGATGCAACGCACCAGGATATGCGCACCCTGGTCTGTGCCCAGTGCCATGCTGAATATTACTTTAAGCCCACAGAATGGACCGATAAAAACGGCGAGAAGAAGGTAGCCAAGGTCGTCACCTTCCCCTGGGCAAACGGTTTTGCTGTTGAAGACATGGAAAAATATTACGATGATATCAATTTTGCCGACTGGACCCACAAAATCAGCAAGACTGCTATGCTGAAAGCGCAGCATCCGGGATATGAACTTTTCAAGACCGGCGCCCATGCCTTGAACGGCGTGTCCTGTGCTGATTGTCATATGCCCTATGTTCGTGAGGGTGGTGTCAAGTATTCGTCCCATAATGTCGGCAGCCCCATGGATAACATCGCCAACACCTGCCTTAATTGCCACAGTGAAGATGAAAAAACGCTGCGGGCTACCATTGCTAGAAAACTTGAGCGCAAGGATGAGTTGTCAAAAACGGCCATGGATGTCATTGCCAAGGCCCATCTTGAAGCAGGAAAGGCCTGGGAGCTCGGTGCTACAGAGGCGGAGATGAAGGCAATTCAGCAGGACATCAGGCATGCCCAGTGGCGTTGGGATTACTCCATTGCCAGCCATGGTTCCTTCTTCCACGCCCCTGAAGAGACCCTGCGAATCTTAGGATCCGCCATCAACAAAGGCCAGGATGCCCGGGTAAAACTGAGAACTATTTTGGCCCGTTACAATGCAGCAGACTATGCAGCCCCTGATTTCTCCAGCAAGGAAAAAGCCCAACAGGTCATTGGCCTGCCGTTCCAGAAACTCGTTGAGGAAAAGACCCTCTTTCTCAACACAGTGAGAGAGGACTGGA
>JBFFNX010000416.1:0-1573 GCA_041562995.1 Desulfurivibrionaceae bacterium
AAAAACCCTTGATATAGCCGCGCCGCCCAAGATCAGAGATCAGGTCCCTGCCGTAATTGGCCGCATTCTTAAACCAGACCTTGCCATCACCATGTTTTGTACAAAATTCACACATAGACTCTTCTTTCCCTGTGGTAGAATATTTGCAAAATATATGAAACTGGAAACCCCGACGATGCAAGAGAAATCTTGACCTCGTGGAGAGCGATCATCCGTTTAGAGCTGCTTAAGTATTACCGCTTACAATAAATCATGGCCTTGCGAAATTTGAATTTAGTGCGACAACCAGGTATGGTGGGAGTGCAGATGACAGACTCATTTTTTTGATCGGGATATTTTTATGCTCCTTGCCATTCTCTCTGACATCCACGGCAACTACCAGGCCTTAGAGGCGGTGCTGGCGGACATTGATGCCCATGCCGTTGACCAGATCTATACCCTGGGTGACAATATCGGCTACGGTCCGCAGCCGGAAGAGGTCGTGCAGAACCTGATGGCCAGGGGGGCCAAATCTATCCTTGGCAACCATGAGCTGGCCTTGAAAAGTCCGAGCTATTGCCGTCGTCTTAATTTCGTGGTCCAGGATTCCCTTGAACTGGTCAAAAAGCTGATGAGCCCGGAAACCCTCGCCTTTTCCAGCGCCCTGCCGTCTTTTCGAGTGGAAAACAACACCCGCTTTGTCCATGGCTGCCCCCCTGAATCAGTGACCATGTATCTTCAGAATCCTTCCCCCACCAGGCTGGAAAGAACCTTTGCCACCTATCCGGAGCAATACTGCTTTTACGGCCATACCCATGCCTTTGGCCGCTACGTTTTCGACGGCAAGACATACTGGTCGGAAAAGGCGCAGGTAGGCGAGGTCCTGCTCAATAAGGGCTGGCGCCACATCAACAATGTCGGCAGTGTCGGCCAGCCGAGGGACGGCAAGAACAACAGGGCAAAATACGGTCTGTGGAATACTGAAACAAACAGTCTGGAGATCAGGGCCCTCGATTATGATGTGGCGAAGACCGTGGCTCTCCTTCAGGAGTTAGGCTTCCACAGCACCAATGCCAGCCGGCTTCTCTAGGGCCAGCCATGCAAAAAATCGGCCGTTATCACATCATTCGCAAACTGGGCAAGGGCGGCATGGGAGCCATTTACAAGGCCATCATCCCGACCCTTAACAAGGTGGTGGCCATCAAACTCCTTGATCCCTTTGAGGCCATGGAAATGGTCTTGGGTCAGGACGCCCTGCGCGAGATCTTTATTGCTGAGGCCATGACCATGGCCGCCATCAAGCATCCGGCCGTGGTTGATGTCTGGGATTGCGATGAAGATGAGCTGGGGCGACCCTTCTTTGTCATGGAGTATTTTTCTAATAATCTCGGGGAGATGATCGGTGAAGACTTTCGCCTTGAAAACCGCTCGCGGATCATCCGGCCCGACAAGGTGCTCCATTATGGCAGACAGCTCCTCGACGGTCTGGCCTGTCTCCACTATAACGGCGTTATCCACCGCGACATCAAGCCCCAGAATCTGCTGATCACCGATGATGACCAGCTGAAAATCTGCGACTTCGGCATGGCCCTGT
>JBFFNX010000417.1:0-1564 GCA_041562995.1 Desulfurivibrionaceae bacterium
CAGAGTTCCTCTAATCTTTTTTTTGTGGTCATGGCTCCGCCTTTGACTTGTGATCCCCATCTGTTTCAGATAAATTGCTAAAATTATACTATCTTGCCCATCTCAATTCTAAAAGGAGATTCACCATGCCCTATGTCAATATCCGTGTTGCCGGTTCACTCAACAGAGAGCAAAAGGCCGAAATCTGTAAGGGGGTAACCGATGTTATTGCCAAGGCTGCGGGTAAGCCCAAAGAGTCCATTCTCATCTTCATCGACGAATTGCCCCATGAGAATATTGCCAAGGCCGGCGTCCTCCTGGAGAAAAAATAAGTCGCATGACCAGTGAAAGCCAAGCCCGCCAGCGCCTTGCCATTCTGCGCCAGGAGCTCCACCATCATGCCCATCAGTATTATGTCCTGGATAATCCTCTCATTTCCGATGGCGAATATGACCTCCTTTTCCAAGAGCTCCTTAAGCTTGAGGAGGAGTTTCCCCAGCTGATCAGTGCGGATTCACCGAGCCAGCGGGTGGGATCGGCCCCCCTTGACGGTTTAAGCACCGTGGCCCATAGCCACGCCATGCTCAGCCTGGAAAACAGCTTTTCCGATGACGACCTGCGCGCCTTTGAAGGCAAGCTCCAGCGTTTCCTGCCCGACGTCACCAGCTTCAGTTATGTGGCTGAGCCAAAGCTCGATGGTCTGGCCGTGGAGCTTGTCTACCAAGATGGCATCCTGATCCAGGCCTCTACCCGGGGTGACGGGCGGACCGGTGAGGACATCACCGCCAATATCAGGACCATTGGCGCCATTCCCCTTTCCCTGTCGCAGTCCCATCCAGGCCGCCTTGAGGTGCGCGGCGAGGTGTTTATTGCCCTGGCCGATTTCAACGCCCTCAATATCATGCGCGGCGAGGCAGGCGAGCCCCTCTTTGCCAACCCCCGGAATGCCGCGGCAGGCTCCTTGCGCCAACTCGACTCGCGCCTGACCGCCAAGCGGCCCCTTGATTTTTTCGCCTATGGCGTCAGCGATCCTTCCCAGGTCCCGGTCACCAGCCAGTCTGCGCTCTTCACCTATCTGGCTGGTCTCGGCTTTAAAATCAACCCCCTCATCAAGACCTGTGCTGATATGACCGAGGTTATTGGCCATTACCATTATCTGACCAAGCTGCGCCCTGAGCTGCCCTATGATATCGACGGCATGGTGGTCAAGGTTGACGATTTCGAGCTCCAGCGCCGCTTGGGCAATAAGGCCCGCAGTCCGCGCTGGGCCATCGCCTCCAAATTTCCGGCCTCCCAGGCCACCACGATCTTGCGCGATGTTGAATTTCAGGTGGGGCGCACCGGCGCCATAACCCCGGTGGCCATTCTCGAACCGGTAGCCATTGCCGGGGTGGTGGTCAGCCGCGCCACTCTCCATAACGAGGATGAAATACGACGAAAGGATCTCCATCTTGGCGACACCGTCCTCATCCAGCGGGCCGGTGACGTTATCCCTGAGGTGGTAAAACCGGTGGTGGAAAGACGCCACAGCAATGCCGTGCCTGTCACCATGCCTTCTGTGTGCCCGGCCTGCGCCACCCCCCTG
>JBFFNX010000418.1:0-1561 GCA_041562995.1 Desulfurivibrionaceae bacterium
CCGCGTATCCATGTTTTTTTGGCCACTTCTGAAATTCATATGAAGTATAAGCTCAAGATGAGCAGGGAAGAGGTGTTGTCCAGGGCCATTGAATCGGTCAAACATGCCGCTTCCTACACTTCCAATGTGGAATTTTCCGCGGAAGACGGCTCTCGTAGTGACCTTGATTTTGTCTGTCAGGTCTTTGAAGCGGTTATTGAGGCCGGTGCTACAACCCTCAATTTTCCCGATACGACTGGATACGCCTTGCCTGAAGAACACGGTGCCCAAATCCGTTATTTGATGGAAAATATCCCTAATATTGATAAAGCGGTGCTCAGTGTCCATTGCCACAATGATCTGGGCTTAGCGGTGGCCAATTCCCTGGCCGCTATCAAAAATGGTGCCCGGCAGGTTGAGTGCACACTGAACGGTTTGGGGGAAAGAGCCGGTAATACAGCCATGGAAGAGTTGGCCATGGTCATTCGTACTCGCGCCGACCGGATGACGGTGGAGACCAATATCGTTACCGAGCATATTTATCCGGCCAGTCGTCTGGTTAGCACCATTACAGGAATACCCGTTCAGCCTAATAAGGCCATTGTCGGCGCCAATGCCTTCGCCCACGAATCAGGCATTCATCAGGATGGCATGCTTAAGGAGCGCACTACCTACGAAATCATGAACCCGATCGATATCGGGCTTTCGAAGGGCAATCTGGTTCTTGGCAAACATTCAGGTAGACACGCCTTAAAAGATCGTATTGATTCTATGGGCTACAGTCTCTCTGATGAGGAATTGAACAGAGTTTTTGACCGGTTCAAGGAACTGGCTGATGTTAAGAAGGAAATGTTTGATGAAGATCTCGAAGCTATCCTGATGGATGAGGTCTTGCGGATCCCCGAGGCTTATTCACTGCGAACTCTCGGAGTTATGAGTGGCAGCAGGGTAATGCCCACCGCTGGCGTAAGATTGGAAATTGATGGCAAAGAAGTCGAGAAGGCCGCCATCGGTATTGGACCTATCGATGCAACCTTCAGGTCAATTGCCGAGCTTACTGGTACCAAGAGTAAACTGCTGTTCTTCTCTGTTAATTCAATAACCGGCGGCACCGATGCCCAGGGCGAAGTAATGGTCCGGGTTGAAGATAAAGGGCGGGTTGTTATCGGTCAAGGTGCAGATCCAGACATTATTACTGCCGCGGCGAAGGCTTATCTGAACGCCTTGAATCGGCTGATTTATCTGGAGAAAGGACATTGAAAATCGTGTCCCGTAATGAGATTTTAGATTTTTTAATTTAATAACATAATTTAGTAATGATATTCAGAGACGGGTTTGTTTCTCTGTAAGTAAGGGGTTTAAAATGAGTCAGTCTGACCGTAAGTTTAATGTTGCTATTGCAGGTGCCACAGGTGCTGTCGGTGGTGCGATGCTTGATGTCCTTGCCCGAAGAAACTTCCCTCTCAAAGAGCTGCGAGTGTTGGCCTCCGAACGTTCGGTTGGCAAGAAGCTCAACTTTAAAGGCGAAGAAATCCCGGTACAGCTCCTCACCAAGGATGCATTCGATACCATTGATGTTGCG
>JBFFNX010000419.1:0-1517 GCA_041562995.1 Desulfurivibrionaceae bacterium
GGAAGAACCTCGGTCAGGGCCGGATGGCTGGCAAGACCACAGACGAGATCATCCAGGTGCAGGCCATAGGCAGTCAGACAAGCCATGCCGCTGATATAGACCTTAGTCGTCATGATTCCCCTCGCCGTCTTTGCCAAACAGCAGGGCAACATTATTGCCGCCAAAGGCCAAGACGTTGTTCATGACATATTTCATCGCCGGCAATGATTTACCCTGACCGGCAAGATAGTTCAGCGCACATTGCTCATCCGGCGTTTCCAGACCGGCTGTGGGGGGGACCTCGTTATGATAGAGGGCCAGCAGGGAGAAAACAGACTCGATGGCTCCGGCGGCGCCCAGACAATGGCCGGTCATCGATTTTGTTGAGGAGAGGCAAAGAGTATCGGCATGACCAGCAAATACCCGCTCCACCGCCTTGGTCTCGGCAAGATCATTCTGGATAGTACCGGTGCCATGGAGGTTAATATAATCAACCGCCTGGGGCAACAGCCCGGCACGATACAAGGCCTGCTCCATGGCCAATACAGCACCGCGTCCCTCGGGATGGGGGGCGGTCATGTGATGGGCGTCGGAGCTCAATCCCCAGGAAAGGACCTCGCCATAGATCTTGGCGCCCCTCGCCTTGGCCCCATGCCAGTCCTCCAGGACAAGGACACCGGCGCCCTCGCCCAGAAAAATCCCCTTTCTGTTTTTATCAAAGGGCTGACACCGTTCAGGGGCGATGGAATGCAGGCTGTGAAAGCCGGCATAGGTCAAGCGGCTTAAGCCTTCAGCACCGGCCACCATGAAGGCCTTGGCTCGTCCTTTTCTAATGGCGTCAGCAGCAAAACCGAGGGAGGTGGCAGAGGAGGAGCAGGCTGTGGCGATGGAAAAACGGGGTCCGGAAAAAGCCAAGGTGGCGGCCAGAAAATCAGCCAGGGACGAGGCCGGGTAGCTATGAAGCTTCCAGGCCGGAGCAAAACGCTGCGGGTCATCACGGCGGGCGACCCACTCCTCGGCCTCCAGCATGCCCGACGCCCCAACACCGGCGGCGACACCTATTTCGTGGTCCTGATAGAGGCCGGCTGGCCAAGCCGCATCGGCAAGGGCCTCGCTGGCAGCCAGCCAACCCAGGCGCTCATGACGGGAGACACGCGGGGAAAGTGACGAGGAATGGGCCAGGAGATGATCTGCAACCTGACCACCAATTCGATTTTGGAACTGATCAAAACCGGGCAGGGAGATCTCACGGAAATCCGTGTCCCCGGCCCTAACCCTGGGCCAGACCTTATCGACTCCTTGGCCGAGACAGCAAATAATACCGAGGCCAGTCACTGCAACTCTTGACATAATTTCGTAGGTTCTGTAATTCCCGCCGCCCTTCGTTGGTAAAGATCCGCCTTAGAAGTTCCAGGGTGAAATAATAAACAATGCGATAGGTGTCGAGCCAGGGACGGTAAAAACTTTTATGGGATAAATCTTCAGGATAAATCACCGTTATCGGGGTAAAACCGATACGCAGGAGATTCATGGAGGCC
>JBFFNX010000420.1:0-1516 GCA_041562995.1 Desulfurivibrionaceae bacterium
ACCACCGTGGCAGGGATGTCCGTTTGGCCCTGGCGGATATCAATAATGGTGCCCTTGCTGTCCGTGGCAATATGGAGGTGGGGGGGAAGTTTATTGTTCGTACCCTCAGCCAGCAGCGAAAAAAAGGGCAGGTCCACCGGCTGTGGACTGTTCTTCTTGCTGAGCTGGGGTCGGAGAAGATGGGGCACCACGCCTTGGGCATTAAAGACCCGGAGATCACCAAGATCAGCCCTGGTGCAGGACTGATAGACCATGGCCGGCACCGGCAGGCCGTAAATGGCTCCCTGGCCGCTGACAGAGAGTTCCATGCCATAGGCGAAATCGGCGCGATGCAGAGGCTTCACATCCTCCCCGGCCCAGGCCAGGGAGGTCAAGAAGAGGGGGAAAAGAAGGAAAACGGCTCTCATGAGACCTCCGTGCTTTGCATGGTGCGTAATGGCGGCAGGGGTGAAAAATAGCCGATGACCATGAGCAAAATACCCACCGCCAAAAAGGACACGATCCGTTCAATAGTAGCGCTCTGGGCCAAATCAACGAAAAAGAGCTTGGCCACCGTAATAGCGATCAAGCCGCTGCCCACAAACCAGACGATCCTGCTCTGCCTGCGGCTGGCTGAGACCATCAGTACCAGGGAGATGAGGCACCAGAGAATGGCCACCGAGGCTTGGTAAAACTGGGAATTAAGCATATGCTCCAGATCAAAACGGATGCCGCGCAGCTGATGGATGGCCCGGGCCAGCACCGAGTTGATCCAGATAAAAAATGTCCCCCCGCCCAGGGCGGCCAAGGTGGCGCCGGGAATTCTGGAGGTGACAAAATCACGGTGGCCCAGGGCCCAGACCGTCATCACCAGCATAACCAGGAGCTGGCTGAGCTCCAAGGGGTTGAATAACGGGATAAAGGGTAGAGGCGTGGCATTGCCCCGGCTCACAAAGCAACCGGCCAGCAGCCAGATCCAGACCAGGGCTAGGATGATGACTGAGGCCCGCTCCTTATACTCCCTACCATAGTCGCGGAGGGGCCAATACATATTGACGGTGCTGCGATGGATGAACTTAACAAAGGCCACCGGTACCAGACCCCAGGCGATGCGGGTCCAGCTTCCGGCGCCGTAGGTTAAGACGTGAACCTGCCAGGCCACCTCAGAGGCGACAATCAAAACCTCAAGCAACAGGCCGCCGATGTGGGTCAGCCTCAGGAGCCTGCCTGGCAACTTTTCCCGGCCGAGAAAGAGGCAGCAATAGAAAAGAACAAAGGCCAGGGGCCAGGCCAGATAGCCATAGTGGCCAAAGAGATGACGGCTGGAAAAGGCGCCGTGCCAACCCATATTATCCAGGGCTATCATGGCCATGACCGGCAACAGACCGAGGCTTGGGTAGGCAGCCAGGGGCCAGCAGAGGCGTGGGACCAGGGCCATCATGGCAAGACAGCTGACGCCGACAAAGAGCAGGATGACGTGGTCCTCGTAGCGGTAGGCCACCTGCTGATCAAGCTCATTGATTCCGGCCCCGAACCA
>JBFFNX010000421.1:0-1508 GCA_041562995.1 Desulfurivibrionaceae bacterium
AGAGATGATTGCTGCAGCTCAGGAACAACCCTACTTTCTTTTCTCACCGGTACCGTCATCGGCGCAGGCCTTGCCTTGCTCTATGCCCCAAAAACCGGTACTGAAACGAGAGAAATGCTTTCTGACTATGGAAATGACCTAAGAGACAAAACACGCCATTTACCAGAAAGCCTTCGCGGTTCTGCTGAGGATATCGCTGATCGAGGAAAGCATTTAATCAATAAGGGCAGAGACCTCATCGAGCAGGGCACTGAGATGGTCAACAGCGGCAAGGATTTTCTGGACGAGAAGAAGTCGGCCCTCAGTGATGCCATTGCAGCCGGCCACAACGCCATGCTTGAGGAAAAAGAAGAGCTGACAGCGAGCCTGGAAAAGGACAGTTAAAAGTCGTCCTCAAAATTTTTCTTATTGAGAGTACAAAAAAAAAGCCCTGAAGAATTATTCTTCAGGGCTTTTTTTTGTATCAACTTCGAGAATGTGGCAAATCAGCAGGCGATTTTGGGAGAGCGGAGACCGGGCACTGGTGGCAGAAGAAAGGGGAGTACAATTTTCCCTGCAGCCTTGGTGGCCATCCGCATTTTATCCATAACACTTTCCTTGCCATCTTCACTACGTTTCACAAGTTCCCAGCAATGGGGATTATCAGCCAACATTCTCATGAAGGCGACATGCTGAGTATGACCACCGCGGGATGCGGTGATATGACCCAAGAGAGGACAGCCAAGCAGAGCGAGATCCCCTACCAAATCAAGAATCTTATGGCGGGCAAATTCATCGGCAAAGCGAAGGCCCTCGGCATTAACAATACCATCACGATCAATAACAACAGCATTTTCCAAGGAACCGCCCAAGGCCTTGCCGTTGGCACGCAGATACTCAACCTGCTCAAGGAAGCCAAAGGTGCGGGCTGAGGAAATCTCCTTAACAAAGGAGTCATGATCAAGCTCCACGGTATAAGACTGACTCTTGATAACCGGATGATCAAACTGAACCTTGCTGGTAACCTTAAAGCCGTCAAAGGGCTTGATATGAATCTCGGTATCACCGGCTTTAAAGGTCAACTCCTTGGTGATTTTCATCATCAGTCGACTGGCCTTCTGCACCTTTCTGTTTTTCTTCAGAACCTGGACAAAGGGACCGGCACTGCCATCCATGATGGGTAATTCGTCGCTGTTCAGCTCCACCAGAACATTATCGATCCCTAAACCCGAAAGGGCTGCAAGGAGATGCTCCGTAGTACCAACAAAGACGTCTTTTTTGGACAGCGAGGTTGCCAGGGTGGTGTCACTCACCCTGCGCATGGAGGCACGAACAATGGCATCCTTACCCAGATCAACCCGTTTGAAACGGATTCCGGTATTGGCCGCGGCCGGTTTCACCACCATCTTTACGGGCTTACCGCTATGGAGACCAACGCCAGCAAAAGAAACTTCTTTTTTAACAGTATGTTGCCACATGCTTTCTTTTCTCATCTATAAATGAACGACCGGAGTCATTATAACACAATC